>JBBJLY010000349.1:0-7191 GCA_037720695.1 Kofleriaceae bacterium | reverse complement strand
CGGTTGCCGCCGATACCAAGGGCGATCTGCGGGAGGCGCTCGGCCTCTATCAGAAGGCGTTCGCGATCTCGCCACACCCGAGCACCGCGTACAACATCGCCGATGTCGAGCGCCGGCTGTCGCGCTGGCTGGACGCGATCAAGAGCTACGAGCTGTATCTCGCGCTGTCGCCCACGGCCGCCGACCGGGCCGAGGTCGACGCGTTGATCGAGAAGCTCGCGACCACGCCCGGGCGCCTGTTCGTCGTCACCAGTGGGCCCCGTGATCCCAACTCGCTCGATCTCGAGCGCGCGTACGTCATGGTCGACGGCGTGATCGTCGTCAAGCCGGGAACGTCGCCCGAGCCGCGGCCAGAGATCGGGGGCCAGCTCGCGATCGCGCTCGATGTCGGCCCCGGCTCGCGCGTCGTCGATGTCGTGACCCCGCTCACGTTCGGGTCGCAGACCTGCGAGGTCAAGCCAGGTGACCGCAGGCACTGCAGCGTGACCGCGAAGCCGCGGATCGACGGCCGTGTCGTGATCAGCGCGTACGACCGCGGGTTCGCGGTCAAGCTTGCAGGGGATGGCAAGACGCTCGTCGGGACGCGCACCGAGCTGGCGCCAGGTCGCCACCGCTTGCTGGTGCGCGATCGCAGCTTCGAGTGCAACCCGCTGACGATCGAAGCACCTCCCGGCGGTGACGTCGGCTACGTGTTCGCGTGGTCGGGCGACTACGACGGCGTACCGCGTTGCCGCAAGCTCGAGTACACGCACCACCGGTTGCGTTTCGCCCCCTGATCCGCGGCGGGGCCGTGCCATAACCGGCTCGATGCAGCGCCGCGCCTTTCTCTCCACCACCGCCACCGCCACCGCCATGGTCGCCTTCCGCAAGCTCGCCTTTGCGAGGACCAAGCCGCTGACCGAGCCACTGCTCGCGGCGTGGTCGGGGCGGTTTGGAGGGGTGCCGCCGTTCGACAAGGTGCGGGTCAAGGACTTCAAGCCGGCGTTGCTGAAGGGCATGGACCTGCGGCGCGCCGACATGGCCGCGATCGTCGCGACCAAGGATGCGCCGACGTTCGAGAACACGATCCTCGCGTACGAGGATGCGGGCCGGCCGTATGCGCGCGCGGCCAGCATCTTCGACACCTTCACGGCGTCGATGAACGACAAGGCGATGCAGGCGGTCGAGCAGGAGGTCGCACCGCTGCGCGCCGCGCTGATCGACGAGCTGGTGCAGAACGAGGCGCTGTTCGCGCGGATCAAGACGGTGCACGGCGCCCGGGCCAAGCTCGAGCCGGATCAGGCGCGGTTGACGGACGTCACGTACCGGTACTTCGCGCGCCGCGGCGCCGCGCTCGGCAAGCCACAGAAGGAGCGGATGAAGGCGATCAATCAGCGCCTGGCGACCCTGTTCACCACGTTCAGCCAGAACGCGCTCGCCGACGAGGAGTCGCAGCACCTGCTGCTCGCGACCGACGCCGACCTCGCCGGCTTACCGGATCAGCTGCGCGCCGCGATGAAGGTCGCGGCCGAGGGCAAGAAGCTGAAGGGCTGGCTGATCTCCAACACGCGCTCGTCGGTCGACCCGTTCCTCACCTACTCGACCCGTCGCGACCTGCGCGAGCAGGCGTGGAAGATGTTCATCAGTCGTGGCGAGAGCAAGGCGCACGACAATCGCCCCGTGATCTCCGAGATCCTGGCGCTCCGCGCCGAGCGCGCTCGGCTGCTCGGGTTTCAGACGCACGCGCACTGGATCGTCGACGACAACATGGCGAAGACGCCCGACGCGGCGATGAACCTGATGCTGAAGGTGTGGAAGGCCGCGGTCGCGCGCGTGCGTGAGGAGGTGGCCGACATGCAGAACATCGTCGACACAGACAAGGCGAACCACAAGATCGCGGCGTGGGACTACCGGTTCTACGCCGAGAAGGTGCGCAAGGCGAAGTACGACCTCGACGCGAACGAGGTCAAGCAGTACCTCCAGCTCGACAAGATGCGCGATGCGATGTTCTGGATGTCCGGCCAGATCTACGGCCTGACGTTCAAGCCCGTGCGCGGCCTGCCCGTCTATCACAAGGACGTCACGACCTACGAGGTCACGCGCGACGGCAAGCACGTCGGTGTCTGGTACTTCGACCCGTACGCGCGCCAGGGCAAGCGGAGCGGCGCGTGGATGAGCGAGTACCGCACGCAGGAGTCGTTCAAGAAGCCGGTCACGCCGATCGTCTCGAACAACTCGAACTTCGTGAGGGGCAAGGCGGGCACGCCGGTGCTGATCTCGTGGGACGACGCGCAGACACTGTTCCACGAGTTCGGGCACGCGTTGCACGGGCTGCTGTCGAACGTGCGCTACCCGACGCTCGCCGGGACCAACACGCTCCGCGACTTCGTCGAGTTTCCGAGCCAGCTCCACGAGCGCTGGCTGATCACGCCCGAGGTGCTGAACAAGTTCTGCCTGCACCACAAGACCGGCAAGCCGATCCCCGCCGAGCTGGTCGCGAAGATCAACAAGGCGAAGACGTTCAACCAGGGCTTCATCACCGTCGAGTACCTGGCGTCTGCGATCTACGACATGAAGATCCACCTGGCGCCGACCGACAAGCCGATCGACCCGGTCGCGTTCGAGGCCACGTTGATGAAGGAGATCGGCGCGCCGGCCGAGGTGGTGCTCCGCCACCGACCGCCGCATTTCGGTCACATCTTCTCGGGCGACGAGTACTCCGCCGGCTACTACGTGTACCTGTGGGCCGACACGCTCACCGCAGACTCCGCCGAGGCGTTCGCCCAGGCGCCGGGCGGGCTGTACGACAAGCCCACCGCGAAGAAGCTGCACGACGCGATCATGAGCGTCGGCAACTCGATCGCGCCCGAGGTCGCGTTCCGCCAGTTCCGCGGCCGGGACGTCGACACCAACGCGCTGATGCGGGACCGCGGCTTTCCGGTCACCAAGTAGATCGTCGGCGATCGTCGACAATCATCAGCTACCGACGACGTTCGTGCGCGCGCGCGCGCTGGATCTCTCCGGCACAGCACCGGGATCCCGCGAGCCGTCAGACGGGGCTCCTCGCGAGCTTCGGGCGGGCTCGGCGAGGCATCCCGTTTGCAACCCTGCTGGCTGTTCAATAGGAGGACATATCAAATGCGCTCGATCCTGATGGCTACCGTGCTCGCGCTGTTCGCTACTGGCGCTTGCAAGAAGAACGAGAACGAGAAGGCCGCCGAGGCGGTCAAGAAGAACGCGGAAAACGTCCAGGAGCAGAAGGAGGACATCCGCGACGAGCAGAAGGACGTCGCGAAGGAGCAGAAGGACGTCGCGAAGGAGCAGGCCGATGTCACCGCGCAGCAGGGCGAGCTCGCCAATGCGCAGGCCAAGCTCGATCAGTCGCGCGTCGCCTATCAGGCCACTGTCAAGGAGCGCCTGACTCGCATCGACGAGAAGATGACGCGCCTCGCGGCGAAGACCGATGCGAAGTCCAAAGAGGCCGCGGCCGCGCTCAAGGTGCGCCGCACCGAGCTGGGCGCCCGCCTCGACCGCATGGGCACCGAGACCGCGACGACCTGGGATGCCTTCACGAAGGACACCGGCAACCTGTTCGACTCGCTCGAGAAGGACATCGACTCACACCTGTAGGCTTCGGTTCTCGAACCGCGAGCCCGATCTCGTGCAGCCCGTGCTGCCGGGTCGGGCTCGATTCGTTCCGGACCCAGCTCCGGGACAGGCTCTGGGAGAGTGACCGCGCGCATGACGCGTGATTCCGCACCCGCGGTCGCGGTAACCTGGGATCATGGATAGTACGGCGCGAGCTGCCGTCGAAGCTGACGTCAGGGCGCGGTTCGAGGCCGGTGATCTGGCAGGTGCCGTGCGCGTCGCGCTCGAGGCGTACGGCAGCGAGCTCTACGGATTTCTCGTCGGGCTGGCGCGTGATCAAGGCCAGGCGGACGACGCGTTCAGCGCGACCTGCGAGGCGTTGTGGAAAGGCCTGCCGAAGTTTCGCTGGGAGTCGACGTTCCGCGTGTGGGCCTACACGATCGCCCGCCACGAGCTCCTGCGAACCGCCCGGAGCACGTCGCGCCGTGAGGTGCCGGTCTCCGAGTTCCCAGAGCTCGCGCAGGCGATGCTGTACGCCCGCACGAGCACCCGCTGCATCAGCGCACCGCGGTGAAGGAGATGTTCGCGCGGCTCCGCGAGACGCTCGAGCCCGACGATCACGTGCTGCTCGGCCTGCGCCTGGATCGCAAGCTCGGGTGACCGAGATCGCGCGCGTGCTGGGCGAGGAAGACCCTGCGCAGCTCGGGAAGAAGGCCGCCGCGCTCCGCAAGCGGTTCGAGCGCCTGAAGGAGCGGTTGCGCGAGCAGGTCGTCGGATCGTGAAGACCGCGGATGTCCATGCGACGACGGTGGTCAGCGGTGAATCCACCGGCGCACCCGACGACGATCTCGACGACCTGATAAAGCTTGCGCTCGGGATGTCGCGGCGACTGCCCCCGAGGGCGCTCGCCACCGGGCAGATCATCGACGACGCTTATCGCATCGAGGAGGTGCTCGGTGAGGGCGGGATGGGTCGCGTCTACCGCGCGCACGACATCCGGCTCGGCCGCGACGTCGCGATCAAGCTCCACGTCGTGGTCGCGGTCGACGGCCAGCAGTGGTCCCTCCGCGAGGCCTCGGCACTCGCGCGGCTCTCGCATCCCAACGCGGTCACCGTGTACCAGGTCGGCACCTGGTCGGGACACCCGTGGGTCGCGATGGAGTACGTCCCCGGCGGCACTGCGCGGACCTGGCTCGCGGCTGCGAGCCGGACGCCGCGCGAGATCCTGGCGATGTATGTCGCGGCGGGACGCGGGCTCGCCGCGGCGCACGCAGCGGGCATCGTGCATCGCGACTTCAAGCCCGACAACGTCCTCGTCACCGACGACGGTCACCCGCGCGTCGCCGACTTCGGGCTTGCGCTCGAGCTCGCGAAGTCGGACGGCCGCGCGACGAACCTCGTGATGGGCACGCCGGCGTACATGGCACCCGAGCAGTGGGCACGCGAGGAGATCGGACCTGCCGCGGATCAGTTCGCATTCGCCGTCGCGCTGTGGGAAGCGCTCACGGGCAAGCGGCCATTCGTTGGTGACTCCGATGCCACGTTGCGCGCGGCGCTGGCGCGGCCGCCGGCGCCCCCTGCCCGGCCGCTGCCGCGCCACGTCGAGGCCGGGCTGCGGCGTGCACTCGCGCGCGATCCAGCGGCGCGCTGGCCCGGCATGCCGTCGCTGCTCGCCGAGCTCGGGCGCGATCCGCAGCGCACCCGCCGGAACCTCGCCGGCGTCGCCGTCGCCGGGGTCGTCCTGCTCGGCACCGGCGCCGGGCTCGCGTCGTTGCGCGGCCGTGATGCTGCCCCCACCGCCTCGCCTTGCCTCGACGCGACCGCCGACTTCGCGACCGCCACGCGGCTCCGCCGGGTGTTGCCCGCAGCGAACGGCGATCGGGCGCTGGCCAAGCTCGATACCTGGATGACCGGCTGGCGCACCGCGCGGACCGCCGCCTGCGAGGACGTGCACGTGCGTCGGATCCAGCCGGTCGCGCTGCTCGAGCTTCGCGAGCTCTGCCTCGATCGCGCGCGTGCCACGCTCGAGGCGACGCTCGCCGAGCTCCCTCGGGTCAAGGACCGCACGGGACTCGTCGACGAGCTGCCCCCGATCGCCGAGTGCGCCGATGTCGTGCAGCTCTCGAACAGCGCACCGCTGCCGGCCGACCCTGCCGCCCGCGCTGAGATCGAGTCGATCTCAGCGGTGATCGGGCAGGTCGAGGTCATGCGCACGGTCGGTCGCGTCGAGGAAGCGCTCGCGACGATCACGGCGCTGGTCCCACGCGCCGATGCCACGCAGCGCAAGGCGCTGGCTTCCGAGGTGCGGATCTCTCTCGGTGCGAACCTGATCGCGAACAACAAGCTCGCCGGGGTGCTCTCGACCTTCGAGCAGGCCGCGAAGCTCGCCGCCGAGGCGCACGACGATGTCCTCGGGGCGCGCGCCTGGCTGTTCATCCTGGACACGCTGATCGCACGACTCGAGCGGCCCGCTGACGCCGAGAGCATGGTGCCGGTCGCCGAGGCTGCCGTGCTGCGCGCGGGCAACACGCCCCGGCTGCGCGCGGAGCTGGTGAGCTCGATGGGCGACGTCGCGATGAAGCGGGGAAACTGGGCGCTCGCCCGCGACCGCTATACCGAGGCGATCGCGCTCCAGGAACAGGTCTACGGGGAGAACTCCGAGCTCGCGCGCACGCTCAACCGGCTCGCCGCGATCTCCGTCGAGCTCGGCGATCTGCCGGCGGCGCGCACGCATCTTCGACGCGCCGCCGACGTGCTGGAGCGCAACTACGGCCCGCGGTTCCGCCACCTCGCGGTGGTGTGGACGACGCTCGGAGATGTCGAGCACCGGGCCGGCAACCTGGAAGAAGCACGCGCGCTGTTCGAGCGCGGCCTCGCGTTGAAGGAAGCCACCAGCGGCCCGACCTCGGTGGTCCTCGTGCCCACCCTGGTCGAGCTGGCCAGCACGCTCTGCGACCACGGCGACCTCGAGCTCGCGACCACTCACATCCGTCGCGCGCTCGAGATCGCGACGCGCGAGCTGGGTCCCGCACACGCAAAGGTCGCCGATGCCACGCACGTGCTCGCCCGGATCCAGCGCGCGCGAACCGACTTTCGGGCTGCCGAGCAATCGGTCAAGGAGGCGCTCGCGATCCAGCTGCGGCTCGGCGCGATTCCGCCCGCCGACCAGATGGAGCTCACGCTCGCTGACATCGCGCTGCGCACCGGGCGACCCGCCCTCGCGCGTGCTGCGGTCGCACGCGCAAGGCCGATCGCCGCGGCCCAGGGCGAGGGGTCATACGCGGTCGCGAAGGTCCACGAGATGACGGGCCGGGTCGAGCTCGCGCTCGGTCACCGCGACGTTGGCCTCGCCGCACTCGAGCAGGCCCACACGATGCTCGTGGTCAAGCGCGGAGCGGCGCATCGTGAAGTCGTCGCGGTCCAGGCCGTGATCGACGGTGCGAAGACTGCTACTCCGCGAGCGCCCGGCGCACGAGATCCGGCGGCACCGTGACCCCCGGCAGCTTCTTGCGTCGCGAGAACCAGCTCCGCGGATCGGCCTCGAGGCCGATGCCGTGCATGTAGTTGTAGAGCGCCTTGCGCAGCCCGGCGGCGAAGAAGTCGTGATCGCAGCCGGGCGGCTCG
>JBBJLY010000135.1:0-22155 GCA_037720695.1 Kofleriaceae bacterium | reverse complement strand
CCGGCAGCTACACGCTGACCGCGACGTTCACGTGCACCGATAGCGATCTCGACGGCGCGTGCGATGGCGCCGACGGCTGCCCGCAGGATCCCGAAAAGGTGGAGCCCGGCGCGTGTGGCTGCGGCGTGGTCGACGATCCGACCGATGGTGATGGCGACGGCACGGCTGATTGCTCGGACGGTTGCCCGCTGGACCCCGACAAGGCCGCGCCCGGCACGTGCGGCTGTGGCGTCGTCGAGTCCGATGGCGATGGCGACGCCGATGGCGATGCCGATGGCGTGATCGATTGCTTCGATCAGTGCCCGTGGAGCGCGCACAAGAGCGAGCCCGGCGTGTGTGGTTGCGGCGCGGAGGATCTCGACACGGACGGTGATGGCTCGGTCGACTGCCCGGTCCCCGCACCGCCCGAACCCACCACGGCCGGCTGTCAGGCGTCGAGCGGTGGCTCGCTCGCGATCGGGTGGCTGGTGCTCGGCCTCGTGCTCGTGCTCGTGCGCCGCCGACGCGTACGCTGACGGTGATCGATCTGCCATGCTGTGGCGGACGTGCGAACCCTGATCTTCGTCGCGGTCCTCGGGCTCGTCGGGTGCTACGTGTGGTGGCGCCTGGTCCGGACCACCCAGCTCCAGGGGCGCGCGCGGATCGCGGTCACGCTCGCGGTGATCCTGCCCGTGCTGCCGATCCTGGCGCTGAACTTCATCAGCGGTAGCGGGCCGCCGCGCGCGAACGGCTGGTTCGCGTGGCCGGTGTTCGTCGGCTGGGCGCTGTTCGGGTTCACGTTCCTCGCCGTGGTGCTGTCCGATCTCGGGCGCATACTCGTGTGGCTGGTGCGTCGGGCGCGCCGCTCGCCCGCGATGGATCCATCGCGTCGCCAGGCGCTCGCCCGGATCACCGGCGGCGTCGTCGGCACGGCGGTCGTGGGCCACGTCGGCTTTGGCATGATCCAGGCGCTCGGTGATGCGGAGGTGGTCGACGTCCCCGTCACGCTCGATCGCCTGCCGCGCGCGCTCGACGGCTTCACGATCGTCCAGCTCACCGACGTGCACGTCGGCGGGACGATCGGGCGCACGTTCGTGTCGGAGCTGGTCGCGCGCACCAACGCGCTCGCCCCCGATCTGATCGCGCTGACCGGTGACTTCGTCGACGGCTCCGTCGACGAGCTACGCGAGGCCGTGGCCCCGCTCGCCGAGCTGCGCGCCCCCCACGGCGTGTTCTTCGTGACCGGCAACCACGAGTATCACGCCGGCGCCGAGCCCTGGGTCGCCCACTTCGAGACGCTCGGCATCCGCGTGCTGCGCAACGCGCGTGCCTCGATCACGCGCGACGGCGCGAGCTTCGAGCTCGCCGGGATCGAGGACCACGCCGCGCGCAGGTACGGTCGGCCGGCGGATCTGGCGCGTGCGCTCGCGGGGCGCGATCCGGCGCGCGCGGTCGTGCTGCTGGCCCACCAGCCGCGGCAGGTTCACGAGGCCGCGAAGCACGGCGTCGATCTCCAGCTCTCCGGTCACACGCACGGTGGTCAGGTCTGGCCCTGGCATTACCTGGTGGCCGCGCAGCAGGGCGGCTTGCTGGCCGGGCGCTACACGGTCGCCAACACGCAGCTCTACGTCAGCCGCGGTCCTTCGTACTGGGGACCACCCGTGCGCGTCGTGGCGCCACCGGAGATCACGCGCGTTAACCTGCGCGCCGGCACACCGCGCGCGACGGAAGTACACTCGCGTGGTGCCGTTCGTGATCGTCGTCGGTGCGTCGAGCGGTATCGGGCTGGCGATCGCGCAGCGCCTGCCGCCGCGGGCTGGGACGTCCTCGGCTCGCTCGCCGCGACGCGGGGTTCGTCGATCCGCGCTATCGCCACGTGGTCGCGGATGTCTGCGCGACGAGCTACCGCGAGACGCTGAGCGCGGCGCTCGCCGATGCCACCCCCGACGCCTGCATCTATGCCGCCGGCATCGGTCGCGTGCTCGATCTCGCGAGCCCCGCCGAGGCCGAGGTGGTCACGACGAACCTGACCGGCGCGGTGATCACCGCCGAGGTCGTGCTGCCGCGCATGGTCGCCGCGCGGCGTGGGCACTTCCTCGGGCTCTCGAGTCAGGCGGACCGGCTGATCGATGACGGCGCCCCCAGTTATGCGGCCTCGAAGGCCGGGCTGTCGTCGTACCTCGAGGGGCTGGCCTTCGCGTGCCGGCCGCACGGCGTGGCGGTGACCAACGTGCGATTCGGCTTCGTCGCGACGACGATGTCGGAAGGGCAGGGCCCGCGCCCGTTCGTGATCTCGGCGGAGCGCGCGGCCGCGTTGATCGAGCGCTGCCTGAAGCGCAGGCCGATCCGGTTCACCGCCCCGTGGCGGATGGCGATCGCGCTGTGGTTCCTCGGCCTGGGGCGTCGTGTGCGGATCTGGCTGTCGTGATCCCCGACGCGATCATTGTCGGCGCCGGGCTGTCGGGCCTGGTGTGCGCGCGCCGGCTGGTCAGCCAGGGCGCGATGGTGCGCGTACTCGAGGCGCGCGAACGCGTGGGCGGGAGGCTGTGGAACGGGACGCTCGCCGGCGCGACGATCGATCTCGGCGGCCAGTGGATGAGCGTCGGCCAGCCGAGGCTCGCGGCGCTCGCCACCGAGCTCGGGATCGCATCGTTCCCGCAGCGGCGCGATGGCCGGACGTTGCTCGACGGTGGCGATCGATCGCCGGGGTGTTCGCCCGACTCGCGACCGCGCTCGCGCAGCTGCGCGCCACACGCCAGATCGCAAAAGCGAGCCGTGCGATCGACGTCCTCGATCCGATGCAGACCCCAGGCGCGGCCACGCTCGATGCCGAGTCGCTCGCCGGGTATCTCGCGCGGACGATCCGAAACGATGCTGCGCGCGAGCGGATCGCGATGCACGCCGACCTCGTGCTCGCGGCCGATCCGGCAGACCTGTCGCTGCTGCACTACCTCGCGACGTTTCGCGCGACCGGCGGCTTCGGGGCACCTGGACCGGATCTGCCCGGTGGGGCCGCGAGCATCGCTTCGTCGGGGGCGCGCAGGGACTCGCGCTGCGGCTCGCCGCCGAGCTCGGCGACGTGATCCAGCTCGAGGCTGCGGTTCGCGCGATCCGGACCGGGCCGCCGTGCAGCGTCACGACCGACGCCGCGACGCAGCGCGCCCACCACGTCGTGCTCGCCTTGCCACCTGCGCTCGCGCGCGAGATCGATGTGCCGCTCGCAGCCCCACACCAGGCTGCGGTCGCCGCCTCGCGACCCGGCCCGGTCGTGAAGTTGTTCGCGGCATACGACCGCGCGTTCTGGCGCGACACCGGCTGGTCCGGAGAGGCCTACTTCCCGCGCGGCGCGGTGCGCGCGACCGTGGCGCTCGCCGATGCCGAGGGCGCTCATCCGATGCTGCTCGCGTTCCTCGTCGGACCCGAGGCGGCAGCGTTCCACGCGAGCGAGCCCGAGACCCGCCGCGCCGGCGTCCTCGCCACCCGCGGCGAGGCGTTCGGCGATCCGGCGACCCGTCCCCTCGAGACCTGCGTGGTCGACTGGAGCCGTGAGACCTGGAGTCGCGGATGCGTCGCGGGGCTCGGGCCCGGCGTGCTCGCGAGCGGCGCGCGGTGGCGCGAACCGAGCGGCAACGTCCATATCGCCGGTACCGAGTCCGCGATCGCGTGGCCGGGCTACATGGAAGGTGCGATCGAGGCTGGCGAACGCGCCGCACAGGAGATCCTCGCCGCGCAATGACCGAAACGACGACCGCCCGGGAGGTCCCGGGCGGCCATCCGATGATCACACGGTCGGGGCGCTCAGTAGTAGGCCGCCTTCGAGCCGTAGTCGTCGAACCATTGGCTGCCGCTCCGGGCATCCATGCTCGCCTTGCTCTCCCAGTACTGACTACCGGACGGGTCGGGAGCGTTTTTCACGGCCGTCTTGCACTCGTGGGTCTCCGTGCAGCGGCGGCTGGTGCTTCCGACGGTCGAACCGTTGCGCAGCAACCAGGAGTCGACCCACAGCTCGTTGACCCGACCTGAGCAGCGCGCGTAGGCCCAGTACTCGATCTGGGTTCCGCGATCGTACAACGCGGGGCTCACGTAACAGCTGAAGTCGGGTGACACGTCCGCCTTGCTGTCGGCGGTGGCCTTCGTGTCGTCCGCGACGAGCGACTCGTCGGCGAGGGCGTCGTCGTCGAGCAAGGCGGCGCGGTCTTCCGCGCTGAGGCCCTGGAGCTGTTCGCTCGTAACCGGTTCTTGTTCGTCGACGCAGCCGCCGGCGCCGATCGTCACGGCGAGCAGGAGCAGAGCGGCGCCGCGCGCCATCGGGGTGGAATGAGACTTGATGTTGGTGTTCGTGGTCATGACTTCGTTCTCGTGCTTTCTCGTTGCTAGGAGTAAATCGACGCGAGCGGAGCTCGCTCGCGCCGGACAGGGGTCGCCGCGACAACCGCGGGGTCACTTGTTCGGGCGTGTCGGCCTGGCCTCGAGCGAGAGCCTGGCGAACGTCCCGGCCCGCACCTCGACGAGCGGTGCATGGGCGCCCGGGGTATCGGCCCACAGCGAGACCTTGGCATCGCGGCCAAAGCCGTCGACGACGAAGGCACCATTCGCGTCGGTCACGGCGCTCGTGCTGCCGAAGTTGCCGTGTGCGGTGACGTCCGCGCCAGCGACCAGTTGTCCGCGCTGCACCACGATGCCGGCGATCGGGATCGAGGGATGGAGCATGAACGTGCCGAGCTCCGCGCGGCCGCGCCGGACCTTGAACGGGCCGGCGCCGATCGTCGCGAAGCCGGGCCGCTCGATGTGGAGCAGGTAGTCGCTGGGCACGAGACCGGGAAAGTCGAACTCGCCGGTGGTCGAGCTGTGGACGGTCGGCACCTTGCCCAGGCCGCTCGAAAGGATCGTGACGAGGCCGCCATGAATCGGCGTTCCCGCGCCGTCGACCAGCCGTCCCCGCGCATGCGCAGCAGGCTCCGCCGTGATCGTGACCGGTCGCGGATCTCCGGCCGGGATCGTGAGCTCACCGCGGAGGTCGGCAGCCCGGATCATCACATGGGTCGCTGCGTTCGGCGGCAGCGCCAGCGCGAACCGGCCGCTCGCGTCGGTCGTGGTCACGACCGGCTCGTGCTGCACATCGGCGCTCGCCGCCGGTAGTGCCTGGACGCTCGCGCCGGCGACCGGCCTTCCAACGTGATCGAGCGCGCGACCGTGGACATCGAGGAGCGGGTCGAGTGCGATACGGACGGTCGACGTGCGTCCGCCGGAGAGCTCGAGGTTCACGTTGCGAGGCGCGTACCCCGGTCTCGCGACCTGGATGCGGATGGTTCCGGCACGCAGCGTACGGACGACGAACATGCCCTGGGTGCGCGTCAAGAGCTCGTCGTCGACCAGGCCGTCCGACTCGCGCACGCTGAACGTCACGCCGCCGGAGGACATCATTCGCAAGATCCGGACCCAGGCTCCGCTCAGCGCGTGGGTGGTACGTCCATCGATCACCCGGCCGATCAAGCGAGCGCCCGGCGCGAGCGCGAGCGCGAGCTCCGCACCGGGGCGCGCGGGGACGCGCAGGGTCGCGAGCAGCACGCCGAGGACCGCCTCGAGCATCGCGGGGCGGTCACCCACGCCATCCAGCGTGAACCGGCCGTCGGCGTCACTCCGGGCGCGTCGCAGTCCGACGGCCACCGCGGCTCCGGCGATCGGGCGTCCGTCCTGCACGACCTTGCCGCTCAGGCTGGTTGCGGGGGCGAGCGGCACGAGACGCTCGCGGACGTCTCCTGCGGCGAGCTCGAGGTCGAGCGCCGCGAATCCGGGCGCATCGATCGTCAGCGTCGCGCTGCCCGCTGGTGCGTCGAGGATCGCGAGCGCCCCGGCGAGGTCCGTGGTCGCGACGGCAAGGTCGAACCCACCCTCACCGCGAGGCGCCGCCGCGGACACGCGCACGCGTGCCTGTGCGATCGCGGCCCGCGCTGATCGACCACGGTCGCGCGAATGGCGCGGCGTGGTCCGAGCGTGATCCTCCGAGGTCGGCGGCGCCACCGCCCAGCTCGATCACGCGTGCCGCATGACCCGGCGAGCGCACGGTGACGACGACCTCGCTCGGCAGACTCGCCACGCTGAACGAGCCATCGCTGGCGACCCGATGGGCGCTGGCCGGCTGGCCGAGCACGGTGACCTCGGTGCGTGCCTCGAGACTGACCGCGGCGCCTGCGATCGCGCGGCCGTCACCGTCGACGACGATCCCGGTCACGAGTGGAGCGGGACGTCTGGCATCTGCGCGATCGCACGCAGCGAGTGCGGCGATGGTGACGATGGTGACGACCGCTGACCGAAGACCTTGCATGGCTGCCGACAGAGCAAGCCGAGGACCAGCACGCGCCGCGAACAACGTCCATCAGTTGCGAGCCAGCGGTGTCGGGTCCGACCTGCAGCTGTAGGAGACTCCCTGCATCACGGGGTGGGCATCGCGGTGGGAGCGAGATCTAGGTCACCACTTGACTTCGTGTTGTTCCGACACATACTAAGTGTATCAATTACACGAAGTGGAGGAGCGCGATGTTCGGCATCCAGTACCTGAAGGCGACCCCGACGACCTACGTCCTGCACTACAAGAGCGGGCGCGTGAAGCGTGAGGGCCCGGGGCTGTCGTTCTATTACTACGACCCGACGTCGACCGTGGTCGCGGTCCCGCTCGCCAGCGCCGACGTGCCGTTCGTGTTCAAGGAGATCACGAAGGACTTCCTCGACGTCACGGTCCAGGGCCAGCTGACCTATCGCGTGTTCGATCCGAAGCAGCTCGCGCGCCTGCTCGACTTCACGGTCGGCGCAGACGGCAAGTACCGCTCGGAAGATCCCACGAAGCTCGAGGAACGGCTGGTCAACGCGACCCAGGTGATCGCGGCGGGGATCATCAGCCGGCTCACCCTGCGCGAGGCACTCGGGTCGGCAGAGATCTTGGTCGCCGAGGTCACGCAGGGGCTGCGCAAGGTCGAGGCGGTGTCGATGCTCGGGGTCGAGCCGCTTGCGCTGTCGATCCTCGCGATCCGCCCGACGCCCGAGATGGCGCGCGCCCTGGAGGCGGAGTCGCGCGAGCGGTTGCAGCGCGAGGCCGACGAGTCGATCTACGCGCGCCGCAATGCAGCGGTCGAGCAGGAGCGGATCATCAAGGAGAGCGAGCTCAACACCGAGCTCGCGGTCGAGACCAAGAAGCGAGAGATCCGCGAGCGCAAGATGGCGGCAGACATCGCGGTCGAGGAGCAGCGCACGCAGCTGATCGCGAAGCAGGCGGACAACACGCGCCAGGATGCCGACAGCAAGGCCTATGCGATGCGCGCGACGCTCGAGCCCCTCGAGAAGGCGGACTGGAAGACGTTGATGGCCCTGGCACCGAATGGCGGCGATCCGCGGACGATGATCGCGCTCGCCTTCCGCGAGCTGGCGGAGAACGCGTCGAAGATCGGCGAGCTCAACGTGAGCCCGGATCTGCTGAAGTCACTGATCGGGAAGTAATTGACCGGATCACAAATGACGTACGAGAAGATCATCCTGGTCACGCGCAAGACGCGGCTCGCGCAGCTGGTCGAGCGCTGGAACACGCGCGCGCAAGCGAAGTTCTACATCGAGCACGCGGGCGGCGACTTCGCCGACTACGTTCGTGAGGACGACGCGTACACCCGCTCGCTCGAGGTCTTGCACCGCAGCCTCGACCTCGGGCTCCGGGTGCAGCAGGTCGACCGCAGCTTCATCCCGAACTTCGTGTTCGCGCCGAGCGACCTGATCGTCGCCGTCGGGCAGGACGGCCTGGTCGCGAATGTCGCGAAGTATGCGGGCGAGCACCCGATCGTGCCGATCAACCCCGATCCCGAGCGGTTCGACGGTGTGCTGCTGCCGTTTCGCACGCCCGACGCGCGCGCGGCGGTGACGCGAGTGCTCGAGCACAAAGCGACGCTGCGGCACATCACCCTCGCCGAGGCGCGGCTCGCCGACGGCCAGCGGCTGCTCGGGTTCAACGATCTGTTCGTCGGCCAGCGCTCGCATGTCTCGGCACGCTACGCGATCACCGCTGCGGGCAAGCGCGAGGCGCACTCGTCGAGCGGCGTTTTGATCTCGACCGGCGCGGGGTCCACCGGCTGGCTGAGCTCCGTGTTCAACATGGCCGCGGCCGTGTCCTCGTTCACGGGTGGGACCACGGGAGCACCGCCGCACCTCGGGTGGGACGATCCGCGCCTCGTGTTCGTGGTGCGCGAGCCGTTCGCCAGCCGGCACTCGCAGATCTCGATCGCGGCGGGAGTGATCGCGGCGGGCCACACGATCGGCCTCGAATCGCTGATGCCGATGGGTGGCGTGATCTTCTCCGACGGGGTCGAGCAGGATGCGCTGGCGTTCGATGCCGGTGCGATCGCCACGATCGGCGCGGCCGCCCAGCGCACCCACCTCGTGGTCGCGTGAAGGTGTGCTGTCCGGCTACCTGCCAGTTACCCCTATAACGCAATTTGCCACGTGCACTGTGTCGAGCTTGGGAGGACGATAGCAAGCATGAGTGTGATCTCGCGAGCCGTCGAAACTAGACGCCGACGGCTGTTGTTCATCGAGGACCACACGGAGTTGCTCGCGACCTACGAGCGCGTGTTCCGCCACCACGAGATCGTGCTCGTCGAGAGTGGGGAGGCGGCACTCGACACGCTGCGGCGGCAGGACAACTTCGACCTGATCGTCTGCGACCTCGTGCTGCCCGGGATCGACGGGATCGAGGTGTTCAAGCGCGCGCGCGTCATCAGCCCCGAGATCGGCGCGCGGTTCGTGTTCGCGACGGGCTCGAACAACCGCCAGCTGTTCCAGCAGTCGCTCGAGACGATGGACGTGCCCGTGCTCGAGAAGCCGTTCGGGATGGCCCTGCTCCGCGAGCTGGTCGAGCGCGCCGGCAAGCGTTAGCAGCGCAACTCGAGTACAGTGCGCGCCGATGTTCGCGACCCTCGGTGGTCTCCTGCTCGGCCTGCTCATCGGGCTCCGTCATGCGTTCGAGCCCGATCACCTTGCTGCGGTGTCCACGCTGGTCGTCGAGACCCGCGACCCGCGACGCGGGGTGATGCTCGGCGCGCTGTGGGGCATCGGCCACACCGTCGCGCTCCTGGCGATCGGCGGCGCGCTCGTGATCACGGGCGCCGTGTTGCCAGATCGGATCGCCTCTGCGTTCGAGCTCGTGGTCGCGGCGATGCTGATCGGACTCGGGATCCGCGGCATCGTGCGCGCGCTCCGGCTCGCGAACGCGGGACCTATTCACGCGCACAGCCACCGCGATCGGGTTCACCATCACGCGGGCCCGTCGGAGCACATCCACGCGCGCGGTCGCACGCTCGCGCTCCAGCCGCTGATCATCGGCGTCGTCCACGGCATGGCCGGTAGCGGCGCGATGACCGCGATGGTATTTGCGGAGCTCCCGACCACCGCAACACGGTTCGCGTACATCGCCCTGTTCGGGGCGGGATCGATCGTGGGGATGTCCGTGGTCTCCGGGATCGCGAGCGCCTCGCTCGGCCAGTTCGTGCTCACCCGGTCCTGGCGGCGTCGGTTCGGGGTCGCGATCGGCGCGCTCTCGATCGTCATCGGGATCCTGTGGGCGTGTCAGGCTGTCAGCCTGACCTCGCCAGCCGGACAAAGTGGGAAATTACCCCTCGTGCCGTGCTACAGATCCCGCGTTAATCCAATAACTTGCGCGGAATCACGCTGGCCCGGACCTTGTTACGAGACACACCGTGTGGAACCAGCCCGCGAATAGTCCCTTCCGGAGGTTCGCCGCTGCCCAGGTCGATGGCGGGAGCGGGGCGCAAGAAGACCCGCGTGAGCCGATCGAGCTCCGGGCCAGTGCCGACGCGGGGATCGTGCTGGTCGTGGACGACGAGGCTGCGATCGTCGAGTCGCTGACCAAGATCTTCCGCCGCGAGGGCCTGAACGTGCTGTCGGCAACCGATGGCACGACCGGGCTCGACCTGCTGCGCAAGCACCGGGTCGGCGTGCTGCTGACCGACCTGATGATGCCGCAGACCACCGGCATGGATCTGCTGCGCGCGGCCAAGACGATCGCGCCCGAGACCGAGGTCGTGCTGATGACCGCGTACGGCACGGTCGAGACTGCCGTCGACGCGATGAAGGAAGGCGCGTACGACTTCGTGACCAAGCCGCTGAAGCGCGCGCACGTCGTGCGGATCGTCCGCAATGCGCTCGAGAAGCAGTCGCTGCTGGTCGAGAACCGCAGCCTCAAGGCACAGCTCGCGGAGAAGCGGCGGCGCGCGATCATCGGCACGTCGCTCGCGTGGCGGCGGACGATGGACATCGTGATGCAGGCGGCGCCGAGCGAGGCCACCGTGCTGCTGCTCGGCGAGAGCGGGACCGGCAAGGAACTGCTGGCACGCTCGCTTCACGAGAACAGCGCGCGCGCCAAAGGCCCGTTCGTGGCGGTCAACTGCGCCGCGATCCCCGAGTCGATCCTCGAGGCCGAGCTGTTCGGCTACGAGAAGGGCGCGTTCACCGGCGCGACCACTGCGCGCGATGGCAGGTTCGAGGCGGCCAACGGCGGCACGCTGTTCCTCGACGAGATCGGCGAGATCTCGCGGCACGTGCAGGTCAAGCTGCTGCGCGTGCTCCAGGAGGGCGAGATCGAGCGGCTCGGCGCCAGCGGCAAGTCACGCCGCATCGACGTCCGTGTCGTCGCCGCGACCAACGTGAACCTCGCGGAGGAGGTCAAGGCCGGCCGGTTCCGCGAGGACCTGTTCTACCGGCTGAACGTCATCCCGGTGAACGTGCCGCCGCTGCGCGATCGTCGCGACGACGTCCCGCTGCTCGCGCAGCACTTCGTCCAGGTCTACGCCGAGAAGAACGGCAAGCCGATCTCGGGTTGCACGCCCGCGGCGCTCGATCGGCTCGCCGACTACAGCTGGCCCGGCAACGTCCGCGAGCTCGAGAACGCGATCGAGCGCGCTGTCGTCCTGACCCGCGCCACGCCCGGCACGGCGGGCATCATCGATGAAGACGCGTTGCCCCGCGAGATCCGCGACGCCGCGTCGTCGTCGAATGGCCTCGGTGCGGCCTCTGCGCTGACCTTCCCGATCGGGATGCCGCTCGCCGAGATCGAGATGCGCGTCATCCACGAGACGCTGCGCCACACGCGCGGTGACAAGCGCCTGACCGCGAAGCTCCTCGGCATCGCGACGCGCACGATCTACCGCCGGCTCGAGACCCCAGATCCCGATGCCGACCCGTCCGATCCCGATCCCGAGGGAGCTGTCTGATGCAGGATCTGATCAAGCGCTACTTCTGGCTCCTCGGAGCCGTGGTGGTGATGGTGTGCGCGGTGTTTGCCGCGAAGGCCACCGGCTATGTCGTCGCGGCCAAGTTCCTCGGCGATCCGCCGCACGCGCAGAAGGTCGCCCCGGTCGCACGACCGTCGAACGACACCCCGAAGACCGAGCGCAGCAAGGACGGCACGCAGCTCGCGTCGCGCAACATGTTCTGCTCCGAGTGCACGCCATCGGTCAGCCAGCCGGTCGACGCGTCGTCGGTGATGCTCACGACGCTGCCGCTGGCCCTGGTCGCGACCAACATCGGCGTCGACGAGAAGAGCTCGTGGGCGACGCTCATCAACAACGACAGCCAGATGCAGGGCGCGTACACGCTCGGTGATCCAATCCCGGGTGCGACCGGCAAGATCACCGCGATCCGCTACAAGTACGTCGACTTCGAGAACAGCGGTCACATCGAGCGCATCATGCTCGCCGGCGAGACGCCGGTGACCACGCCCGTCGCGGCCGCGGAGCCCGAGAAGCCGCCCGAGAACAAGGACGATAACCAGGCGGCGGTCGACAACGGCATCAAGAAGATCGACGAGACCACCTACGAGATCGACAAGGCGCTGATCGACAAGGTCACCGCAAACCCGATGGCGTTCATGAAGGGCGCCCGCATCGTGCCGTCGATGAAGAACGGCAAGCCCGACGGCATCAAGCTCTACGCGATCCGCCCGACCTCGCCGTACGCGAAGCTCGGGTTGACCAACGGCGACACCCTGCAGTCGATCAACGGCTTCGAGCTGACGTCAGTCGACAAGGGCCTCGAGATCTACGCGAAGCTGCGCGAGGCGACGTCGCTCGAGGTCGATATCGTGCGCCGCGGCAAGCCCACGACCCTCAAGTACCAAATCAAGTGATGCCCAAGTGACCATGCCCATGACTAGCTTCGCTCGCCGTCTCCTGTCCTCGCTGCTGGTGGTCGCGGTCGCCGCGCCGCCCGTGCTCGCGCAGCCCGTGCCGTCTCCGCCGACCGCGCCGACCACGCCGTCCTCGTCGGGCGTCGATGCGAACGACCCCGTGATCAACTGCGGCAAGATCAAGGGTCAGGTCACGTACTCGTTCAAGCCCGAGATCGAGCTCAAGGACCTGCTGACGTGGGTGATGACGTTCGCGTGCAAGAACTACGTGCTCGACCCGCGGATCGTCTCGACCGGCAAGAAGGTCACGATCATGGCGCCGCTCCGGATGTCGCCGGCGGAGGCCTACAACATGTTCCTCGTCGCGCTGTCGACGATGGGCCTCACGGTGGTGCCGAAGGGCAACCTGCTCCGCATCGTCGAGTCGACGACGGCGAAGAGCGAGACCGTCCCGATCTACAAGAACGGCGTCCCGGGCAACCAGGACCAGGTCGTCCGCTACATCCTGCGCCCGTCGCACGCGCCGATCGAGACGTTGCGCCAGGCGCTCGATTCGATCCGCTCGCCGGCCGGTAACGTCGGTGTCGCCGGCAACCTCCTCATCATCACCGATTACGCCAGCCAGATTCGCGACATGATGTCGCTCGCGCGAGCCATCGACCTGCCGGGCAGCTCGGACGGCATCTACACGATCCCGGTCCAGTACGCGGACGCGACGCAGCTCGCGAGCAAGCTGAACGAGATCCTCGGCGTCGCCGCAGGCGCCGGTGGTGGCGGGGCGCCGCAAGCCCCGCGCCCGCAGCGCGGCAATGCCGTGCCGGGTGCGCCGCCGGTCCCGGGCGACGAAGTTTCGGGCGCCGTGCCGTCGAAGATCCTGGTCGACGACCGCACCAACACGCTGGTCATCGTGTCGAGCGAGGCGGGCTACCTGCGGGTCAAGGCGCTGGTCTCGCGGCTCGACATCAATCTCGAGACCGAGGGTGGATCCTCGATCCACGTCTATCCGCTCGCGAATGCGCTCGCCGAGGAGCTGGCTGCCACGCTGACCGCCGCGCTGTCGCAAGGCGCGCAGCAGCCGCGGCCAGGTGGTGGCCGACCAGGCGCGCCCGGAGTGCCAGCCCCCGCGCCGACGCCGATCGAGGGCGCTGGCATCGAGGGTCAGGTCAAGATCATCGGCGACAAGGCGACCAACGCGCTCATCATCATGGCGTCGGGACGCGACTTCCTCGCGGTCAAGAAGGTGGTCAAGGACCTCGACATGCCGCGCCGGCAGATCTTCATCGAGGCCCTGATCCTCGAGGTCCAGCTGTCAAAGGATCTGTCGATCGGTACCAGCTCGCACGGCGGCTACCCGACCTCGAACGGCGACCTCATCCTCGGTGGCGTCCAGACGCCGAGCCTGCGCTCGCTCGATCTGACGACGCTCGCCTCCGCCAACGGTCTGATCGGTGGTCTGATCGGCGCGCCGCTGGCGAACTCGCAGACGTTCCTCGGTACCAGCATCCCGTCGTACGGCATCCTGTTCCAGGCGCTCGCGACCCAGGACAACACCAACGTGCTGTCAGCCCCGCACGTGATCGCGATCGACAACGAGAAGGCCGAGTTCTCGGTCGGTAACAACATCCCGTACAAGGCCGGTCTGTCGTTCGGCGGGTTCGGCCTGCCGCAGCAGGGCGGCCAGAACATCCCGGGCTCGATCGGTCAGAATATTCAGCGCGAGAAGCTGAACCTGACGCTCAACGTGACGCCGCACATCTCGTCGAACGACGCGGTGCGCCTCGAGATCGAGCAAGAGGCGAAGGACATCGCGGGCAAGGACGCCGAGCTCGGCCCGACCTGGAGCGAGCGCAAGCTGAAGACCCAGGTGGTCGTCCACGACCAGCAGAGCGTCGTGATCGGCGGCCTGATCCAGGAGCGCGACATCTACAGCGTCGCGAAGGTTCCGTTGCTCGGTGACATCCCGATCCTCGGTTACCTGTTCAAGTACTCCACCAAGTCGAAGAAGAAGACCAACCTCCTGATCATGCTGACCCCGTACATCATCAAGGATCAGCTCGATCTGCAGGCGATCCGCGAGCGCAAGGTCCGCGAGCGGCAGGAGTTCGTGCGGTCGTTCGCGTCGCTGAACGAGATGAAGTACGAGCCCAAGATCGACTACCGCCGCAAGCGTGGCATGGTCGAGGAGATCAACCGCTCGGTGATCTCGGTCGAGCAGGACCTCGAGATCCTGCGCGGCATGGGGAACCGTCAGATCGTGATCGACGGCGCGATCGAGTACGCGCCTTCGTCGATCGAGGAGCCCGGTAAGTGACGGCCGACAAGCGAGCTCAGGAGGCCAGATAACGATGGCGACACCCGGCCTGGCGATCCCGCGTGGCGGCGATGCCTTCAGTGGCGGCGTCGGTGCACAGACCCCGTTGCTCGGCGAGATCTTGATCGCCCGCTGCGGTGTCGCGGCGGAGTCGATCGAACGTGCACTCGCGAAGCAGCGCGAAGAGGGCGGTCTGATCGGCGAGACCCTCGTGCGCATGAAGCTGATCGACGAGGACCAGCTCGCGCGCGCGCTCGCCGAGCAGTCCGAGATGCCGTACCTGCGCGACCTCCCGCGGTCGGAGGACATCCCGCCCGAGTTGATCGACAAGCTGCCGATCAACTTCGCGCGCCAGCGCCTCGTGCTCCCGCTCGGTCGCGACAGTTCCCGCCGTGTGATGGTCGCGGTTGCCGATCCCAACGCGGTTGATGTGATCGATGCGGTCGGCGTGCTGCTGGGCGAGCCAGTGGAGCCGGTGGTCGCGGCCGCCTCGAAGATCATCGATCACATCAACAAGACCTACACCCGGTTGCGCGGCGGCGCCGAGCTCGAGGAGGGCAGGCGCCAGCACGACGAGCCGGAGGAAGAGTTCCACTCCGAAGAGCTCGTCGACATGCTCGACGCCAACGACGAGGCCCCGATCATCAACTGGGTCAACTCGCTGATGTTTCAGGCGGCCAAGGATCGCGCGTCGGACATCCACATCGAGCCCGGCGAGCGCGATGTCGTGGTCCGCTACCGCGTCGACGGTCAGCTGCGCGAGATCAAGCGCGCGCCCAAGAAGTTCCAGCCGGCGATCGTCGCCCGCGTGAAGATCATGTCCGGCATGAACATCGCGGAGAAGCGGCTACCGCAGGACGGCCGCATCCGCCGCAAGATGGCCGGCAAGGATGTCGACATGCGCGTCGCGACGGTGCCCACCGCCGGTGGCGAGCGGATCACGATCCGGCTCCTCGACCGCAGCTCGGTGCTCCTCGGGCTCGCGGACATCGGCTTCGCGAACGATCACCTCGAGACCATCCGCGCGATCATCAAGCGCCCGCACGGCATCTTGCTGGTCACGGGTCCCACGGGATCGGGCAAGACCACCACGCTCTACGCCTGTCTGTCCGAGATCAACGCGCCCGACATCAACATCCTCACGGTCGAGGACCCGGTCGAGTACCAGCTCGAAGGCATCTCGCAGACCCAGGTCAATTCGAAGATCGACCTGACGTTCGCGTCCGGGTTGCGCTCGTTCCTGCGCCACGATCCCGACGTCATCATGGTCGGCGAGATCCGCGATCGCGAGACGGCCGAGGTCGCGATCACCGCGTCGCTCACGGGTCACCTCGTGTTCTCGACCGTGCACACCAATGACGCTGCCGGCGGCATCACGCGCTTGATCGACATGGGGATCGAGCCATTCCTCGTCGCGTCTTCCCTGGTCGGCTTGCTTGCCCAGCGCCTGGTCCGCCGACCCTGCTACGAGTGCGCCCGCCCGGTGCGCCCGTCGGAAGAGGTGCTCCGCGAGCTCGGGCTCGACGCCCGGACATTCTACGCCGGCGCGTACGAGTTTCCGTCGGTCAAGGGCATCCACCCGCCGCCCGCCGGCACGGTGTTCGAGACCGTCGGGTGCAACGCATGTGGCCAGCTCGGCTACCGCGGCCGGACCGGCATCTACGAGATGCTGATGGTGAGCGACCAGGTGCGCAGGCTGTGTCTCGACAAGGCCGACGCCGGCTCGATCCGCAGCGCGGCGATGGACGCCGGGATGGTCTCGCTGCGGTTCGACGGTGCGCGCAAGGTCGTGCAAGGCATGACGACCCCCGAGGAGATCATGCTGGTGACCGCGGAGTCCGGAGACTAACCGATGCCGATGTACGCCTACAAAGGTCTGTCGCCGGCGGGCAAGAACGTCAACGGCACGCGCGAGGCCGAGTCGCCAAAGGTGCTGCGCCAGGCGTTGCGCAAGGACGGCGTGCTGGTCACCTCGTTCGAGCTGTCCCGTGGCGGCAAGGCGGCGCACGCTCAGAATCGCAAGAAGGCCGGCATCTCGCGCGATGTCGATCTCGGCGGCTTCCTCGGCGGGGTCAAGAAGGCGGAGATCGCCTCGTTCACCCGCCAGCTCGCGACGCTGATCAAGAGCGGCATCCCGCTCACCGAGTCGCTCGGTGCGCTGGTCGAGCAGGTGCAGAACCAGCGGTTCAGGGCGCAGCTGTCCGAGGTCCGCAGCGCGGTCAACGAGGGCTCGTCGTTCGCGGACTCGCTGCAGAAATATCCGAGGCTGTTCGACAACCTGTTCGTGTCGATGGTGCGCGCGGGCGAGCTGGCCGGAAACCTCGACGACGTGCTCACCCGCCTCGCGGACTTCCTCGAGGCTTCACAGAAGCTGAAGTCCAAGGTCACGGGCGCGATGATCTATCCCGCCGTGATGGTGTTCATCGGCACGATCATCATCGCGGTCCTGATGATCAAGGTGATCCCCGAGATCACGAAGACGTTCACCCAGCAGGGCAAGACGCTGCCGTGGAACACGCGGATCCTGATCACGGTCTCGACGATCATCGGGCGCTACTGGCTGTGGATCGCGATCGGCGGCATCCTCAGCGGGATCGCCTTTGTCAAGTGGAAGGCCTCCCACGGCGGCAAGCAGGTGTGGCACCGGTTCGTGCTCAAGCTGCCGCTGATCGGCCCGCTCGTGCGGACGATCAATGTCGCGAGATTCTCGCGCACGCTCGGCACGATGCTGAACGCGGGCGTGCCGATGCTGCGCGCGCTCGATGCCGCGAAGCAGACGATGGGCAACGTGATCCTGCAGGCGGCCGTCGACGATGCCATGCGCGCGGTCACCGAGGGTGAATCGCTCGCCGGGACGCTGAAGAAGTCCGGGCAGTTCCCGCCGACGATGATCCACATGGTCGCGGTCGGCGAGCGCGCGGGTCAACTCGAGCAAATGCTCGAACGTGTGGCATTAACGTATGAAGCCGAGATCGACATGAAGCTGTCGCGCTTCATCGCGCTGCTCGAGCCGATGATGTTGCTCGGCATGGGTGTCGTCGTCGCCTTTATCGTCATCTCGATCCTGCAACCCATCATGGACCTCGGTTCGCTGTCCCCGAAGTAGTCAAGGAGCACGTCATGAAGCGTTTCCTCAAGCGTCGTACCCGTAACTCGCAGCGTGGTCTCACCATGCTCGAGATCATGATCGTCATCGCGATCCTCGGCCTCGTCATGGGCCTCGTGATCGTGCCGAAGGTGATGGGCATGTTCGGCGAGTCGCAGACCAAGATCGCGCAGCTCGCGGTGACCAAGTTCGCGTCCGAGGCGTACCCGCAGTGGGCGCTTCGCCACACCGACAAGCCCTGCCCGGAGAGCCTGCTCGAGATCGCGCAGCACATCGGCAAGACCGAGGCCGATACCAAGGATCCGTGGGGCAGTTCCTACAAGATGATCTGCGGCGCCGGCCAGCTGCCGGCAGGCGTGAGCGACGGCATCGCGGTGCTGTCGTTCGGTCCGGATAAGAACGAAGGCACCGCCGACGACATCAAGTCCTGGTAATGCGTTGAAGCGTCGCGCCTCACATTGTCCGAACCCGGACCCTCGCGGTCTGACCGTGCTCGAGCTGATGGTGGTGCTCGCCATCCTCGGGCTCAGCGTCATGCTCGTGCGCGGCGGATTCAAGGCGTTGACCAAGGCGGATCTGGTCGAGGACGCCAACGATCTGGCGGCGATCATGCGGCGGACCAGCCAGCTCGCTGTCGAGCACGGTGAGATGCACCGGGTCGTGATCCGGCTCGACGCGCCGAATCCCAGGCCAAAGGACTGGTGGGACTACAGCGTCGAGGTCTGCCAGGGCTCGACCACGGTGATGCGCAACGAGGCGTTGCGGGTCGACGAGGAAGCGGCCAAGCAGGCGATCGAGCGTGGCAAGCAGAAGCTCGAGACGATGCCGAGCGACGCGCTCGCGGTCGGGGATCCCGAGGAAGCGATGAAGCGTGCGACCGCGATCGCGGGACACCACGTCGCGGATCGGATGTGCGTCCCGGCGCAGGACTCGATCAGCGGTGACTCGACCAAGAAGCCGTGGGTCCGGCTCCTGCGCCGCGGGAGCAAGCTCGACAAGGCGGCGGTCCAGCACCTCGACGACGTCCAGACCAAGGGCGAGATCGCGATCTTCTTCTTCCCGAACGGCAGCGCGGAGAAGGCGGTCGTCGAGGTCAGCGACGGCGAGGACACGTTCACGGTCCTCGTCCACGGGCTGACCGGACGCGTCGAGCTCAAGGACAAGGCGCTCGACGACTTCAACGATCACATGCTCCGCAACGCGCTCGGCGATACCGAGGAGAAGCGGGAGAACGAATGACGACGACGGGCCAGCGCCGCGGCTTCACGTTGCTCGAGGTCATGATCGGCCTCGCGCTGCTCGGCTTCGCGCTCGCGGTGCTGATCAAGAGCGCCTCGGGCAGCATCGTCAATACCCGCACCTCGCAGCTGATCGGGGTGTCGACCGACCTGTCGCGCGGCAAGATCTACGAGCTCGAGGAGCGCCTGCTGAAGGACGGGTTCTCCGACACCGAGCAGATGGAGGAGAACCAGACGTTCGAGGACGAGGGCTGGCCGATCATGCGCTACTCGTTCAAGATCGAGGAGGTCAAGCTCCCGAGCTGGGAGGTGCTGCAGGAGATGGCGACCCGCAAGGCCGGGGGCTCGGGCGCGGGCTCGGGCGGGTCCGCTGGTTCCGGATCGGGGGAAGAGGTCGGCGGCTTCGAGAACAGCGCGCTCGGCGGCATGCTGTCGCAGCTCGGCCCGCTGGGTGGCGGTGGCGGTGGCGGCGGCGGCTCCGGTGACATCGACTCGTCGATGGGTGCGTCGTTCATTCAGGGCCAGTACCAGATGGTGCAGGAGGTCCTGAAGGTCTCGATCCGCAAGGTCACCCTGATCGTGACCTACGACATCCTGCCGGTCGGCCAGGTGGTCTCGGTCTCGGATCGCTGTCCATGGGACCCGGCAAAGAAGTCGAAGGCCGAGAGCGACAAGATCGTCTGTCTCCGCACCGTCGCGTTCTTCACCGACGCGGCTGCGATGGACAAGGTGCTCTCGGGGCTCGGCTCGCAGGATCTCGACGACGTCCCCGGTGGCACCGGCTCGGGCTCGGGCTCGGGCTCGGGCACGCCCCGCACGCCAACCCGCCCGTCTGGGGTCCGGCAATGAATCCGGCAATGAATGCGGCAATGAATGCGCCGAACAGGCGCGCCGAGGCCGGGATGACGCTGCTCGAGGTCATGCTCGCGAGCGCGATCATGGTCCTCATGATGGTGCTCGCGTGGGGCACGATCTCGGCGACCAGCAACGGTCGCAAGACATACCTCCAGGCCGGCGAGCGCAACCACGAGCTGCGGGTTGCGCTTGGCCGCGTCGTCGCCGATTTCGAGGCCGCCTACCTGTCGAAGAACGAGGATCAGATGGCGACCCACCCGCGCACGATGTTTGTCGCAAAGTCATTCGACGACATCCGGTTCTCGACACTCGGTCACCGCGTGCTGTGGTCCGATGCCAACGAGTCAGAGCAGACGGTGATCTCGTACGTGACGCGCAAGGATGGCGCGAAGGGCACGACCGACTGGGTGCGCCGCGAACAGCGCCGGCCATCGAACGATCCGCCGGACGACGTGCCCGCCGAGTACGACATCCTGATGCGAGATATCTTCGCGGTGAAGCTCGAGTTCTGGAACTGGAAGAACCTCGAGTGGCAGGAGACCTGGGACACCACGCAGACCGACGGCCAGCGTGGCTGGCTGCCGAGCCGGGTCAAGATCACGATCACGACGCGCGCTCCGAACGGGGACGAGTACAAGGTCTCGACCCAGGCACGCATCTTGATGCAAGAACCTCTGAACTTCGTGCAGTGACCCGATGATCAAGCACCTCGCAACGATCTGGCATGCCATCGACCGTGAACGCGGTCGAGCGCGTCCTGCCGTGCGCCGGCGCAAGCAGCGCGGCGTCGCCCTGGTGATCGTCCTGATCTGCATCGCGGTCACGCTGACGCTGACCAGCCAGTTCGGCACGTCGACCAACGTCGACATGATCCAGTCCGCCAACTATCGCGACCAGATGCGGGCGCACTTCCTAGCGCGCAGCTCGCTGAACCTGAGCGAGCTGGTGATCCGGCTCCAGCAGCGGATCGACAACATCAAGGAGCTGCGCGGCAGCGTCCAGATCACCGACTTCGCCGACCAGGTGATGCTCGCGTTCTGCGGCACCCCGGAGGAGGTCAACGCCGCCGTCGGGCTGACCAGCGCCGATGCCTCCGGGCTCGGCGCCGACATCGGGACATGTGGCGTCGTCGGTCAGATCTCGACCGAGGACGACAAGCTGAACGTCAACTGCCTGAACGGCAATGACGCCACGGCGGCGACGTTCAAGAGCGCGCTCGATGCGCTGGTGTTCTTCAATGCGTACGACCCGGTGTTCGAGGAGGGCGACGCCGAGGGCTGGCGCCGCGATCGCGCGCAGCAGGTCGCCGCGATGACCGACTACATCGACTCGCTGACGCTCAAGCTGCGCGAGCGCGGCACGACCGAGGACTATGGCTACGAGTCGTTGAAGGACCCGTACAAGGCGAAGAACAACTACATCGACTCGGTGGGCGAGCTGAAGCTGGCGAAGGGTGTCGACGATCGATTCTGGTCGCTGTTCGGCAGCTCGTTCACGGCGTACGGCTCCTGCAAGGTCAACCTGTCGGCGCTGACCAACAGCCAGCTGATCGCGGCGGTGCTCTACCTGTCCGCGAAGAACCCGCAGGATCCTGTCCTCACCGATCCGCGCAAGCTGTTCGCACTCGCCGGCTTCATCGCGCGGTCCAAGCAGTTCGGTCAGCAGTTCACGACCGTCGACGACTTCGTCGAGTTCGTGAAGGCGCCGACCCAGGGCATCGCGGCGCTCGCGGGCAAGGGCGGCATGGCAGGCAGCGCGGCAAGCGCGGCGGTCGGTGCCGGGCTCCCGGGTGCCGCCGACGTCGTCGGGATGGAGCTCGACAAGACCAAGCTCGGCCAGATGGCGGTCGCCGGGCCGCGCCGGACCTATCGCGTGCAGGCCTGGGGCGAGATCGAGCGCAAGCAGAAGAAGCAGGACGGCACGCCGGTGTTCCCGGCGATCCGCAGCACGCTGACCGGCGTGTGGGACACCAAGGTCGTGATCCAGAACGTCCGGAAGCCTCCCGCGCCGAAGGGCGCGTGGGTGTTCCTGAGGGAAGAGTAGCCAATGGCGAGTCGAGTTTTCGCGGTCGATCTCGGTGCGTGGAGCGTCAAGCTCGCGATCGCCAGCCCCGGGATCCGCGGCGCCACGCTACTGCACGTCGTCGAGCGGCTCGTGCCACCGGGAGACGAGCCGGCGGAGGAACGCGCGAAGGCCGTGCTGTCGTCGCTCGTCGAGGAGCTCCGGCTGCGCGACGAGAACGGCTACCTCGGTGTCTACGGCGATCAGGTGTTCACGCAGGTGATCGAGTTCGGGTTCAAGAACCTGCGCCGGAGCGAGCTCGACAAGGCCGTCGGTGGCGAGCTCGAGGGTGTCGTCCCGGTCGATCTCGAGGACATGGTCTACACGTTCGAGCCGTTGCCGCCGGTCCTCGTTCCGGCCACCGGTCCGATGCCGCCCGAAGCCACGCGCGGTCGCGTCGCGGCGCCGGCCGAGGGCATGCGCG
>JBBJLY010000134.1:0-22176 GCA_037720695.1 Kofleriaceae bacterium | reverse complement strand
CCGTCGTCGCCGCGCTGCCTGCGATCGTTCCGTCCCGTGCCTCAGCCGCAACCACGAGTAGCTCGCACGGAGGATCCATGATCAAGCTTGCCTTTGCCGCCGTCGCCTTGACCGCCGTCGGTACCACCCTCTACATCGCTCGTGACACCGGTTCGAGCGAGCCCACCCCACCGCCGGTCGCCAGCGTCGTCGAACGGGTCGCGACCAACCCGCCCGAAGCGCGCGCGCAGCACGCGCCGCCCGCACCGAGCCTCGCGCCGGCACAGGAAGCGCCCGCGTTGCCGCACAAGGCAATTCAGTCCCGAGAACCCGAGGAGTTTGCCGTCGTCGAGACCGCAGTGTTCGATCGCCTGAAGAGCACCGGCCCGGCGAAGGGCGCGGCCGATGCCCCGATCACGATCGTGATGTTCACCGATCTGCAGTGCCCCTACTGCGAGAAGGTGCACGGCACGCTCGACCAGCTGTTCGAGGAGTATGGCGGAAAGCTCCGGCTCGTCATCAAGCAGCTCCCCGTCCACAAGACGGCGCGACTCGCGGCCGAGGCATCGCTCGCCGCCGAGGCGCAGGGCAAGTTCTGGGAGCTCCAGGACAAGATGCTCGCCGCATCGGAGGATCTGTCGCGCGACAAGCTGGTGGAGATGGGACGCGCGGCGGGCCTCGACGCCGGTCGGTTCGCGCAGGCGCTCGATGCGCGGACGTATGCGGGCGGCGTCGACGAGGACATGAAGCGCGCGGCCGATCTCGAGATCACCGGCACGCCGTCGCTCGTGATCAACGGCCGCCGCGTGATCGGCAACCGTCCGATCGAGGACCTCCGCGCGTTGCTCGACGAGCTGCTCGCGAAGCGGTCCTGAGCGCTGCGCTGGCCGTGCCGTCGACCACGACGACGAGCACGTCCACGACCTAGCACGCCGGTAGCAGCGCACCGATCAGCACGTCGGCGCGGTCGATCGCGCGCTGCGCCTTGCGGACGACCTTGGCCGGCGCGAGCCGGCGATGACCGACGGCGGTGACCACGCGATCGATCTCGCGCACCGCGATCCACGCGCGATGATGCGACGCCCGCCGGCGGCGACTGTCCACCGGCGCGGCGAAGCCATCCGCCAGATCGCTGCACGCGATCGCGAGCGAGCCGACGAGGGCAGTGTCCTCGAGGCGCGATGCGAGCTCGGCCAGCGGCGGTGCCGCCTCGATGATCGCGCGGAACGAGGGATGGTGCGCGAGGGGATGCGGATCGCGAGGTGGTCGGCGGGACATGCGCGCCTCCGGTACACGAAGCGCGCCAGCCATCCGGCGCGGCGTTGCTGCGTGGTTAGCGCGGTTCGCGTCCGCCGCGAGGACAGGCTGACCGGGGGCCGTCGGACAGCCGGCCCGGTGACTTGCTACGCTGTCCGTGATGGGACGTCCTCGCCGCCGGCACGTCTTGCATGGCGTGGCGCTGGTGGTCGGTGGGATCGCCTTCGCATTCCTGGTCGATCGGCTTGGCTGGTCGGGGATCCGGCGGGTGCTCGTCGGCACCGGCTGGTGGTTCCTGGTGATCGCGGCGTGCGACCTCGGGTCGGTGCTGTGCGATGCCGGCGGCATTCGCAGCTTCGCGCGTGCGCACGCGGAGGTGTCGTTCTGGCGGGTGTTCGCCGCGCAGGCGAGCGGCGTCGCGATCAACCGGCTGACGCCGGGCCACTCGCTGGGCGAGCCGCTCAAGGCAACGATGTTGATGGAGCATGTCCCGCCGGCGACTGCGGTCGCGTCGATCGTGATGTTCAACGCGGCGACCGTGTTCCTGTCGGTCGCCGCGATCGTGATCGGCGTGCCGCTGACGATGATCGCGATGGACCTGACGCCGCGCGCGCAGGCGCTGGTCGGCGTCGCGGCCGTGGTGCTGGCCGGGCTCGCGATCGCGCTGATCGTGCTGATCCGGCGCGGCATGCTGGCGACCTTGACCCGCGGCGCGCGCTGGCTGCGTTTGGTGTCAGCCGAGCGTGCGAGCCGGTGGATCGAGCGCGTGGCGGAGACCGATCGCAACATCCGCGAGCTCGGGACTCGCGGTCACCGCGGTGGCCTCCTGTTCGTGCTGGCGTCGCGCGCGTTCAACTGGACCGGGACGATCCTGATCCTCCACGTCGCCGACATCCCGCTGTCCGCCCCGATCGTGATCGGCGCGCTGACCGTGGGGATCCTGATCACGTGGCTGTCGAACATCATCCCGCTCGGGCTGGGGCTCGCCGACGGCGGGAACTACCTGCTATACGGCGCGCTCGGCTCGTCAGGCGCGGCGGGCCTCGACTTCACGATGATCAACCGCACGCGCACCTGCCTGCTCGCGGCGATGGGGCTGGTCGTGATGCTGATCGCGAACCTCTACGATCAGGTCACGGTACGGAGGGCCCGGGGACGGACAGCTCGCCCGCCGGCACAAACGTGAACGCCTTGGGCAGCCGGATCTCGCCGCCGGGCTGAAACACGAGCAGCACGTCGACCGTCTCGCGCTCCTTGCCGCTCGGCGCCTGGACGACCAGCTCGGTGTCGCCCTGGAACCGCACGACCGATCCCTGACGGTCCCCGAAGAACACCTTCACGCCCCGCGCGCCGTCGGACACGAAACGGTTGCCCTTGACGACCACCATGGTGCCACCGGAAGCATCGCCCTTGGCAGGCTCGACCGCGGTGACGCCGAAGCCACGCTTCTGCTCGGTCGGATTGCGGATCGCGAGCATCGCGGTCGCGCGGTTCAGCCGGTCCTGCTGCGCCTGGGACAGGTGCTTGTACCAGCACTCCTTGAGCTGCTCCTGCGACTGCACGCCGGTGACGCAGGTCTTGGCCTCGCTCGACCACGCATCCTCGGTGCAACGGTGGATCACCACCGCGCGCAGGTTGCCGAGTGCCTCGGGCTCGGTCTCGTCGGGCTGCAGCTGCTTGACCGTGTTGGCGGCCGGGTCGAAGCAATCGTTGCTGGTGGTCAGCGCGCTCGGGCTCTCCTTGGGAGGGCACGCCGCGAGCAAGATCAGGAAGCTAAGGAAGATCGTCAGGCGCTGCATCGCGCGCGAATCTACACCTTACGGGAGCTCGATCACGTACCGGCGTTCCACCGTGCCAGCGATCCTGGCAAGTTATGGCTTCACGGGGAACCGTTCCTCGCGGTAGCCGGCGAGCTTGGTGATGTCGATATCCGGTCGCACGAACATGTGCTCGAGGTTCGCGCCGTAGATGTTCGCCGCGACCTCGTTGGCGGTCATCTCGAACGACACGATCACGATCTCGGTCGCGTTCTCGAGGCCACCGGGGACCTCGCCGGGAGGCTTGTCGGCGTAGGTCATCGCGGCCTCGCGGGTCAGCACGACCAGCTGGCCACCGCCGTGATAGCCCGGGTACATACCGTCGACCGCCTGACCTGGCTGCAGCCGCAGCGCGCGGTACACCGTGACCCGATCGCCGTAGGTGGTGCGGAACGCCTCCTCGATCGCCTGGCGCATCGGCAACTTCGTCGGCTCGACGTATGGGCTGCCGTCTCGGTTGATCCGCGTGCCGGAGTCGTCGACGGCTTCGAACCGGTCGTTGACCAGCTGACCGGCGGCGTTGACCCGCCGGCCGTAGCGATCGGTCAGATAGCCGTCGCGATCGATCCACGTGCCCTCGTTGTCGGTGCGCCGGCCATCCTGATCGACGAACGTGTCATCGCCGAGCCGGTAGATCTCGCGGCCGTCCTCGGACGTGGTCCACCGCTTCGCGTCGCCGGGAACCGGTCGCGTCGGCAGCTCGGTGAGCTCGGTCTTCGTGCTCGTTCGATCGCTCGGCTCGATCGCCCCGCCGCGGCCATCACCGTCGACATCGCGCGGGGTGAACTGGTCGCCGATCCCGGTGCCGATGCCCTCCGGGCCGTCGTACTCGGTCCCCGCGTCGTCACCGAGCGGCTTCCACAGGAACCCGTTCGGGTTGGAGTCGAGGATGCCGGTGCTGACGTCGTAGAGGCCGAACGGATGGTCGCCGTAGCCGAGCTGGCGGATCGTCATCCGGTGGGCGGTCTGGTAGTCGATGCCCTGCGCCATCAGCTCGCCCTCGAGCTTCTCGTGCTCGAAGAACCGGCGATCGAATTCGGTGCCGCGCAGCTTTCCAGAGAGGATCAGGCGAAGCCGCTCCAGCGCGATCTTGTTGGCGGGCCAGTCGACTGCCCGGCCGAGCCGGGTGACGATCAGGTCGAGCTGTCCGGTGTCGAGCCCGCGCCCGTCCCAGCGGCGCGCGATCTGGATCGGCTGGCGCTGATCGCCATCGGTCGGCTGCATGCCGTCGCCGATCTGTTTCGGGTTGGTGCCGTCGCCGAGTTGCTTGGGGGTGGTGCCGTCGCCGAGTTGCTTGGGTGTATTGCCGTCGCCGAGTTGCTTGGGGGTGGTGCCGTCGCCGAGTTGCTTGGGGGTGGTTCCGTCGCCGATCAGCTTGGGCGTATTGCCGTCGCCGATCTGTTTCGGGTTGGTGCCGTCGCCGAGTTGCTTGGGCGTGTTGCCGTCGCCGATCAGCTTGGGCGTATTGCCATCACCGATCAGCTTGGGCGTGGTGCCATCGCCGAGTTGCTGCGGCGAGATCGCATCGACCTTCGCGACCGTCTCGTTCGCGACCACGACCTGCACGACGCCGGTCTCGGTCGGTACCTCGTACGTCACACCGCGCTCGTCCGAGCGGATCTGGGTCGCCTCGCGGGTGACTCGCTGCGCGAGGTCCGGTGACGTGACCTCGAGCGTGCCATCGTCGCGACGCACGATGCCGTCGCCGGTGTCGCCACGCTTCGGGTTCGCGCCGTTGTTGTACGCGCTGAGGCCGGAGAGCGCGGCATTGAACACGTCGGACAGTGACTTCGCGGTCGGGATCTGGCCCACGACGTTGCTGGTGACCTCGATCGAGGTCGACACGCCCTTGCCGAGCGCGTCGACACCGAGCGTGGTCTGCGCCTTCTGGGTCAGCGCCGACTTCGTGCCGCCCTGCAGCGCGCCACCGAGGGCCGCGTTGCCGACGCGCTTCAGCAAGCGATCGCGGATCTGGTCCGGGTTGCCGACGTAGGTGTCGGGATCGAGCAGCGCCTTGGTCAGCTCGGTGCCACCGACCGTGATGCCGTTCGAGATCACCTCGGCGAGCAGCTCGCGCGCCCACTGCTGCGACACCCGCCCGAGCAGCTTCTTCGCGAACATGTTCACGGCGCCGCCCCCGACCACGCCGCTGACCACCGCGTCGACGATGACCGCGTTGACGTCGTTGCGCATCTCCTTGGAGCTGTAGTCCTTGTCGAACGCGATCTTCTTGATGCCAAGCGTCGTCAGGCCGCCCGCCGCGCTCGAGATCACGCCCGCCATCACGGGACCGAGCGGTCCGGTGAGCACGATCGTGCCGACCACCACGACGCCGGTCGCGACGAACATTGCGGCGTAGCGAACGTTGTCCTCGTAACCCGTGCGCATCGTCTCGTAGGCGGCGGTCATCGACTCGGAGCGCTCCGAATAGCGGGTGAACCGCTCGAGCTGCGCCTGATCGAACGGTGCCGGATCGCCCGTGGTCATCAGCTGCTGGAGCTGCTCGCGCGTCAGGTTCGATGTGCCGTCGGTGCGCAGCTGCTGGAGCTGCTCGTCGAGCCGCTCCTTCTCGCGATAGACCTCGCGGCCGGCGGGGCCCTCCATCGCCTCGCGGAGCGAGTTGGCCTCGGGCCGCGTGTCGCCAACCCACACCGCATCGCGGCGCCGCTTGTCCCACTCGGCGGTGCGCGGCTCGCCCGAGGTCTCGATCTCGAACTGCGCCTTGCGCGCCTGGCGCGGCTGCAGCAGCTGGTTGGCGTCGCGGATCAGGTCGTCGCGACCCGCACCGGTGGTCGGCAGGTTGTACTTCTTCGCGAGCTCGAGGTACTGGTCCGCGGTGAGCTGGAACTTCTCGCCGTTGCTCGACACCTTGTTCAGCGTCGACGCGAACTCCTTCTGATCCTCCTCGTCGCCGCGACCGCGCCCGTTCTTCAGCTGCATCAGGCGCAGCGGATCGGGGACCTCGCCGGTGTTCGCGAGCGAGATCAGCGAGTCGGCGTCGATCTCGGACGAGGGGACCTTCTGCGGCGTCGTGCCGCCGGTGTTCCACGACACCTCCCCGGTGTCCGTGGGGACCGTGTGGCTGGGGCGGACATTGGCGTTGATGTCGTCGACGTACGACGTCTGGTTCTGCTGCTGATAGGTCGCGAGCAGCTCGCGGCGGCGATCCGCCGGCAGGTCCTTGAAGAACTTCTCGGCGAGCCGCGTGTCGTAGTCGTCGCGCTCGACCGACCGCTGCATCAGCGCGACGGCGAACTTGTTCCAGTCCGCGTCTGGCCGCGTGAAGTCAGGCTCGTTCGGATCGATCACCGTGCGCTTGCTGGTCGCCAGCAGCGCCTCGCGCACCTTGCCGGTCGTGTTGACGGTGTCGAGCGACTCCATCGACTTGCCCGAGACGTTGAACACCGTCGAGTCGAACTGCTCGAGCTCCTGCTGGAGCGCGGCCTTGTGACGCTGCTCGTCGGCGCCGTCGAGGTACGGGCCCGCATGCCGCTTGTACATCTCGCTGCGCAGCGTCAACAGCTTGTTCTTGTCGGCGGTCTCGTACGTGTTGACGGTCGCGATCGCCTCCTTGCGCGACTTGTCCTGGTTCCACTGATCGGTCAGATCGGTGTTGCCGTTGCGAACGTACTCGTTGTTCCAGAACGTGCGGCCGGCGTCCCAGGTGACCGCGACCTCCTTGCGCTGTTGCTCGGGCAGGTTCGCGAACGCGTCGCGTACCGGTGGGTTCGCCGGGTCGCGCAGCTTCTGGTAGCTCTGGTCGAACTTCGCGCGCTCCTCGTCGGTGGTCAGCGAGTCGAGGACCGTATTGGCCACCCGCGCGTCGCCGTTGCGCAGCGCCCAGTCGAGCGCGATCGCACGCGGGTCCTTGCCGTTGCGCTGGTCGTTCGAGTTGCCGGCGAGCATCGATTTGAGCTCGTCGGAGATCCCGACGTTGTAGGCACGCGCGAGTAGCTCCTCGCGTGCCTTCGAACCCTCCGGATACATGATCAGCAGCTCCTCGCGCGTCAGCGAGCCGAGCAGTGCGAGCGCCTTGCCGGGGTCGGCCTTGCCGTTGAGCGCCTGGATGTCGGTCGGCGAGATCGCCGTCAGTACCTCGGTGCGCTTCTCGACCGCGGTGTCCTCGGTGACCACCGCCTGACCGGTCTTGAGCTCGCGCCGGGTCAGGTAGTTCTGCTTGCCCTCCTTGTCGAGCTGCGTCTGGCGCTCCTGGCGCAGGCTGTCGTCGTACTCGAGATACGGATTGATCGAGAACCGCGGGCGGATCGTCGACTCGATGTTGTCGACCTCGGCGATGTTCTGGTTGTTGGTCTGGACCTGCTGGTCGATGGTGGACGGGTCGGCGACCGTCGTCCGCAACGTCTTCGCGTTGTCGTTGTACGCGGTCGCGCGCTGGCGGATGTACGAGTTCGATGCCCGCTTGTTCGCGACCTCGAACACGCGATCGCGATCCGACTGGCTCTGCGCCTTGTACCCGTCGAGCTTCGCGGTCGCGCGGAGTCTCCCGAGGTTCTCGATCGCGGCGACCGCATCCATCGCGCGCGTGGTGATCGCCATCACCTTCTGATCGGCGGCCTGCGAGTACGCCTGCGAGCGCTGGAACGACGTCCTCAGGATCGTGCCGACCTGATCGTCGATGCCTTGCTGCAGCGTGCCGAGCTCCTTGTAGAGCCCGGTCAGCTCGCGCGTCGTCGCGGTCCCAAGCTTGGTCTCGAATTCGGCGAGCTTGCCATTCACCTCCGTCTTCACGCCCTCGATGTTCTGCGCGTGGTCGGTCTCGAGCTCCTGGACCGCCGCCTTGTGCTGGGTCTCGACCTCTCGCGTGATCACCGCGGTCTGGGTCTGGACGTAGTCGTCGTACGCCGCGACCTCGATCTGGCACTGCGCGTCGAAGTCGGTGAGCACGCTGTCGAAGTGCTGGTGCGCGGCGACCCGGATCTTCTCGAGCGTCTCGAGGTCGGTCGCGCACTGCTTGTCCTCGGCCGCGTGCTCGCGCTGCTCGCTCGCCTCGTGCTGCTTGATGATGTCCTGGGTCTCCGACTTCAGCTGCTCGGCCTTGGCCTTGTAGTCGGCGCGGATCTGCTTGGCCTCGGTCACGCCTTCGGCCCGGCGGTCGCGTGCCTTGTGCTGCCAGGTCGCCAGCTCGGCGCGACTCGCGCCGTTGGCCGCGCGGTCGCCATCCGCCTTCGCGGCATCGGCGGGCAGGGCCGCGCGTGCGCGATTCGCCGCAGCCTGCGCCGCCTGGCGTCCCTGCTGGAGCAGGCCGTCAGCCTCGCGATTGGCGGTCGCGATCGCTTCACCCGCGAGTCGTTCGCCGATGGTGTGAAAGTCGCGGCAGCCGTCGGTGCAGATCTTGTTCGCGTCGCGGACCGCGTCGGTCTTGATCTTGGTGTGGTTCGCCTTGACCTGGGTGGCAAGCTTCGCGCGATCCGCGCACCCGGTCTTGTAGTTCTGGTCCTCGGTCGCCTTCTCGTTGGTGATCCGATCGGCCAGCGACTTGCGTTCGCGCGTGTGCGCGTCCGTGATCAACGTGCGGCCATCGCTGAGTGCGGTGAGTTGCTTCTCCTTGCTGGCCTGGAACTGGAGCCCGAGGGTGACCTTGCTGCTGGTCAGCAGCTCGGCGAGCCGCTTCTCCTGCGCGAGCTTCAGCTTCGCGAACTGCTCCTTCAACAACGCGACCTGGTCGACCTGCCGCTTCTTGACCTGGTTCGAGCGCTGCTGGCTGTGGCGGTTCGCCTGCGTGCGCGCCGTGTTCGCCTTCTTGCTGGTGTTCGCGCGGCGCTTGCCTTCGCGGCGATCGGTCTTCGCCTTCTCGGCGGTGAGCTTGCCGCGTGCGCGCTGTTCGGCCTGCTTGACCTTCGCGGCCTCGTGCTGGGCGAGCAGCTCGCGCTGATCCTCGGGGGCGGTGGTCACCTTCTGGACCGCGAGCTGGACCTGCTGCTCCTCGCGCCCGGTCACGGTATCGAGCTGCGTCGCATCGACCCGAGCGAGTGGCCGCGGGAGAGTCGGCTTGACGATCGGTGTGACGGGGGGGATCGGGAGCTCGGTGGTGGTCGTCGACGCCGTTCGCGCCTCGGTCCGCAGCGTCGGCAGCACGGCATCGATCAGCGGCAGGCGGGCGCGCTGGTTCGACGCGATCTCGACCACGCGCGGCGGCGGCTCGGTCAGCTCGCGACTCGCCTCGGTGGCGGCGAGCTGGACCAGTTGCTGCGGCAGCTGCGTGCTGCCGTGATTGATCTCGAGCTCGCGGCCGAGGCGATCGACCATCCGGCGGCCGGTATCGAACGCGCGGGCGAGCCGGTTCGTCGAGGTTTGCTTCGGTGGCTGGACCGGTGGCTGGACGGCGGTCGGCTGCGCCGGCTGGGTCGGCTGGGGCGGCTGGACGACCGCCGGCTGGCTGGGTGTCGACAGGTTCGTCGGCTGGCTGCGCGTCGACGGCTTTGTCGGCTGGGCGACCTGCGACCGGTCGCCATTGCGGCTGGTGGGCACGGTCTTCGCGCCGCCCGTCACCACGGCCGACGACTGCGTCGGCCCGGTGCTCCTGAGGCGCTTCGGCTTGACCAGCGATGGCAGGAGCCGTGCCGTGCGCGTCGACGTTGCGGTGACCTCGGCGAGCTTCGGCGGCGTCAGGCTCGTCGGCATGGCGCCCGCGAGCACGGGCAGGATCGGGACGATCGGCAGCTGCGACAGCGTCGGCGCCGGGAGCTCGCGGTCGCCCTCGAGCTCGAGCTGCTCGAACCAGCGCGCGAGCCCGAGCCCGGTCGGCGGCGAGAGCTGGTCGGCGCGAACCTCGATCCGGGTCGGGATCGCAGGAAGCCGGATCTGTGGGGACGCGAGCGGCGTTCGGGATGGGCCGGGCAGGGGCTCGCGCCGCGACGAATCGTTGTCGTCCGTCTTCGATGGGCCGTTCGTGGTCCTCGCCGCACCACCGGCGAGCTGGTCGGAACCGTCGGCGGTGTTCGAAGGCGCCGACACCCGAAGCGACTCGCGCGATGGCAACAGCTCCGCGCGCAACTGCTGGACCTGACTCCTGAGGTCACCGACCGCGCGGCGGAGCGGGGTGTTACCGAGCATCGATCCGGTCACGTTCTCGACCTCGGTCTGCGTTGCGTCGATCACCTCGGTGACCTGCGCCGCGATCGGCGCGACGATCGTATCGGTGACCTGTCCCGTGATCTGCTCGACGACCTGTCCGGCAACCTGACCGAGGCTGGTCGCGCCGTCCTGCTTCGTCTCCGCGGCGTCGACCCGCTCCTGCTTGCGGTCAGTGCGCAGCTTCGCGGCGAGCTGCGTCGCGATCGTGCGCGCCTTGGTCGCGGAGATCCGCGGCACGATCGTGCGCTCGACGATCGGCATGTCCTCGAGCAGCGCGCGCGTCCTGGCCTCGCGCTCGCGCGTACGGTCGCGCTCGCTGATGCCGTTGGCGGCACCCAGGCCGCCGATCAGATCGCCGAGCAGCGGCTCCTCGACGCCGATCTGCTGCAGCATGCTGTCGACCTTCGGTGCGACCCGCGCCAGCGCCTTGCCATCGACCAGCTCCGCGCTCGCGCGATCGAGGTCGCCGAGCAGCTTCGGCGCGAGCTCGACCATGGTCTGCGTCATCTTGCCGACGTTGCCGGTCCGGCGCATGTCGTCCGCGAGCCGCGCCGCGCCCGCCTTGTCGAGCTCCGCGTGCAACACCTGCTTGCCGGCCTGGAGCCGCGCTCGGGCCTCCTCGAGCTGCTCCTTCAGCTGCCGGTCCGCATCCTGCGCGCGGCGCAGCGCCTTCTCGCGGATCCGGTCGACCGAGTCGGAGAGCTTCAAGATGGGCGAGTAAGGAGCACCCCACGTGCCGCCTCAAGCCCTTGATCTGGCCACGAAATCCTCCGGTCACGTCTCCTCTACGCCATCACCTGTCGCTCCGGCGGCGACAACGGGTCTGAGTCTGACCCATGACAGCGGCGTTACCGGCTACAGGTACGCGGGGTCGCTGTACACGCCGAGCTCGCTGCGGAACAGATCGCAGATCTCGCCGAGCGTGACGTTCGCCTTCACGGCGTCGAGGATCGGCGGCATCACGTTCTGCGTGTCATCGGCGAGCGCGGCCTTGACCGCGGCGAGCGCGCGCTCGGCGGCGGCTTCGTCGCGCGTGCCGCGGAATTCCTTGACGCGATCGATCTGGCCCTGCTCGACCTCGTGATGGATCTTGAGCGTCGGGATGTGATCGCCCTCGTCGGGCGTCGTGTACTTGTTGACGCCGACGATCGAGCGCTTCTTGGTGTCGACCTCGCGCTGGTACTCGAACGCCGAGCGCGCGATCTCGCGCTGCGGGTAGCCTTCCTCGACCGCCTTCACGATGCCGCCCATCGCGTCGATCTTGTTGATGTACTCCCATGCGGCGGCCTCGACCTGGTCGGTCAGGGTCTCGATGAAGTAGCTGCCGGCCAGTGGATCGGCGACCGCGGAGACGTTGGTCTCCTCGAAGATCACCTGCTGGGTGCGGAGCGCGAGCTCGGCCGCCTGCTCGGTGGGAAGAGCGTAGGTCTCGTCGTAGCTGTTGGTGTGGAGCGACTGCGTGCCACCGAGCACTGCGGCGAGCGCCTGCATCGTGGTGCGAATGACGTTGTTGAGCGGCTGCTGCGCCATCAACGAGACGCCGGCGGTCTGGGCATGCGTGCGGAGCAGCCACGACTTCGGGTTGGTCGCGCCGAACCGCTCGCGCATGATCTTCGCCCACATGCGACGGCCTGCGCGGAACTTCGCGATCTCCTCGAAGAAGTCGTTGTGGACGTCCCAGAAGTACGACAGGCGAGGCGCGAACTCGTCGACGGTGAGGCCACCCTCGATGCCGAGCTGCACGTAGCCGATGCCGTCGGCGATCGTGAATGCGAGCTCCTGGACGCCGGTCGCCCCAGCTTCGCGGATGTGATAGCCGCTGATCGAGATCGTGTTCCACTGCGGCATCGTGCGGGTGCACCACACGAGCATGTCGCGGATGATCCGCATGTGGCCGCGGATCGGCGAGATCCACTCCTTCTGCGCGATGAACTCCTTGAGCATGTCGTTCTGCAGCGTGCCGCGCAGCTTGTCGGGCGAGACCCCCTGGCGCTCGGCGACCGCGACGTAGAGCGCGAGCAGCACGGCGGCCGGCGCGTTGATCGTCATCGAGGTCGACACCTTGTCGAGCGGGATGTCGCCGAACAGGCGCATCATATCGTCGAGCGAGGAGATCGAGACGCCCTCGCGACCGACCTCGCCGAGCGAGCGCTCGTGGTCCGGGTCGTAGCCCATGAGGGTCGGCATGTCGAACGCAGTCGACAGCCCGGTCTGGCCGTTCTCGAGCAGGAACTTGAAGCGCTTGTTGGTGTCCTCGGGAGTGCCGAAGCCGGCGAACATGCGCATCGTCCACGGCTTGCCGCGGTACATCGTGGCGTGCGGGCCGCGCGTGTACGGGTACTGGCCCGGATCGCCGAGCTTGTCCTCGTACGTCCAGCCACGTGCCTCGAGGTCCTTGGGGCCGTAGCTGGCTTCGAGCGGGATGCCGCTGATCGTGCGAACAACACCATCGTCGTTGCGGGGGTCGGGCTTCTTCACCGGGGCCATACGGCCGGTTTACCATGCCCGGACGATGAAGAAGCGGGGTGCTCGTGTTGCCGAGCTGGGTGCGCTGCTGCGCACGTACAAGGATGCGTACTACAACGAGACGCCGCTGGTCAGCGACGCGGCGTACGACGCGCTGGAGGACGAGCTCCGCGAGCTCGACCCCGAGCACGAGCTGCTGAACAGCGTCGGGTCCCCCGCCGCGGTCACCGCCTGGGAGAAAGCCCGACACGCGATCCCGATGGACTCGCTGAACAAGGCAGTCGACGTCGACGAGTTCCGCGCGTGGGCGGTCAAGTGCGACGAGCTGGCGAACAAGAGCAAGCTCGGTGTGGTGTCGAACGACCTGTTCGTGACCGAGAAGCTCGACGGCCTGTCGCTCGCCGTCACCTACGAGAAGGGCAAGCTGGTCGACGCGATCACGCGCGGCGATGGCGAGGTCGGCGAGCGCATCACGTCGAATGCGTGCCGGATGAAGGGCATCCCGCACAAGCTGAAGAGCCCGGCCTCGATCACCGTCCGCGGCGAGATCATCCTGCGGCTGTCGGATATGAAGAAGGCGTTCCCCGGCGCCGCGAACCCGCGCAACCAGGCGTCGGGCACGAGCAAGCGGCTCGACGGCAAGGGCTGCGAGCACCTCAGCGTGCTGTTCTACAACCTCGACGGCGAGGAGCTGTCCGACGAGGTCAAGAAGTTCAAGCGGCTCGCCGCGCTCGGGCTCACGGTGCCGAACTTCAAGGCGACCAACCTCGACGGCGCGCTCGCGCTGCATGCCGAGTATGCGAGCGGGATGCGCGCGAAGCTCGACTACGAGATCGACGGCCTGGTCGTGCGCGCCAACGACGTCCACGTCCAGCACATGCTCGGCGAGCTCGGCAACCGGCCGCGTGCCGCGGTCGCGTTCAAGTTTGCATCGCAGGCAAAGGTGACCAAGCTGGTCGACATCCTGTGGGAGACCGGACCGTCGGGGCGGGTGTCGCCGGTCGCCGTGGTCGAGCCGGTCGTGCTCGCGGGCGCGACGGTGAGGCGTGCGTCGCTCCACAACGCCGGCAACGTCGCGGCGCTCGCGATCGGCGTCGGCGACGACGTGCTGGTGTCGCGACGCAACGACGTCATCCCGTACGTCGAGGAGGTGGTGACCAAGCGCGGCAAGGCGGCAAGGCCGCCGAGCAAGTGCGCGACCTGTGCGAGCAAGCTCGAGAAGCTCGGCGAGTACTTGATCTGTCGGAACCTCGAGTGCAGCGCGCTGGTCGAGGGTCGGATCCGCAACTGGATCGGTGCGGTCGACTGCCTCGACTTCGGCGAGAAGCTGATCGCGCAGCTGGTCCTTGCGAAGCTCGTCCGCGAGCCGGCGGATCTCTACAAGCTGAAGCCCGAGCAGATCGCCGGACTCGAGCGCCGCGGGATGGTGATCGCGAACAAGGTGCTCGACAACCTGCGCGCGAAGCTCCCGCTCTCGCTGCCGCGGTTCCTGTCCGCGCTCGGGATCGAGAACTTCGGGCACCAGACCGCGAAGGCGCTGGTCGCCGGGGGCTTCGACTCGATCGAGAAGCTGCAGGCGGCAAAGCTCGCCGAGCTCTCGGTGTTGCCTGGTGTCGGGCCTGCCAAGGCCAAGGCGGTGGTCGACGGACTCGCCGCGCGCAAGGCCGAGATCAAGCGCCTGCTCGCGGTCGGCGTCGTGCCGGTCAACCAGGCCAGCGCGGGTCCGCTCGCCGGCAAGACGTTCTGCTTCACCGGCGCGCTGTCGCGGCCACGCAAGGAGCTCGAGCAGATGGTCGAGCAACGCGGCGGCACGCTGCTGTCGGGCGTGACCAAGGAGCTCCAGTACCTGGTGATGGCAGATCCGGGGTCCGGCTCGAGCAAGTCGCAGAAGGCGCGCCAGTACGGGACCGAGTGCCTCGACGAGGCGCAGTTCATGACGATGGTCGCGCAGAGCGACAAGCCGGCGAAGACCACGGGCAAGCGCGCGTGAGGTGATGCGGATCTGCGCGAGGTCTCCACTTGCACCGGCTCGCGCCGCGCGTCACCACCACGCGATGAACATGCTCGTGGTCGGTGGTCTCGCCGGCGTGCTCGGCTGCAGCGGCCCCGATCGCGCGCGCAGCTCGGAACCCGCGCCGGCCGCCGTGGTCGAGGCGCCCGGCATCGCGCTCGGGCCCCAGCGCGCGGGCGATCCGGTGCGCGGTTGGGCGGCCCTGACCGGCGAGGGCTACGTCGGTTGCGGCGTGCCGCGGGCGCTGTGGGATCGCTTCGGCTGGACCGCGTCTCCGGCGTACCGTCTCGATCGCACGACCGGCGCGGAGCTGCCGTACTTCATGAACGCGGCGACCCTGCCGAACGGCATCGAGGTCGTGACCGCGAACTGCCTCGGCTGTCATGCCAGCATGCTGCGCGGCAAGCTCGTCGTCGGGCTCGGCGCGATGGCGGAGGACTTCACCGTCGATCTCGATCAGGGCTTCGGGCTCGCCGGCGTGTTCCTCGGCGAGGCCGAGCGCGCCGAGTTGCTCAAGCTGACCTCGCGCATGGCCGCGCTCGCGCCGTACGTCAAGATGCGCACCGTCGGCGCGAATCCCGCCGATCACATCGCGGCCGTGCTGTTCGCGCATCGCGATCCGCAGACCCTCGCGTGGTCCGACGAGCCGCTGATCCCGCTGCCCGACGCGAGCCCGATCCCGGTCGACGTGCCGGCGTGGTGGCTGATGAAGCGGAAGACCGCGATGTTCCACACCGGCGCGGGCCGCGGGGATCAGGCGCGCATCATGATGACCGCGTCGGTGCTGTGCGTCGATGACGTCGCGGCCGCACGCGCGATCGACGCCTACTTCCCGGACATCCGGGCCTACATCCTGGCGCTCGAGGCGCCGCGGTTTCCGCTGGCGATCGACGAGCCTCGCGCCGCGCGCGGCAAGCAGACGTTCGAGCGTACGTGCGCGAAGTGCCACGGCCGCTACGGCGCCAGCCCGAGCTATCGCAGCCGCGTGATCCCACTTCGCACGATCGGCACCGATCCCGCGCTCGCGCAGCACGCCGGCCAGTTCGCCGATCCGTTCACCCGCTGGTTCAATCGCTCGTTCTATGGCGAGCACTCGCGGCTCGAGCCCGGCGCCGGCTACGTCGCGCCGCCGCTCGACGGGGTGTGGGCCACGGCGCCGTATCTGCACAACGGCTCCGTGCCGAACCTGGCGGCCCTGCTCGACAGCTCGCTACGTCGAGATCGTACCCACATCGTGCGCACCGGCACAGCGTACGATCTCGAGCGGGTCGGCTGGCCGAACGAGCCGCCGCCGGCCGGCGCCCTGGACAAGTGGATCTTCGACACCCGGTATCCCGGCTACGCGAACACCGGCCATACGTTCGGCGACAAGCTGTCGCCCGACGAGCGCGCGGCCGTGATCGAATATCTGAAGACGCTCTGAGGATGGTCGACGACTACGGCGGCGTGACCGCGGCGAGTCGAGCGGCGCGGACGTGCGCCACGATCTCGGCGACACCGACGTCGCGTGTGACCTGCGCGAACACGGTCGGGCCCGTGCCGCGCATTCGCTCGGCGTCGCGCGCCATCACCGCGAGGTCGGCGCCGACGTGCGGCGCGAGATCGGTCTTGTTGATCACGAGCAGGTCACTCTGGGTGATGCCGGGGCCGCCCTTGCGCGGCACCTTGTCGCCGCCGGCGACGTCGATCACGTAGATCGTGTAGTCGACCAGCTCGCGGCTGTACTGCGCGGCGAGGTTGTCGCCGCCGCTCTCGACGAACAGCAGCGCTGGCGCACCGGCCATCAGCTCCTCGAGCGCGAGCAGGTTCGGGCTGATGTCCTCGCGGATCGCGGCGTGCGGGCAGCCGCCGGTCTCGACCGCGCGGATCTGCGCCGCCGGCAGCGCCTCGTGCCGGGTCAGGAACTCGGCGTCCTCGCGGGTGAAGATGTCGTTGGTGACGACGCCGAGCCGAAGCTCGTCGCGCAGCGCCCGACACAACCCGAGGAGCAGCGCGGTCTTGCCGCTCCCGACCGGACCACCGATCCCGACGGTGAACGCGCGGGCGACGAAGTCGCGGCGACGCGCGGGCTCGCGCTCGGCGAACCGGCCCGCGTGCTCCCATGGCTCGTGATGATGCCCGTGGTCGTGCCCGTGGTCGTGGTCGTGATCGTGATCGTGGTTGTGGCTCATGTGCGCTCCTAGCTCTGGAACAGCCGTGAATACAGTCGATCGTGGGTCGCCTGGACGAGCTCGACCACGGGCGCGGTCTGCGCGACGTCCGCGAGGCCGAGCGTGCGCGCCAGCGCGAGCGCGCGATCGAGCACCGGATGGAGCCGGTGATGGATCGCCTGCGCCTCGGTGGGCCCGATCGCGCCGAGCCGGATCGCCGCGGACAGCTGGCCCCGCAGCGTGACGTGGAGCAGCCCGGCGAGCGCGTCGTCACGCGTGACGTCGAGCGTGCGCATCACGAAGCCCCACATCGGGGCGAGGTGGCCGTCGAGCGGCAACGCCCGGGCGGCTTGCAGGGCGGGGAGCTCGAACGCGCGGGTCGCGGTGTCGAGCAGGGACTTGCCCTGGGCGCGGCTCGCGCGCGCGGCGACGTGACTCCAGGTGGTCGCTCGCGTGAAGCGATCGAGCTCGCTCAGCCGGTCGGGTGCATCCCATGCGGCACCGGCGATCGGCGCCGCGCCGTGCGCCGTCTGCAGCACCAGGTCGTGAAACAGCTCGTCGACGGGCCCGATCGCGCGCGCATGGAGCAGCGCCTCGAGTCCCCCCGAGTGCGCGAAGCCGCCCGTCGGAAACGCCGAGTCGGCGAGCTGGAGCACGATCCAGGACGTCATCAGAACAACGAGTAGCGCTGGGTGAGCGGCAGCGTTCGCGCAGGCTCGCAGGTCAGGAGCTGGCCATCGGCGCGCACCTGGTAGGTCTCGGGATCGACCTCGATGTTCGGCAGTGCGTCGTTGAGCTTCATGTTGCGCTTGCCGATGCCGCGGCAGCCGCGCGCGATCGAGAACTGCTTGACCAGCCCGAGCTCGCGGATGTTGCCCTCGTGCCACGCACGTTCGGAGATGAACACGAGCGACGTCGGCCCGATCGCGCGGCCGCGCGCGCCGAACATCGGCCGCATGTAGAGCGGCTCGGGCGTCGGGATCGAGGCGTTCGGGTCACCCATCTGCGCCCACGCGATGAAGCCGCCCTTCAGCACGAGCTCGGGGCGCAGGCCGAAGAACGCGGGACGCCACAGCACCAGGTCGGCGAGCTTGCCGACCTCGATCGATCCGATGTCGTGCGACAGGCCATGCGCGATCGCCGGGTTGATCGTGTACTTCGCGACGTAGCGGCGGATCCGATTGTTATCGTTGGCGCCGCGCTCCGACGGCAGGGCGCCGCGTTGCTCGCGCATCTTGTGCGCGGTCTGCCAGGTGCGCGTGATGACCTCGCCGACGCGCCCCATCGCCTGGCTGTCGCTGGAGATGATCGAGAGCGCGCCGATGTCATGCAAGATGTCCTCGGCGGCGATCGTCTCGCCGCGGATCCGGCTCTCGGCGAACGCGACGTCCTCGGGGATCTCGCGGTCGAGGTGATGGCAGACCATCAACATGTCGAGGTGCTCGTCGAGCGTGTTGACCGTGTACGGCCGCGTCGGGTTGGTCGAGCTCGGGATCACGTTCGGCTCGCCGCACACGCGGAGGATGTCGGGAGCGTGTCCGCCGCCTGCACCCTCGGTGTGATAGGTGTGGATCGTCCTGCCCTTGAACGCGGCGATCGAGTCGTCGACGTAGCCCGACTCGTTGAGCGTGTCGGTGTGGATCGTGACCTGGACGTCCTCGTCCTCGGCGACGGACAGGCAGCAGTCGATCGCTGCGGGCGTCGTGCCCCAGTCCTCGTGCAGCTTGAGCCCGATCGCGCCGGCGCGGATCTGGTCGACGAGCCCGTTGGGGAGCGAGGTGTTGCCCTTGCCCGTGAGCCCGATGTTGAGCGGGATCGAGTCGGTCGCCTGGAGCATCAGCTCGATGTGGCGCACGCCGGGCGTGCAGGTCGTGGCCTTGGTGCCGGTCGTCGGGCCGGTGCCCCCGCCGACGAACGTGGTGATGCCGCTCGCGAGCGCCTCGTCGGCCTGCTGCGGGCAGATGAAGTGAACATGGGTGTCGACGCCGCCCGCGGTCACGATCAGGCCCTCGCCGGCGATCGCCTCCGTGGTCACGCCGACGATCATCGCGTGGTGCACGCCGACCATCACCGTCGGGTTGCCGGCCTTGCCGATACCCACGATGCGGCCGTGCTTGATCCCGAGGTCGGCCTTGTAGATGCCGGTCCAGTCGATCACCAGCACGTTCGTGATCACGAGGTCGAGCGCGTCCGAGTCATCCGCGCCGGCGAACTGCCCCATCCGATCGCGCAGCACCTTGCCCCCGCCGAACTTGCACTCGTCGCCGTAGATCGCGTGATCGTGCTCGACCTCGGCGACCAGGCCGGTGTCACCGAGCCGCACGCGGTCACCGACCGTCGGACCGTAGAGCTCGGCGTAATGGCGGCGCGACAGTGTGTGGCTCACGCGCGCTCTCCCTCGACATGCCGACGGCGGCCGGTCACCAGCCGCACGGTGCGCTGTTCGCCGGGCTCGAAGCGGACTGCCGCGCCGGCGGGGACGTCGAGCCGCATGCCGGTGGCCGCCGCGCGATCAAAGGCGAGTGCACGGTTGGTCTCGATGAAGTGGCAGTGACTGCCGACCTGGATCGGGCGATCCCCGGTGTTCGTCACCACGAGCTCGAGCGTGCGGCGCCCCGCGTTGATCTCGATCTCACCATCGGCAACCAGGATCTCGCCAGGCGGCGGCAGGTCCGGCAACTCGTCGCGCTCGAACACCGCGTGGTCCGGCACGGGCAGGAAGCTGCCGTACAGCGCGAGCGCGAGGTCGCCGTGCGCAGCGACGATCGGATGGTGCACGGTGACGAGCTTGGTGCCGTCGGGGAACGTGCCCTCGACCTGCACGTCCGAGATCAGATCCGGGATGCCGGGCAAGACTTGATGGTGGCCGAGCAGCGTGCGGCCGAGATCCATCAGCTCGGCAACCGAGCGGCCATCGCGCACGAGCTCCAGCAGCTGCGTCGCGATCAGCGCGATCGCCTCGGGATAGTTGAGGCGCACGCCGCGCGCGAGCCGCTTCTGTGCGAGGAAGCCCGCCCCGTGGAGGACGAGCTTGTCGAGATCACGAGGGCGAGCCGCATCGTCCTGCCTTACCACTTTCGCGACCATGGATCCTCGCCGACCCGCGCGCACGCGGCCTGCAAGCTCGCGCGCACGACCTGGTTCACCAGCTCGACGCGCTCGCCCGCGATCCGGATCAACACGCCCTCGGCGAGTGGGCTGCCCGCGATCGCGACACCCGGCAGGTTGCGGAGCGCCGCGAGCGCGGCCTGCGCGAGGTCCGCGAGGCGCAGCCCGAGCAGCACGACGGTCGCGATCGCCTCGAATCGCCGCATCCGCGCCGCGACGTCACCATGCGTCCGATCGAGCACCAACCGGTCGATCACGACGGGCTCGCCGGCGCGCTCGATCGTCAACGAGCTGTCGAGTCGCGCCATCGCCCAGCGCTCCCCGAACGCGACGCGGCCCGCGGTCAACGTGTCGGCATAGATCAGCGAGGCGGTGCCGGCGAGGCCGATCGTGGTCGCCTGCGTGAATCGCGCGTCGCGATACGGGACCACCGGATCCGGCACGATCACCGCCGTCGCCGCGTCACCCACAACGACCACGAGCCGCTGCCCCGAGGTCCCGCGATAGACCTTGGTCGAGGACTGCGTCGTGACGAGGCCGGTGCCGCCGGGCTCGATCGTGACCTCGAGCGAGACGTGGTCACCGTCGACCAGCCCGCCGCCCAGGCTACTGGTGACGATCCACGCCGCGCGTCCGGCCGCGCGCGGATGCAGCAGGCGCAACGGACCGGCCGCTCGCGACCGCAAGATCTCGCTGCGCTCGATTCCCGTGGGTCCGGCACCGACGGTCACGCGCGCGTGCATCACGCAGCTAGTGTCACGAAACCGGCCTCGCCGGCTACGACGGGATCGGGCAATGACCCGCGAATCGGTGCCGCGATCCGGTACGATGCCCGCCGATGCCCGTGCACCTGCGCGACGTCATTGGTTACCTCGACACCACGCTCGAGATCGATCGGTTCCGGGACTTCGCGCCCAACGGCCTCCAGGTCGAAGGCGCGATGGATGTCGACACGATCGTCACCGGCGTCTCGGCCTCTGCCGAGCTGATCGCGCGCGCGGTCGAGGCGAACGCCGATCTGATCGTCGTCCATCACGGCCTGGTCTGGGGCAACGGCCTGACGAAGATCGCCGGACCGATGGCGCGCCGCCTGAAGCTCCTGCTTGGCAACGACGTCTCGCTCGCGGCGTACCACCTGCCGCTCGACAAGCACGCACGGCTCGGCAACAACGTCGGGCTGTGCGACGCGCTCGCGCTCGCGCCCACCCGCGAGCCGTTCGGCGACGTCCGCGGCACGCCGCTCGGGCTCGCCGGCCAGTGGACGCAACCGCTGACGCGCGACGACGCGATCGGCCGGATCGCGGCCGGTGTCTGCAACGGGCAGGCGCCGCGGTTCGTGTTCCCCTACGGCCCGCCGATCGTGCGGCGGGTCGGCGTGTGCTCCGGGGCCGCGTCGGATCTGCTCGAGGCGGCCGCGTCGGCGACCTGCGATCTGTTCCTGACCGGCGAGCTCGCCGAGCGCGCCGGCGATCTGGCGAAGGAGCTCCAGATCACCCTGGTCGCGGCTGGCCACTACGCGACCGAGGTGTTTGGCCCGATGCGGATCGCGGAAGAGCTCCGGCTCCGGTTCCCGACGCTCGACGTGTCGTTCGTGCCGGTGCCGAGCCCGCTGTGAACGCGGCCCAGCGGACGAGCTCGACCGCAGGCGCCGCGCTCGAACTCAGGTCAGAACATGGCGGCTCGACGGGTTTTCGCGGCGTGGAGCGCCATACTTTGGATCAATGACAGACGTCCACGACGAACCGACCCACGCGATCGACCTGCTGGTCGGTCAGCACCGCGACATGGAGACCCGCCTGACCAAGCTGGTCAAGTCGGAGGCGCCGGACCAGGCCGCATTCAACGAGCTGGCGGACGAGCTGGCCGCGCACATCACCGTCGAGGAGGAGCTGTTCTACCCGACCGTCAACGCAGCGCGCACCGAAGATATCCTGCTCGAGTCGCTCGAGGAGCACCTGTCGCTCAAGCGCGTGCTTGCCGACCTGCTCGCCCTGCGCACGGGAGACGACAAGTTCGGCCCGAAGCTGCACGTGCTCGCGGAACAGGCGGAGCACCACCACGAGGAAGAGGAGGAGAAGCTGTTCCCGGCCGTCAAGAAGCTGCTCGACAAGGCGAAGCTCGAGGCGCTCGGCACGCAGATGCGCGCGCGGATCAAGGACCTGCGCGAGACCGCAGCACGCACCCGGATCCCAGCGCAGACCGCGGACTCCGCGGATCTGCCCTGACGCTCACGTCGGGCGGGTGATCACCCGTGCGATCGTTCTGAGGGTAGAGTAGGGCGCTTTGTCAGCGC
>JBBJLY010000133.1:0-22300 GCA_037720695.1 Kofleriaceae bacterium | reverse complement strand
CCGTCGTGCTCGCCGTCCCACACGTCGCGGATGAAGCCACCCGCGTCGAGATCCGGCATCCGGATGTCGCATTCGAAGCGGCCCTCGACGCGCGTCAGGTAGACCGAGCGCAGGCCGGCATGCTCGAGCGCCGTCTGGAACAGCCCCGCGCCCCCGACGACGAACACCGTCTCGACGTCCGGCACGGCGAGCGCGTGATCGAGCGACGAGGCGACGACGACGCCTTCGGGCACGATCAGACCGGCGGAGCGCGAGATCACGACGTTCAGCCGCCTGGGGAGCGGCACGCCGCCGACCTCCTTGCTCTCCCAGGTCTTGCGGCCCATCACGATCGCGTTGCGCCGGCCCTCGCTCGCGGTCGAGGTCACGCGCTTGAAGTGAGCGAGGTCGCCAGGCAGCCGTGGCCACGGCAGGCCCCCTTGCTTGCCGATGCCCCACTCCAGATCCGCAGCCACCACGACGTCAAAGGTCACGCGTCACGCTAGCACGTGGCTTGAGCCCCGCCGAGGAGCGCTGTAGCCTCGCGGCGTGGCGACGGTGACGTTCACGCCCAATCTATGCCGGCACGTCGAGTCCCCGCGCGAGACCGTGGCCGGCGAGACGGTGCGCGCGGTGCTCGACGCGGTGTTCGCGCACAACCCGAGGCTGCGGGGCTACGTGCTCGACGATCAGGGCGCACTCCGCCGCCACATGATGATCTTCGTCGATGGCCAGCAGATCGTAGATCGTGACCGCTTGAGCGATCCGGTGCGCGAGACCGCGGACGTCTACGTGATGCAAGCACTCTCGGGAGGTATGTGATGCAGCCGTTCCTGCTGTCGACCCGCAAGGGTCTGTTCGTGGCCGAGCTGGTGGGCGACGCGTATCAGGTGACCCGCGGCCACTTCATCGGCGACAACGTGACGCTCGCGATGGTCGACTCGCGGGGCGGCGACTGGTACGCCGCACTCGATCACGGTCATTTTGGCGTCAAGCTGCATCGCTCCGAGGACCTCGGCGCGACGTGGACCGAGATCGCCACGCCGGCGTATCCGCCCCGGTCCGAGGGCGAGAAGGAGGTCTCGCCCTCCGGTCGCGAGGTGAAGTGGGCGACCAGCCTGATCTGGGCGCTCGCTCCCGCGCTCGATCACGACCACGCGCTGTGGTGCGGCACGGCACCGGGTGGGCTGTTTCGCTCCGAGGATCGCGGCGCCAGCTGGAAGCTCGTCGAGTCGCTGTGGCTCGACCCGTCGCGCAAGGGCTGGATGGGCGGCGGTCGCGACGACCCGGGGATCCATTCGATCTGTGTCGACCCGCGTGACCCGAGGTCGATCGCGGTCGCCATCAGCTCCGCGGGCGTGTGGCGCACGCGCGACGGTGGCGCGACCTGGGCCACCGCGGCGAACGGCATGCGCGCGGCATACATGCCGCCGGAGCAGGCGTTCGATCCCGTGGTCCAGGATCCACACCTCGTCGTGCAGAGCCCGTCCACCCCCGACACCTGGTGGGCGCAGCATCACAACGGCATCTTCCGGTCGACCGACAACCTCGAGAGCTGGCACGAGATCGAGCATGCAGGACCGTCGACGTTCGGGTTCGCGGTCGCCGTCGATCCCACCGATGCCGACACTGCGTGGTTCGTGCCGGGGATCAAGGACGAGAAGCGGATCCCGGTCGACGGCCGGTTCGTCGTCACGCGGACGCGCGACGGTGGCGCGACCTTCGACGTCCTCAGCAGGGGCCTGCCCGACACGTTCGCGTACGACCTGGTGTTCCGGCACGCGCTCGCTGTCGCGCCGGGCGGCACGCTCGCGATGGGCACCACCACCGGCAACGTGTTCGCGAGTCGAGATGCCGGCGACTCGTGGACCTGCGTATCGCATCACCTGCCGCCGGTTCACGCCGTCACGTTCGTGACGTGATGCCGACGGTCGCGGTCGTCACCGGCGCGGGCCGCGGCCTCGGGCGCAAGATCGCCGAGCTGCTCGCACGGCGAAACATCCACGTGGTCGCGACCGACATCGACGAAGGTGCGGCGCGGGTCACCGCGGCGATCGTCGAAGGGACGGCGCTGGTGCACGATGTCCGCGATCCGGACAGCCATCGCGAGGTCGCGCGTGCGGCGGCGGCGATCGGCGATCTCCAGATCTGGGTCAACAACGCGGGCGTGCTGGCGGTCGGGGACGCGTGGCAGATGCCGAACGACACCGCAAGAAGGATGATCGAGGTCAACCTGCTCGGCGTGATCTGGGGGTGCCACGCGGCGGTCGACGCGATGAGCACGGGCACGATCATCAACGTCGCATCGCTGTCCGCGATCACACCGTCGCCGGGGCTCGCGGTGTACGGAGCCACCAAGCACGGCGTGCTCGGGTACTCGCTGTCCCTCGCAGGCGAGCTCCGCCGTGCCGGCCGCGGGATCACGGTCAGTGCGCTGTGCCCCGATGCGATCGCGGGCGAGATGACCAAGGCGGTCGCGCACGACGACGCAGCATGTTACGAGGCGCGCCTGATGATGGCGAACGAGGCCGCGTGGTCGATGTGCATCGCGAAGACCGCACCGAGCGCGTCACGCGCGATGGCTTTCGTGATGTGACGCGGCGCGTGCGGCGAGGCTGATGGACTATCGGTCGCGCTCGCGGGTGTCGGCCTCGATGACGCGACTGACGACATCGCGCTCGACGAGCTTTCGCTTCTTGCGGGCAGTCTCGCGGAGGGCGGCGGCGGCGAGGCGATCGAGGTCACGCATGGCGCCGACGGTGGCCTCGTGCAGGAGCACGATGGCATCACCGGCGAACACCTCGCGAGTGCAGGCCGCGCGTGCCATGCGCATGCGCAGATACTCGGTCGTGTCGTCGGGCGTGAGAGTGTCGATCTCGAGCCGGTGGTGGATGCGCGAGTACAGCGAGCGATTGCGGCGGAGCGCGAGCCGCTCGCGCAGCTCTGGCAGACCGACCAAGATCAGCGACAGCAACGCGCGGCTGTCCCAGGCGTAGTTGAGCAGGATGTGCAGGTGGTCGAGCGTGTCCTGGTGAAGAAGGTGCGCTTCGTCGAGGAGAAACACCGGGTGGATGCGCTCGGCGGCGCTCTGCTCGACGTGCTGACTGATCGCGTAGAACAGGCTGCCTGGGGTCGCGACCGGCGTGATGCCGACGGCGTGGCAGAGCTGGCGATAGAAGTCGCGGCGGCCGAGCGTGGCATTGCAGCAGTAGGTCAGCCGGAAGCCGGCGGCTGGGATGCGATGGCGTAGCGCGCGCAGCACGCACGTCTTGCCGACGCCGGGCTCGCCGACGAGCACCACCGACGCATGCTCGTCGAGAGCGTCAAACAGAGCGTCGACGACGGCGAGCTTGGAACTCGGGAGCCAGAGCTCCGCGTCGGCGACTTCCTTGGTGAACGGCGCGTCGGTGAGGCCGAAGTGCGCGAGGTAGGGCTGGGTCATGTCACGCCTCCTCGGGGCCGCGATGGCGTGGCCGCCGCCCTGCCAGCTGGTCGAGCAACGCGCCGGCCGGATCGAAGGGCACGGACTTCGCGCGCGGTGCCTCGCGCGGCTTGCGGCGGGTGGTGCCGGCGGCGACGGCGTCGACCACGCGCAAGATGTAGCGGTGGCCGTCGTGCTCGACGACGGGTGCTGTGGTACCGGTCTTGTCGATGGCGACCGTCACCAGCACGCCGGCGAGGAAGCTCTGGTCGAGCTGCCAGGCGGTGCCGTCGACATCGACGGTGCCATCGCGACGAACGCGCCGCCGCGTCCGCGTGGTCAGCGCGACGGCGAGGGTCGACTCGTCGATCGGCCGGGTGGTCGCAGTCGCCCAGACCTCGGCGGGGAGCTTGCCGAACAGGCCGCCGTGCGGGGCGCGCAGGTAGTGCTCGTCGAGGAACGCGAGCAGCCGAGCTTGCACGTCGTGTAGCTGCGTCAGCGTGCCGAGGTGGTCGAGGGCAGCCTTGGCGGAGCGTGCGCCAGAACCGCTCCATCTTGCCGCGCGCGGGCGCATCACCGGGCCGCGCGTGGATCAGCGTGACGCCGAGGCGCTCGCAGGCGAGGCGGAGCGCGTCGCCGCGATAGGTCGAGCCATTATCGAGGTAGAGCGCGTCGGGTGCGCCGTGACGGCGGAGCGAGCGCAGGAAGATGCCGAGCATGTCGTCCTCCCGCTCGCTGTGGTGAGCCTCGAGCGCGACGACGAATCGCGAGGCGTCGTCGAGCAGCGCGTGGATGCGCAGCGGCTTGGTGCTGTCGCCGATACGAAGCGCGGGGCCGTGGCAGACATCGCCGTGCCACAGCGCGCCGGCATGATCGGCCTGCCAGCGCAGGCGGGTGTGGCCGTCGGGGCGGTGCCCGCGCGGCAGCCCGGCCTCGCGGTAGAGCCGCTGCACGGTCGACGCCGAGATGGCGGCCTTGGCGAGGCGACCGTCCGCCACGAGGGTGCGCAGGATGACGGGCACCGTCGCGAGCGGATGCTCGCGGCGGATGTCGAGCAGCAGCGTGCGCTGCGCGTCCGTGAGCTCGCGCGCGCGACCACGGTCGGAGCGCGGCGACGGCCGCAGCGCCTCGAGACCGCCGCGCTTGTACGCGTAGTACCAGCGCTCGAGCGTGGAGCTGCCGAAGTGTTTGCTCGCGCGTCGGCCTGGGGGGCGATAGCGGCACGTGGCGAGCGTGCGGATCGCGTCGGCGAGCTCGCCACGCGACAGCTCACGGCGGACCAGCGCGCCGACGACTTCGGCGCGGAACAGGGCGATCGCCTCGGCGTGATCGCGAGGACGGAGCGGATCTTGGGACACGGAGCCTCCATGCGGCTCGACGGGGAAGTAAGCCGTCGAGTCGTCCAGGTCGGTGCCATGCGGAGGCCAGCGGCGTCGCTGATCCAACGTGGTGGGCTGGTCGTCTTCGACGAGCACGCCGCGATGGACCTCACGGCATCGCACTGCCTCCGGCAAACGCAAGTGCCCATCGCTCGCGATGCTCGGCATGCGGCGGGGCGCGGCCGATCGCGAGCTGCGCGAACCGCTCCCCGAACGTGGCCGCCCAGCGGCGCAGCGTCGGCCACGAGCTCGCCGGCTCGTGCGTGACCTGCCACGCGCACACCCGTCGCCGAACCTCGCGGACCGGCTCGCCGAGGATCTGCCAGAGGGTCAACGCCATCGCGATCGCCGCGAACCCGTAGTGCTTGCGCGGTGCCACCCCGCGCGGCACTACCGTCAACACGCTGGCGCAGTGCACGCACTGATAGCGGCGGCACGCGATCGTCACGGTCGACGGGCGGCCATCGGTCGCGAGTGGACCGCGTAGCTGGCGATCCCGAAGCCCGTGACCGTGAAGACCGAGTGCGCCACCGGTCGGCCGGCTCGGCTGGCCGCATCGGCAGGCAGCGGGTCGTGCTGCCTCGACCGTCGGCGGAGCAGTAAGCCAGGTCTTGACGTCGAACGCGTGATGGACGATCTGTGAGGTGCTTCGGGTCGGGCTTTTCAATGGGGAACGGCACGGAGCACGACGTCGGCGGTGCTAGTAACACCGTCGACGTCACCTAGTTTTCGGCGAGCACCACGCTCAGATCCGGAATGCCGGAGGCCGCGTGTACCTCAACCAGAGGGCTCGTCGCCACTCAGCGGCAACGAGGGCGTGCGAGTGGCAACACCCTCAACCAGCCCGCACGAAAACAGCACCCAGAACCTCAGGCGGCCTGCTCGCTAACACAGCGGGGCTGCTGTTCTCGTCTGGCACGTTGCTCTCGCTCGACGAGGTCGCGGCCGCCGCGGTCGCGCTGGTCGATCATCCGCGGCTCGTCCGCACCTTGCCGGCGTATCGCGCCGCGCTGATCCACTTGCTGCGGCCGTTCCCCGCGCTCGGTCTTCCGCTGCTCGAGCGGTTCGCCCGGCTCGGGCGCCGCCGCCAGCACTGACGAGCCCGCCGGTCGACGCCCGTTAGTCGCAATGTCGATCGGTTAGCGGCAACATCTGACGTTGCTACGAAATTCGGGCAGCGGCAGAGCCGCGCTGAGCCGCGCTAGCCCGAGCCGCGCCTGGATCCGAACCCCGGGACGTTAGCCGTTAGCCGATCGGGATCCGAGGACCGGATCCGTCAGGGACAAATAGCTCCGGGACAAAACAGCTCGGAGCTATTTTCGAGCGATGTGGGCAGCGGCTTGTCCGCCTGTCGGATGATTCGAGCAGCGGTAAATAGCTCTGCAGCGGTAAATAGCTCCGAGCTATTTACTCGCGCTTTGTGCAGCGGCTTGTCCGCCTGTCAGACGATTTGCGGCAGCGATAAACAGCTCCGAGCTATTTCTTGGAGCCATTTCTTGCGAGCTTGCACGAGCTATTTCTTGCACCACTCGTAGCGCGACGAATCTGCGCGCCAGCGCCGCGACGGCCTGTCCGCCTGCCGCCTGTCCGCCTGTCCGCCTGTCCGCCTGTCCGCCGCGGTGGTGGCTGCGACCAAGGGATAAATAGCTCCGAGCGCGCCGAGCTTTTTATGGCGCGAGCTATTTCACGCCTCCGCCACGTCGAGCGCGGCCTTGACCTCGTGTGCGCTGCCCTGCGCGATCTTGTAGTGACGGAGCTTGTTGCCGTTGTCGAACCGCTGCCCCTCGGCGAGGTTCAGCACCACGCTCGAGGCAGCCCGCCGCAGCTGGTCGGCGAGATCGTGATCCACGCGCTGAACCACGGGGACCAACTCGCGCAGGCGGACCACGCGCTGCTTCGCGACTTCGTAGCTCTCAAACATGTTCAGGTTCTCCTCAGGTGATGATCGTTCCAAGACCCCCAGCCAGACCGAGAGCAACGCACTCGCAAAAGCGTTGGCGAGCAGCTGGCTTGGAGGCGAACGGCTTCGGTTCGGTTCGGTTCGGTTCGGTTCGGTTCGCTGGATTTGGATACACACGCGGAAACAATGGTGTGGTTAAGGTGTGGGCCTGGACGCAACCATCGGTCAGCACCACTTCGATGACCATTTCGCCAAATGCGTTCGAGAAACACCCGCTTTACACTGATGCCTGTCTGGCTCGAACATTGGCGCACGAGGCCTTGCATATAGCGAACTATGAACTAGGGGCCGTGACCGTTGGTTACAAAGTACGAGTTGATGGCATACCAAGAGGTTATAACGGGGCCACCGGGATATATACGGAGCGTTTTGCTGACTATCTAGATCGCATGAACCCAACCGGTGAAGAAGACATGGTTCGATACATGGAATTCCGTGTCAAATGCAAATGAGCAGACTGTTGTGCGTGCTCTTTGTGTGTTGTGGTGAAACTGATGTTGACCGTCATACTGCTGGACATGCATTGGGAGAACTAGAGCGAGCGCGCATTTCTGAAAGTCAAGTATATCTTGCAGGCCTGTTGCGCGAGCGCAGGGAGGGAAGCAGTATCCTCTCGGACTGGTTGCTGAAGGGTTACCTCATCTACAACTGTTGCTCGCCGTTCGATCCTCGTCGGCAGCAAATCAGCGAACGGATCATTGGGAGTAGGATATTCGACGATATCTACAGTATTAGGCAGTTTGTCTGGGTCGGTTGCGGCAATGCTGGCCTGGCTAACGGTCTTCGCATGGAATATGACTTTGAGTCTCAGGCCTGGGCACGAACGGCCGAGTAGTTCATTCCGCAAGCCTAAAGGATGGCCCTTTGCCCCGGCAGTTTCTAGAACGGATCCGGCTAGCGCCGGCTAGCGCCAATGCCGCTCACTTTAGGCGGCTCCTCGACGAGGATTTGACTGGGGCCTTGCGTGCGTAGCTGCTCATCTTGATCTTCACGGCGCGTGGAAACACGCGCCCGGGTCGACGAGGGGGCAGCACGAAGGCGCGCATTCGGTCGGTCGCGGTGGCGAGGTGACCAGGAACCCTGCCCGGCGATGCAAGGGCGGCGAGGTGCCACTGTTCGACGCAGTGCCGTAGCGAAGCGACGAAACTGATGCGCGTGGGTGCGACCGCGAACTCTGCAGCGATGCGTTGCATCTCGAGGCGGATGAGGTTGTAGGCGATGAGCAGCCCCCACATTTCCTGCGCGACCCCCGTCGGTGACTTGCTTCGGATCGTCTCGAGCCGCTCGAGCATGTCGGTCTTCAACTCGCCGAAGCCGAGCTCAAGCTCCCAGCGCTCGTGGTAGAGGACACACAATTCGGCGGCCGGATACTTGTTCTCGTCGACGAGGGATGTGAGCAGCAACTGCGGCTGGTACCCCTTGCGCTGGTATTTAATCGCGCGAGCGTCGAAATGCGTCGGCAATGACGGGTCCTTTCTCCGTGCCTCGCTGCTGACTTCAAATTCCACGAGCTGGTCGTTCTTGCCGAGCGTCCGAATCACCCTGAATTTGGTGTTCGACTTCGCCCGAGTCATCCAGTGCTTCTGCGTGCCGTTCATCGAGAGCGGCACCAGTACGTTCGCCTGAAGATAGTTTCGGTCGAACAACACGAGCGAGCGATCTGGGATGGAGTTCCACAGCGACACCGCGTACGTGCGCTCGTCGGTCGCGTACGGACCGAAGACCGCAGCCGTGAGCAGATGCGACCGCAACGCCATCACGACGACGAGTTTCATCAACGGATAGCCGCTCTGCCGTTCGTCGCGACCACCTTCGTAGCGTCCTGAATCCTGGCCGCCGAAGTGGTCGCGATTGTCGACCGAATCCGCGACGCGCAGCGTGGTCCCATCGACGCCGTATAGGGCGAGCCCGCGCCACCGATCTGCGTCTGCACTCCGATGCGCCCATTCTTCGGCAGTCCGCAAGAACAACCACTCCATCGGCTCGGAGCCGAGCCGCACACGGGTTTGGCTCAACGCCCTTGATGCGACCGTACGGCTGCCATACGCGGCGGGAAGCGCGACGTCTAGCTGCTGCGCGACCTTCGTGATCGGGAGGTCACGCATCACCGCCATGCCCAAGATCAGCCACACTGTTTGCTCGGCTGGAAGGCGTCGCCGTCGCAGCGCCGCCGTGCCGGTTGATGCCAACGCTTCCTCGATCCAATCCGGGTCGAGATGTTTCGCCAGATTCGGAAACGACGTCGGGATGAAGTCCGACGAGTCCGACGTGAACTCGAGTGCTTCAGTGAACGTCTCTTGGACAGGTGCCACGACGACGCAGCATGATCCTCCCCATCGATTCCGGATACCCCTCGCAGCGACTCCCTGGATTCCGGATTGTCGTCGAGGAGTTACGGCTATCTGATCGGCATTGCGGCTAGCGCCGACTAACGGCGGTCAACGCCGGTTAACGCCGGCCCGGCTGCCGCGTCCTTCCTCCATGTCGAAGATCACGCTCGCCCTGTGGCTCGCCGTGTGGCTCGCGCTCGGCTGCGAGGCCGTCGCAGCTCCCGAACGTCTGGTCGGTGGTCCATGCGATGGCTGCGATGCCGTGTTCGAGGGCCGGCCGGCGAAGCTGTCGTCGTCAACGCCGATCGCGTCGCGCGGCGAGCCGGGAGCCAGGCTGGTGGTCACGGGGACGGTGCTCGACGCACGGAATCATCCGGTCGCCGGCGTGATCGTCTACGCCTATCACACCGACGCCTCGGGCCTGTACCCGAAGAGCCCCACCGGCACCCGGCACCGCCACGGCCGGCTGCGTGGCTTCGCGGTCAGCAATCGTGCCGGGCAGTACCGGTTCGACACCATCCGCCCGGCCGGCTATCCGGGCACCGAGCTGCCGCAGCACATTCACATGCATGTCGTCGAGCCGGGTCGCTGCCACTACTACCTCGACGACCTGCTGTTCGCCGATGATCCGCGGCTGACAGCGGCACGGCGCAAGGCGCAGGTGCAAGGGCGCGGTGGTGCCGGCGTCGTGCAGCCATGGCGCGAGCGCGATGTCTGGTGGGTGCGGCGCGACATCACGCTGGGCGCCGGGATCACCGACTACGCGAGCTGCGGCCGCTGATAATTGTGACCTCCGCTGCCTCTCGGCCAGACGGCCTCGGGGCTATCCGGTCAATTGAGCAGGACTTCGTGCTCGTCGGTCGCGCCCGCGGCCTTGAGCTCCGCGGTCTTGTTCGCACTGGGGCTGGCACCAGGCGTCGCCGTCTTCGCGGATTCGTTCGCCGGTGCTTCCTTCGCAGCGGCTGCCGCCTCCGCGAATCGCTTCTGGTTGCGCTCCATCACGAACTGCGTGATGTACGGGAACCCGATCTGGATGCCGTTGAGCTTCGGCGCCAGGGTGGCCGACAGCCCGAACATGATCACCGCGGCACGCTCGACGTAGAACCAGCCCTCGGGATACGCGATCGACTTCATCAGCTCGCGCAGCTCGTCGCGCTTGAGCTCCGGATCTGCGAACTGCTGCGCTGCCGCCGGATCGAACTTGCCGAAGTCGGTGATGTTGAGGTTCAGCAGCTTCTCGAAGTACTTGCGCACGGTGCGGTCGAGCAGCTCGCGGTCACCATCGGCGGCCATGAAGCCCATCCGGTCGATGCCGGCCACGACCTTGTCGTCGTCGCGGGTCATCAGGCCCGACAGGATGTCGAACATGCCGTCGGCGAGGTTGTCGGTGAGTGCGGTCGCCGACCCGAGATCGAGCACCACGATCCGTACCTGCCCGTCCGGGCCGCGCTGGACAAAGAAGTTTCCGGGATGTGGGTCCGCGTGGAAGAACCGATCGATGAACAGCTGCTTGTAAAACACCTTCGTCAGCTTGGTGGCGACGTCGTACGGGTCGAGCTGCAGCGTCGCCAGCGCGTCCTTCTTCGTGATCTTGCAGCCGTCCATGAACGTCATCGTCATCACGGTCGGGCTCGACAGCTCGGGATAGACCTTCGGGAACAGGACGTCTGGATCGTTCTTGAAGTTGGCCGCCATCCGCGAGATGCAGCGCGCCTCGTTCGCAAGATCGACCTCGCGCGCGAGCATGTCCGACAGCTGCTCGTGGACGCGCTCGATTTGGCTGATCGGGACGAAGTTGCGATAGATCTTGAGCGCCCAGCCGAGCACCTTGAGGTCGATCTTGATGATGGTCGCGACGTTCGGGTACAGGATCTTCACCGCGAGCCGTTCGCCGGCGGCGTTGCTCGCCTGATGGACCTGCCCGAGCGAGGCCGCGGCGATCGGCGTCTCGGAGAACGTGGTGAACACCTGCTGCGGCAGCTTGCCGAACGAGTCGACGAAGGTCTGCCGGATCTTGCGGAAGCTCGCCGGCGGGACGTCGTCCTGCAGCCCTTCGAGCTCCTCGGTGTACTCGCGCGGCAGGAACGTCCCCATCACCGACAGGATCTGGCCGAGCTTGATGTACACGCCGCGCAGCGAGACGAAGCCGTTGTACATCCGGCGTGCGTTACGCCGGTTGATCTTCTTCCAGCGCTCCCTGTTGTCGTAGCGTTTTGGCCACAACCGCGCCCACGACACCTGCCACATGTAACTGAGGAAGATGACCGCGAACACGCGCAACGCGCGGATCAGTCGAATTGCTGCCCACATCACTCTAAGCTCGGCGACTTCCGTCGATGGTAGCATGCACGCGTGTCGGCTCTCTTCGATCGCGCGGCCAAGTTCTTCTCCGAGCTCCAGAACGAGCTGTGTCGCGCGTACGCCGACGCGGACGGTTCCGCGGAGTTCTCGATGGACGCCTGGCAGCGCCCCGGCGGCGGTGGCGGCGTGGCACGCGTGCTGGAAGGCGGCGCGTTATTCGAGAAGGCCGGAGTCAACTGGTCCAATGTAGAGGGCGAATTACCCGCAGATGTTGCAGAGCACATGCCTGGGCAGGGCCAGGGCTTCAAGGCGTGCGGCGTGTCCCTGGTGTTGCACCCGCGCTCGCCCTTCGTGCCGACCACGCATGCCAACTTGCGCTGCCTTGCCAAGGGCGATGCGGTCTGGTTTGGCGGTGGCGCGGACCTCACGCCCTACTATTTCTTCCGTGAGGACACGGTCCACTTCCACCGGACGCTGGCCGATGCCTGCGATCGCCACGCTCCTGTCGGTGATTACGACCGATTCAAAAGCTGGTGCGACGACTACTTCTTCCTCCCGCACCGCAACGAGACGCGCGGGACCGGTGGCGTGTTCTTCGATTACCTCGGGGCCAAGGGCGAGCACCCGGTCGAGGCGGTGTTCGATTTTGTCCGTGATCTCGGACGCGTGATTGCACAAGCCTACCTGCCGATCGCGCATCGCCGTCACACCGAGCCCTATGGAGACACCGAACGCACCTGGCAGCTTCGCCGGCGCGGACGCTACGTCGAGTTCAACTTGATCTTCGATCGCGGCACCCTGTTCGGGCTCAAGACCAACGGCCGCATCGAGTCGATCCTGATGTCACTGCCGCCGCTCGTGCGCTGGGACTACGACGTCATGGCCCAGCCTGGTTCGCCCGAGGCCGAGCTGCTGACGCACCTCCGCGCGACCGACTGGCTCGGACGCGCGAACCAGCCGACTCCCTGATCCAGGAGTGATCTCGAGTGGTTTCTGGCCGACGCCTGTCGTTGTCAGATGGCGGTGCTATTGCTGTTCTCGTCGGAGCGGGAGTCCAGCAGTAGTGGGTTCAGCTTGACGGTGCGCTAGGTGTAGCGTACGAAGGTAAGACCGGGAACTAGAGGACACATCCATGGCCAAGAAGCAGACTCGACGGAGCATCAGCGTGAGCCGCACGACCTACGAGCGGCTGAAGGCGTTTTGTGAGGCCAACAGCATCTCGATGAGCCAGCTCGTCGAGACCCGCGTGAATGACTTCCTCGGCGAGGGCATGAGCCCGAGCACCGGTGGGGGCATCACCATCACGCCGTCCGTTGGATCATCGTTCAGCTCTCCGCCCACATCGCACGCGCCCCGCGCGACGCAGCCCGCTCCCGTGCGGCCGATCCCAGCTGCCGCGCCGGCGCCGCGCCCGATGCTGTTCGCGCACTCCGCACCATCATCCTCGCCCTCGCACGACAGCCGGCCGGTCGCCGCGCCGGTCGCGAGCCAGCCAGTCCCGATGACCTCGGCCGCCGCGCGCTACGCGATCGAGCCCCCGCCGCCGATCATCAAGCCCAAGGCGCAGGAGCCGGCGCCCAAGCCGGCCGAGAAGCGCCCCGATCAGATCTTCACATTCTGAGCTGAGATCGCTGCCCGGCGACGACTGCCACCCGCTCAACGCGGTGCGGCGCGCGGCGCGTGCGCACCGAGGCCGCTCCGGTCCAACAACGCCAGCAGTGGCGCAACTCGGGCCCGCGGCCCGCGCGCCGAAAAATAGAACGGGCCCGAGAACCGGGCCCGTTTGCTCATTTCCAAATTCCCGAGACTCGGTACGAGACTCGAGGAGGACCTGGCGGTTTCCAGCCAGGTAGGAGCGGGAGAACTAGGGTCGTTCCCCCTGTGAGCGGCGACTGGTACTTTGCATGTTGTTCTGTCCTCCCCTGGCATAAGCCAGAGCCCAACACCAACGGCCCGCCAGCCCCTCACCCTGCAGAATTGCAGAACGAATCGTTCGGGCGGCGGCTCCCGGGGTTGGGCCTTCGTTATGGGCGCAACGGCCCGTCTCGAAGTCCACGTCTCGCGTTGTCCAACTGGTCATCGCGCTGTGTGCTCGGCGACGTGAGTCGCAAGACCATTGTAGGGCAAGCCGATCGAATGCGCCAGTCCATGGCGTAGGCAACTTCGGGTCGTGCTATCCCGCCGGGCCATGACGACCCGACCGACCAAGCAGCTGGAGACCTTTCCGAACCCCCGGTCTGGTCGCGACTACCACATCGCGTTCGACTGCCCCGAGTTCACCTGCCTGTGCCCGATGACCGGCCAGCCGGACTTCGCAACGATCTCGATCGACTACGTGCCGGACGCGCTGTGCGTGGAGCTCAAGAGCCTGAAGCTGTACCTGTGGAGCTACCGCAACGAGGGCGCGTTCCACGAGGCGGTGACCAACCAGATCGCAGATGACCTGATCGCCGCGATCGCGCCGCGATCGGTCACGGTGCACGGCAAGTTCTGGATGCGCGGCGGGATCACGACCGTGGTGACGGTCACGCACGCGAAGTGAGCAGCAGCTGGTGGTTGCCGAGCGTTCGTTCCGCGAACGCGGCCTCCGAAAACGCGAGGTAGAGCAGCCAGGTGCGGACGAACGTGTCGTCAAAGCCGAGCGCGCGGACCGTAGGAAGCGCGGCGACGAAGTTCGCCCGCCACGCGCGCAGGGTCGGGACGTAGTCGGGGCCGATGTCATCCGCGCGGGTGATCGTGAAGCCGGCGTTGGTGGCCGCGCGCGCGATCGCGCCCTGCGACGGGATCAGCGAGCCGGGGAAGATGTAGGTCTGCATCCAGTCGACGCGCTTGCGGTAGCTCTCGAACCGCGCGTCGGGCATCGTGATCGATTGCAGCGCGAACGGGCCGCCCGGACGCAGCACACGCGCGCAGGCCGCGAAGTAGTCGGGGAGGAACGCGTAGCCGATCGCCTCGAGCATCTCGATCGAGACCAGCTTGTCGAACGTGCCGGTGACCTCGCGGTAGTCGCGAAGCTGGATGGTGACGCGCTCGGCGAGCCCCGCGGCGTGGCCTCGCGCGCGTGCGCGGTCGTCGTGCTCGCGCGACAGCGTGATCGCGGTGACCCTGCACCACGGGTACGCGCGCGTGGATCGCCATGCCGCCCCAGCCGCAGCCGAGCTCGAGCAGGTGATCGCGCGGCCCGAGCGCGAGCCAGGCGCCCAGCCGATCGAGCTTGGCCCGCTGGGCGCCGGCGAGCGACAGCGCCGGGTCGGGCCAGTACGCGCACGAGTACGCGAGCGTGTCGTCGTCGAGGAACAGGCGATACAGCTCGTTACCGAGGTCGTAGTGAGCGCGCACGTTGCGCTGACTACCGCGGCGCGTGTTGGCGGCACGCTGGTGGCGGGTGCGAGCCGGGAGCTGCGCGAGCCAGGTCAGCGGCGACTCGAGGCCGCGCGCGGCGCTCGCGCGGAGGACCACGCGGATCACCGCGACGACATCATCCGACGACCATTCGCCCGCGACGAACGCCTCACCCGCGCCGAGCTCGCCGCGCAGCAGGATGCGGAGGAACATCCGGTCATCGTGGATCTCTGCGCAGGCGTCGGCGGTGCACCACCGAGCCGGAACCGCTCGCCCGATGGCAGGATCAGGTCGAGGCGCCCGGTCGCCCAGCCAGCGCGAAGCCGGGCGAGCGCCGTGCGGCGAACCAGCGATCGGGTGTGGACCCGTGGCCACGACTCCGCAACCGATCGAGAGAGCTCAGCAGCCGGCACGCATCGACACGTTACTTCAGGATGTCGTCGGCCGGGTCGGCATCGCGGGCAGTGGCCGGTGGCCGCTCGCAGGTCGGCGATATGGCACGCCGCGCAGCCGCAGACGCAGCGCCTGGAGGTGGATGAGGCCGATCACCTGCGCGGTCATCACCGGGTAGCGGAGCGCCGCGTGGGCGATCGTGCGATCTCGCAGCACCTCGCGCGAGCCGGCGAAGTGCGCCGTGAACACGCGGGTGTCGTCGGGCCGGTCGACGTGCATCGTGATCGCGAGCCGGTCGCCATCGAGCGGCGCGTCGAACCACAGCTCGTAGCGCGCGGGACCGTGGAGGAACGGCGACACGAACAGCTCGCGGGTGTGACGGAACCCGACCCGCGCCCCGGAGATCCGCTGCGTGGGCCCGAGCACGTAGCGAAACCGGCCACCGTAGGTGTTGTTGACCTCGGCGATCACCGACGCGAGCTCGCCGGCCGCGTCGTAGTTGAGCCAGAAGCTGACCGGGTTGAACCCGTAGCCGAGCACGCGCGGGTTGGTGACCAGCCGCGTGGTCGCCGGCGCGGGTAGCTCGTTCGCGGCGAGCAGATCGGCGAGCGCGACGGCCACGCCCTTCGCACCGTCGGCATAGTCGCGATCGTGGAAGGACATCAGGTTCCACCGGTTGCGCGAGAACAGCCAGCGCTCGCGGTCGAGCGCGGGCAGCTCGGCGAGATCGAACGCCGCGAGATACACCGGATAGCGAAACGTGCGGTGCGCCAGCTCGTCCGTGCGGACGTGCGCGAGCTCGCCGCGGTAGAGCGCGGACCGTGTCATCGCTGCTCGCCCGCGCGCAGGCTCGCCGCCGCCGCGAGCCCGCTGCGCAATCCGTCCTCGTGAAAGCCGAACCCGAAGTACGCGCCGGCGAAGTACGTGCGATCGCCGCCGAGGCGCGGTAGCTCTGCCTGCGCCGCCAGCGCCGCGCGGTCGAACTGGGGATGGGTGAACGCCTCGTCGTGAAGCATCCCTGCGGGCTCGCGCCGCGGGTTCAGCGTCACCAGATACGGCACGTCCGGAAGCCCCTGCAGGCGCGTCATCGAGTAGGTGACCGCGACCCGCGCGGTGTCGCGATCGGCGACGAAGTTCCACGACGCGTGGGCGGCCGGGCTGCGCGGCAGGAACGTGCGATCGGTGTGCAGCACGGTGCGGTTCGCGCTGTAGCGGAACGCGCCGAGCACGCGGCGTTCAGCGGCGGTCGGCGCGTCGAGTAGCGCGAGCGCGGTGTCGGCGTGGGTGGCCACGATGACGCGATCGTAGCGCTGCTCTCGGCCGCTCGCGATGACGGTGGCGCCGGCTGCGTCGCGGTGGATCGAGTCGATCGAGGTTGCCAGCGCGAGCGTGAACTGCGGGCGCTCGACCAGCATCGCCACGAGCGCGTCGACATAACGCCGGCTCCCACCGACGATGGTGTGCCATGCGAGCGGGCGCACGAGGCGCAACATCCCGTGCTGGTCGAGGAACCGCACGAATGTCTCGGCGGGGAATTCGCCGCAGCGATCCGGCGCGAGCGACCACAGCGCGGCGGCCAGCGGGATCACGAACCGGTCGCGGAGCTCGCCGCTGGTCACGTAGTCCGCGAGCGTACCGGTGACGCGGCCGGTCTCGAGCTCGCGGCGCGCACGAGAGAGAAATCGCATGACCTCGGCGAGGAACCGCCAGTGCTTGGGATCGAACAGGCGCCAGCGATCGGCGAACAGCGCGGACAGGCTCGCGCTGCCCCACTCGAGGTCGTCGTCGGGCAGCGCGACCGAGAATGCCATCGCGGTCGGTCGCGTCGCGATCCCGAGCTCGCGCAGCAAGCGGAAGAACAGCGGATAGCGCTCGCGGTTGCAGACGATGAAGCCGATGTCGACCGCAACGTCACCGGCATCGATCGTCATGACGTGCCCGCCCGCGCGGGGCGCGGCGTCGAACAGCGTCACCTGGTGGATCCCCGCGAGGGCGTGCGCGGCACCGAGCCCCGCGATCCCGGCTCCGACGATCGCGATCCTCATGGCCGTCTCATGGCCTCGGGGCGTCGACCAAAACCTGGCCGCGGAATCGCACGGGCGTCGATGGGGCCGTGCCGTGCGCGTCGCGGAGCTCGATCGAGATCGCGATCGTCGCGTTGCGCAGCGCGGTCGCGGCCGCCGGTGAGACCGGGACCACCAGCTCGGCGTTCGCGGTCGCGCCCTTCGCGAGCGCGCCGATATAGATCACCCGGCCATCGATCGCCGGTGTCTCGGTCGCGATCACGTGACCGCGCAGGGCCCACGCGGGGCCCGGTCCGGCATTCTCGAGCGGCAACACCAGTCGCACGGCGGGACCGTCGGCGGTGGCGGTCAGGCTGGCGCGCAGCGTCCCCGCGGTGATGCCGGGCACGAGCCGCATCGGTTCGATCCGGGTGTCGAACTTCGCCGCCGCGAGGAACGCGTTCGCCGAGCGGGTGAACCCGGCGCCGTCGAGCCGCGTGGTGACCGTGCGCGCACCGGCCGGGGTCTCGACGGTCGCCGCGACATCCCAGCTCGGGACCGAGCCCGGATCGAACGCGTCGACGATCTGGAACGCGGAGATCGAGAACCCGCCGTTTCGATCGACGCGACCATGGATCTCGATCCCGCGCGAGGTGATCGTGGCGCGGCTCGCGGCGAGCGCGCGCGAGCCACAGGGCTGGCTGGGGCCGGGGCGCCGCACCGGGGTGCCCGTGGCACGCGGCCGGAGCTCGGTGCGGTTGCCGATCCACGGGCCGATCGCGAACGGCAGCCCGACGCCGAGCCCGGCGACGCCTGCGTAGGTGAACGGGTTACTGCCGCGGTCGTCGTCGACGAGCCCGCGCACGAGCAACACGCCGCCGACCGCGGTCGCGATCGTGCCGACGACGAACGTCGCGAGGTTTGGCCCGGTCGTGACCTCGACCGCGGTCTGGGACGTCACGATCTCCTCGCTCGGGCACGCGAGCGGTTCGACGAAGCGAAGCTCACCGGCATCGCCGAGGACCAGCGTGGGCGGCCGCGCGATCGCCCCTGCCAGCTGCGGGACGCGTTCGGTCTTGATCGGCCGCGTGATCTCGTTGCGGGCGGTCACGTGACAGCCGGAGAGCCCGACGGTGCAGACCAGGACGAGAGGACGCATTCGCCGCACGATACCAGTGGTATGTCCCGGTCACGCGCGTGGTGGATCTCGAAGCCGATCTCGACGGACATCCAGGGTTGCTCCGGCGGCCGCCGAACGCACGCTGGCTGTACGTGCTCGCGCACGGCGCAGGGGCGGGGATGCGGCACGCGTTCATGGATGCGATCGCGACGGCGCTCGCCCGTCACGACGTCGCGACGCTGCGATGGGAGTTTCCGTTCATGGCTGCGGGCAAGGGGCGTCCCGACCCGGCGCCGGTCGCCGAGGCGGCGGTGCGCGCCGTATGGATGGCCGCGGCGCGCCAGTTTCCCGAGCTGCCGCGATTCGGAGGTGGCAAGTCGTTCGGCGGTCGGATGACCTCGCGTGCGCATGCGGCCGAGGCGTTACCAGGCGCGCGTGGGATCGCGTTCCTCGGGTTTCCGCTGCATCCCCCCGACAAGCCGGGGATCGAACGAGCCGAGCACCTCGCCCAGTCGACGGGACCGCTGCTGTTCGTCCAGGGCGATCGCGACGAGCTCGCGCCGCTTCGCCGGTTGCGCCCCGTGATCAAGAAGCTCGGCGCGCACGCGATGCTGCACGTGATCAAGGGCGCCGACCACGGCTTCGACGTGCTGGTGCGCTCGGGCCGCACGCGCGACGACGTGCTCGACGAGATCGCACGCACGGTCGCACACTGGATGTCTCGCGCCGGCGTCGGCTAGGATGCTCCGCGGGCATGTGGACGAGCTACTCGGCGCGGCACGCGGCGCAGCTGATCGGGTTGACCGAGTCAGCCGTGCGGAGCTGCATCCGCGACGGGATCGTCGGCACCCCGGGCACGGTACCCGCCCAGCTGTCGTTTCGTGATCTGGCGGCGCTGCGCACGGTGAAGGCGCTGGTCGAGGGCGGCCTGCCGCTACCCCGCGTGCGCAGGGAGCTGGTCCGGATCCAGCGCGCGCTGCCCACCGGCGGATCGATCGCGGAGCTGACGCTCGAGGTGCGTGGCGATCAAGTCGCGGTGCGCGGCACGGAGGGTGATCCCACGGCGGGGCAGCTCGTGCTGCCGCTGGCCCAGGCGGCGCAGCTCGCGCCGGTACCCGAAGGCGAGCTCCGCGAGCTCCCGCGCGCGCCGGGCGCGGGGTCGCCGGCGTTCGTGCCGCCTGCCACGGCGGAGCAGTGGATCCAGCGCGCGATGACGCTCGAGGAGCGTGATCCGGTCGCCGCGATCGAGGCCTACCGGCGGTCGCTGCGGATCCGGCCCGAGTGCAGCGAGGCCTGGATCAACCTCGGCCGGCTGTTCGCCGAGAGCGGGGACGCGACCGCCGCGCACGACTGCTTCCGCAGCGCGCTCGAGCTCGATCCTGCAGATGCCACCGCGTACTACAACCTCGGCGTGATCGCGCAGGATGCTGGAACGGAAGCGGATGCGATCGCGATGTACCGGCGGGCGCTCGAGCTCGATCCGCAGCTCGCCGAGGCTCACTACAATCTCGCGACGCTGTTCGATCAATCGGGTGACTCGCGGTCCGCGATCCGTCATATCAACGAGTACCGAAAGCTGACCAAGTGACCTGGAGGATCGATGGCTGACCTTGCGACCTGGCTGGGCGAACAGATCGACGCTCATACGCCCGAGGCGACCGAGGACCCGGAGGCCGCGGTCCGGCTGGCGCAGGCCTGTGCCGCGCTCGGCGGCGCCGTCGCGCCCGCGTTCGGGATGACGCTGCCCGAGGCCATCGATGGCCGCGACGAGCTCAAGGCCCGCGCGGTCGACGCGCTCAAGCGCTGGCTGCCGAAGCTCGATGCCGAAGGTAAGGACCGGCTGAAGAAGTTGATCGGCGAGTACCAGCTCAAGGCGCAGTAGACAGCTCGTCGATCCGGCGTGCGAGGAACCGTCGCTCGGGTCCGGATCCCGCGAGCTCCAGCGCCGCGCGATATGCGACCAGCGCCTCGTCCCGGCGCGCGAGCCGGCGCAGCAGATCGCCGCGCGCCGCGTGCCACAGGTGGTAGGCGTCGAGCTCGCCCGCCAGCCGATCGACGAGCGCGAGCCCGAGCTCGGGCCCGCGCCACATCGCGACCGCGACCGCCTGGTTGAGCGCGATGACCGCCGACGGCTGCTGGCGGCGCAGCGCCCCGAACAGCCCCGCGATCTGCGCCCAGTCAGTGTCCGCGCTGGTCGTCGCCTGCGCGTGCAGCGCCGCGATCGCGGCCTGTAACGCGTACGGTCCGGCGCCCGCCGCGAGCGCGATCGGCACCAGCGCGAGCGCCTCGGCGATCTGCGTGCGGTCCCAGCGCGCGCGATCCTGTTGCTCGAGTAGCACCAGGTCGCCGTGCGCGTCGGTGCGTGCGTCGCGTCGCGAGTCGTGCAGCAACATCAGTGCGAGTAGCCCGTGCGCCTCGCCTGCATCGGTGAGCTCGGCCAGCAGGCGACCGAGCCGGATCGCCTCGCGACACAGATCTCGCCGCAGCCACACGTCGCCCGCCGTCGCCGCGTAGCCCTCGTTGAAGATCAGGTAGACCGCCGTGCTGACCTGATCGAGTCGCTCGGCGAGCTCCGACGCCTCGGGGACGATGTACGGGATCCGCGCCTGCTTGATCTTGGTCTTCGCACGGACCAGCCGCTGCGCCATCGTGACCGGCGAGGTCAAGAACGCGCGCGCGATCTCGTCGGTGGTCAGCCCGCCGAGGGTGCGCAGCGTCAGCGCGACCTGCGCCTCCGGTGCGAGCGCCGGGTGACAGCACGTGAACATCAGGCGCAGGCGGTCGTCCGGCACCGCCCGCGTGACGTCGAGCTCGGCGGTCAGCTCCGGCTCGTCGCGCTCACGATCGACGATCGACCGCAGCTTGACGCGCCGGCGGATGGTGTCGATCGCCTTGTTGCGCGAGACCGCGATCAGCCACGCGCGCGGCTCGTCGGGCGTGCCCTCGACGGGCCAGCGTGCGAGCGCCGCGGCGAATGCCTCCTGCACGATCTCCTCGGCGAGATCGAAGTCGCCGTTGGTCACCCGGATCGTGGTGGCGAGGACACGCGCGCGCTCGGTTCGGAACACCTCCTCGATCGCGGCGGCGCTGCGCACTCCGTGAGCTTACATGTTGTCGAACACCATGATCGGGCGGACCTCGACCGAGCCAGTCCCGATCCGCGCGTCCGGGATCCGCGCGGCGATCTTGGTCGCCTCGTCGAGATCCTTGGCCTCGACCAGGTAGAAGCCACCGAGCTGCTCGCGAGTCTCGGCGAACGGCCCGTCCGTGGTGGTGGTCTTGCCGTCGCGCACGCGGACCGTCGTCGCGGTGGCGATCGGCTGGAGCGCTTCGCCGGCGCGGTGATGGCCCGAGGCCTTGATCTCGTTGGTGAACGACATGTACTGGCCGAACGCCTCGTTACGCTCGGCTTCGCTCAGCGAGTCCCAGGCCTTCTCGCTCTGGTAGATCAGCAGCAGGTATTGCATCGATGTCTCCGTGGTTGAAAGCAACGCTCGCCCGGAGGTCGAACGGCCGACAAGCGGATCGACAGGTATCTGCAGAATTTCGCAACGCCGCGGATGTTCAGGAGAAACCGAGCAGCCGGCCGCCCTGATAGACGACGAAGCTCGCGACGTACGCGAGCGCGGTCATGTACCCGAACAGGAACAGCGGCCAGCCCCAGCTGCGGGTCTCGCGGCGGACGACCGCGAGCGTGCTCATGCACTGGCACGCGAGCGCGAAGAAGATCATCAGCGACAGGCCGACGAGTGGCGTGTACGCCGGCTTGCCGTCGGCGCGGCGCTCCTTGCGCAACGCATCGCGCAGTGGCTCGGGGTTGTCGTCGACGTCGTCGCCGACGCTGTACACGATGCCGAGCGTCGACACGAACACCTCGCGCGCGGCGAACGCGCCGATGATGCCGACGCCGATCTTCCAGTCGAAGCCGAGCGGCTCGATCACGGGCTCGATCGCCTTGCCGAGCCGGCCGCCGTAGCTGTTCGCGAGCTTCGCCGCGGCGCGCTCGTCCTCGAGCACCGTCTTTGCGGTGGCGTCGGGCGCGGCCTCGATCATCGCCGTATAGTCGGGCGAC
>JBBJLY010000348.1:0-7301 GCA_037720695.1 Kofleriaceae bacterium | reverse complement strand
ACGCGCGTCGAAGTAGCGGCGCATGAACAGGCCTGTCAGGCCGTCGACCATCGCGAGCTCGTAGAGGTGCGCGTTCTGGAGCGCGGCGGCGATCTGGAGGCCGAGCGACTCGAGCAGCCGCTGGTGATTGTCGCGGAACGCACCGGGGCGCGACGACTGCACGGCGATCACGCCCTCGCAGCCGCCGTACATGAACAGCGGCACGCCGAGCCACGACCGGATGCCGTGGCTGCCTTCGCCGATCCCGACGTCGGCGTGCGACAGGTCGTCGATCCGCCGCGCCATCCCGCGCTGCATCACCCAGCCCCCAGCGCCTCGCCCTCGACCATCGGCTGGCGGAAGAACCGGTCGCTGGTGCGGTCGTAGCCGTCGAGCACGAACCCGGACTCGCCGCCGGCGCGCCGGTGGACGAGCGACACCGCCTCTGCCTCGGGGATGGCGTTGCAGGTCTCTCGCGCGACCGCGTCGACCAGCTCCTCGAGCTGGAGCGACGCCGACAGCCGGCGCGCGGTGACGTTCAGGATCTCGAGATCCTGGACCCGCTCCTCGAGCTGCTTCTGGGTACGCGACAGCCGCGAGAACACGAGGTTGATCAGCAGATAGGTCAGCGACAGCAGCAGGAAGCCGAGCGGCTGATCGGGGTCGTAGAGCAGCACGAGCACGGCGCCGATCGGCATCAGGGAGGCCTCGGCGATGATGCCTGGCATCGCAAGGTCGGAGAGGTACGTCCGCCAGCTCTGCCCCATCAGCCGCAGCCGGAGGCCCTGGAGTGTGTAGTGCGAGGCGAGTAACAGCCCGCCAAACGCGACGACGTGGATCAGGATGTCGAACGCCGCGACCTGCCTCGCCACGACGTGATCGGCGCCGAGCGCCCAGCCGCACAGCACGACCAGTCCGCCGCTCATCCCGCCGAAGTACAGGATGTAGCTGAGGTCCCTGAACCAGTGATCGGCGCGCGCCTCGCGCCGGGCGTGCGCGTAGTACAGGCGGACCGACGCATCGAGCGTCAGCGCCACGGCGACCAACCTGCCCGCGCCTACCGAGCCCACGCTGAGCGCCGCGGCGATGTAGTAGGCCGAGTCGAGCGACAGCACGCTGTTCGCGACCAGGCGGAACGCGAGCGCCCGCGCCGCCAGGATCACGATCACGAACAGCGCGATCCATAGTGCCGCGGTGGGCTCCGGCTCCGGTACGATGCCGGCCGCCGGTAGACCGAGCACGACACCCCAGCCGAGGACACCCACGGCGACGGTGAACACCTGTCCGGCAGACCGAGCCACAGCGCGTACTTATCCCATCCTGCCACCGAAAGCCGCAGTCGCTCGCCCGGGCACCCCGAAAGCGCGAACGGCCCACCACCCGTAGGTGGAAGGCCGTCCGGTGGGGGCAGGTAGGGAGCTAGATGTCGATGACGACGACGCCGCGTTGGCCTTCGTCGTTCGGTGGCTTCACGACCGGGCGCTCACCCGTATCGCGATAGCGATCGAGTGGGAGCTCGGCTGGACGGCGCTCGTGTTCGCGCCGCGCATTCTCTTCCTTCTTCAGAATCTCTTCGATAATCCAGGGATCCAGCATGACGGGACCACCTTTCCAGAAACGTCTGTGCCAAAGAAGCGAACCAGAGCTAGCTAACTAGTGATGATGCTTACGTAGGTACTGTTCGCTAACAGTGCAACCCTTGTTCCTCACGACTCATCACCGCCGTTTCTATTCTAACGCATCGGAATTCGATGGGCTCCACTTCCTGTCTACGATTTCCACGCGTGTCGAGATCACGCGCGGTGCGCCGAGATTGCGGCACTCGCAGGGTCTCGTGGCCTCACTGACGCGGTTCGTCGTCGAGGTTTCACGAGCGCGTCCGCCAGCTTGGCTGCACCGGCACCACCTTGACCTTTTTGCGCAGGGTGGGTGACGCTCTACGCACCTGCACGCTCGGTGAGGTGGGCAAAGCCTCACACCAGATGGCGCCTCGACTGGCCAGGCGCACACCCAGGCCCAGGACAGATCAGTCCAGATCCTTGAGCTTCCAGGCGCCGTCTTCCTTCATGAAGGCGACGGTGAAGCGATCCCCGTAGCTCATCCGCGCGTCGTTGCCACGCTCGATGATCGGCTCGTCGACGTTGGCCTCGAGCGTGTTGATGAGGTTCTCCATCTGCTCCCGCGACGGTCCGATGAACTGGGCCTTCATCTTCGGGATGTCCATCTTCTCGCGGTACGTGTTCGGGACGAACCGGAGCATGACTTCCCAGCGCTCGAGCCGGTACGCGCGCAGGAACGAGCGCAGCGCGTTGCGCGGGGTCGACTGGTCGTAGAAGCCGAGCGGGTTGGCCGCGATCCGCCAGTGCCCGCCTTCCTGCACGAGCAGCATCTTGTCGCCGAGCCCGTACTCGAACTCGGCCGAGACCTCGAGGCTGCCCTTCTTGCCGCGCAGCCGATCTGCGGTCTCCGCGACCTCGCGCTGGTTGTCGCGCATCATCCGCACGTAGTCCTCGCGCGAGACCTTGCCGCGGAAACTCGACGACATCAGGTCGTACGCGGTGGAGAAGTCGCGGTTCTTGAGCGCGGTGCCGTACTTGTCGAGCGTCTGGCTTGGGCCCCTGTTGCCGCCGCACGCCACGATGGGGGCGACAGCTAGACCGAGGATCAGAGCAAGGGCACGCATCTCGACTGGTTATAGCGAAGGGGGCGTCATGCTGCCACCCTTCGCACGGGCGTGATCCTTGCCGAACGATGACGTCGCGACGGCCATGCAGCCCGCTGCGACGACGAGGCCCGCCGTCGGGACCCACATCGCGTCGTGGAGCGACGTCGACTCCGAGACCACGCCCACGATCCACGAGGACGGTGCCGTGCCGAGCATGTGCATCGTGAAGATCACCAGGCCCTGCGCCGCGACCGACAGCCCGGCCGGCGCGAGGTCATCGACCGTGGCGGCCATCGGCGCGTGGTACCAGGAGATGAAGAACAGGGTCGCGACCCCGGCGAAATAGAGTCCCGGGCCTGCGGGGAGCTCGATCGCGAACGCGGCACACGGCGCGGTCAGCGTCATGCCGATCACGACCGTCCACAGCCGCCCAGTCTGCCTGCGCGCGCGCAGCCGATCGGCGATCCGGGCGCCAACCAGGATCCCCGATAGGCCGCCGCACAGCGCGAGCACGAGCATCGTCGTCGCTTCCTCGTCCGACATGCCCTTGTCGCGCACGAGGAACTCCTTCAGCCACGCGTTGTAGCCGCCGGCCGCGAACGCCATCACGGTGGTCGACGCGATCATCCAGCGCAGCGTGCGGATCCGCAGCAGCTGACGCGCGTCCCACACAAACACCGCGAGCTTCCCTTCCGACGGTGCGTCTGCGTGCACGACCTGCGGCGCGACAGGCAGCCGCGCCACCAGCACGGCCAGCACGAGCCCTGGCAACGCGAGCGCGATCACGACGAGTGGGAACCCGAGCGCGATGCCGGTGGCGAAGCCGACGACGCCGCCGAGGAACAGCCCGAGGTTGAACACCGCGAGCCGGCTCGCCTTCTGCGGGCCCTCGAACAGCTGGCCGAGGATCGAGTTCGCGACCGGGACGACGGCCGCGGTACCGAGGCCGACCAGCGCGCGCGACGCCGCGAGCCCGGTGAAGCTCGTGCCGATCGCGCCGAGCACACCGGCGACGCTGGCGAGCACGATGCCGATCGCGATCACCTTTCTGCGATCGAACCGATCACCTGCCCAGCCAAACGGCAGCGTCGCCGCCGCGTGCGGGATCATGAACACCGTCTGCAGCATGCCGATCTGCGAGTCGTCGATCCCGTAACGCGAGGTCAGCGTCGGGTACACCGCAAACAGCGCGTTGCGAGCCGCGTACGAGACCAGGTTCGTCAGCGCGAGGATGACGAGGATGTGCGTGCCGTGCGTCCTGGGCGTGCCGCGGTTGCCAGTCACAACTATCGCTTCGGCTGGAGCTCGGCCACGGTGAGCTCGTAGACGCCCTCGCCCGCCACCGCGGTACCGCGGATCCGGACGACCGCCTTGCCGTTGGCCGGGACCGCGCCGGTCAGCTTCTCGGCAGCGCCCTTGCTGGGGGCGTCACTCTTCATCACCAGCTTGCCGTCGACGTGCAGCTCGGCCGACAGGTCCGCCTCGCCGGGAGTGTCGATCGAGATCTCGAGCGTGCGGGCCGCCGGATCGGGTGCGATCGCGAAGCAGTCGACATCGCCTGCACTCCACGCCGCGTCGACCCGCGTGCGATCGGCGGGGATCATGTACGGCTTCTCGAGCGTGTCGTTCGGCTCCACCTCGCTGTCGGTCACGGCCTGCTGCTCCTTCACAGTCAGCCGGTACATCGCCTCGGGGTTGGAGCGATCGCCGCGGATCGTGACGTAGTGAAACGGTGGCGCACCCGCCGCGATCACGGGCGAGATCCGGCGCGCGACCAGGTTCACGCCCGCAGGTGCCTTGCGAGTCAGCACGGTGTTGCCGATCGCGTCGACCAGCTCGAGCGTGAGCGCGACGCCGGCAACCGCGTCGACCTCGAGATCGAGCACGTTCTTCGCCGACAGCGCGACGACCGACAGCTTCCAGACGTCGACATCCCCGCCCCAGCCGACGTAGCCGGACATCGACTCGCCGACGATTAGATCGTTCGCCGTCCCGCGATCCTCGTCCGGCTCGCGCTCGTTGGCGGCAGCGAACGGCGCGACCTGCGCCGTGATCTCGTACGCCAGCGAGCCGCCAGGCGAGCCAGCACCCTTGGGGTGTGCCCGGGCCGGCGTCGCGACCGGCGCGGCAGCGGGCTTCCTCTTGTCCTTGTTCTTCGCCTTCTTGTCGGGCTTGGCCTTCACCACCGCGGTGTAGCGGCCCGGCGACACGCCGAAGTTCGGGATGCCCTCGCGTGTCTTGGCCGCCCCGCGATCCGATTTCGCGAGCAGCGCGCCCTGGGCGTCGTGGAGCTCGAGCACGAGGTCGGTCCCTTCGACCGCCGGCAGCTCGATCGACAGCGCGCCCGCCGTGGCGACATCGATCCGGAAGTGATCGACATCGGATTCGGGCTCGACCTTGCCGACGACCGTGGCGCCGAGGGCGAGCGGCGTCGCGACGTCCTCACCCTCGTTGGGCTCCTGCTCCTCGCTGGTCGGCCCCTTGCCTGCGCTGGCGCCCGAGCCTGGCGTCGGGATCAACTCGACCGGTGCGGCATCGCCCGTCCGCTTCTGACGCTTGCGGCTGCCGCACCCGCCGGCGGTCGCGACGAGCGCGAGCAGCGTGACGGCGAGCCGCCCGCGCACTACGACACCTTGGACTTCTCGGCCAGCCCGGCGAGGAACTCGGCCGACGACACCACCTGCCCCGCCACCTTGATCTCGCCCCGCATCTTGAAGATCTTGCCCTTGCGCAGCGGCACGACCTCGATGATGAGCTGATCGCCCGGCGTCACAGCCTTGCGGAACTTCACGTCGTCGATCGCCATGAACATCATGACGTGCGTCGTGGGATCGAACTTGATCGACCGCGACGCGAGGATGCCCCCGGCCTGCGCCATCGCCTCGATCTGCATCACGCCGGGCATCACCGGGATGCCCGGAAAGTGGCCCTGGAAGTACGGCTCGTTGAACGACACGTTCTTGAGCGCGATGACCTTGTCATCGCTGACCTCGAGCACGCGGTCGATCATGAGGAACGGATAGCGGTGCGGCAGGAGCCCGAGGATCTGCTCCGCCTTCATGCCACTGGGGGGTGGTCCGCTCTCAGACATGCGGCGTTGGTAGCACGCCGCCGACCCGACGGGGATCGCCTCGCTACTTCATCTCGGCGTTCAGCTTCTGCGTCAGGTTGACGGTGGGATCGGCCCACACCGTCGCGCTCTGGTCGATGATGATGTGGACACCCTCGGCCTTTGCGATCTTCGCGATCCGCGGCTCCGCCTGCTTCAGGAGCTCCTGGATCAGCTTGGTGCGGTCGGTCGCGAGCTCGCGCTCGAGCTTGACGTACGTCTGCTGCAGCGCGACGAACTTCTTCTCGAGCTCGTCTCGCTTGGCCTTGAACACCTCGGGCTTCAAGACGGCCTGCTGCTTCTCGAGGTCCGCCGCAGCCTTCTTGAGCTCGTTCTGCTGCTTGTCGAGCTCCGACTGCTTGCCCTTGCGGGTCTTCTCGAACTGGTCGTTGGCGCGCTTGCCAGCGGGGGTCGTCGAGAGCGTGTTCTCGATGTCGATGATCCCGATCCTGGGATTCTGCGGCACTGCGCTCTGGGCGAAGTTGCCGAGCAGCGGGGAGACCATCAGGCCAAGTCCGAGTGCACCAAGGGCGAAATAACGATTCATAAGGGTCCTCGCGCGAGTGATACGACGACTTCGACGGGTGGCAAAGGCCCGTTGTTCAATCCTGATCGGGCCGCTGACCGGGACCGTCCTGTACTCAGAAGAAGTTTCCGATCGTGAACTCGAAGACCAGTGGATCCTCGCCAGTTTGCGCATCAAGCGGGATGCCCCACTCGAACCGCAGCGGGCCGATTGGCGAGAACCATCGGAACCCGAAGCCGATCGACTTGCGGATGCCGGACACCACGGACTCGGGGAACCGGAAGCACGGGTCGAACTTGATCGAGATCGAGGAGTTCTTGCGCTGGAGCCCCGAGCAGTAGCGGTCCTCGAGGTTGTACGCGTTGCCCATGTCGTAGAACACGACACCCGAGATGCCGACCTTCTTGAACAGCGGGAACTCGATCTCGCTGTTGAAGATGATCTGCATGTTGCCGCCGAGCGGCAGGCTGCCGAGCGCCTGACCGACGTCGCCGGGCGGCTGCGTCAACAGCTGTGGACCGAGCGAACGCGGCGCGTAGCCACGAATGTCGTAGATGCCGCCGACCAGGTAGCGCTCCGAGATCGGGACGCCGAGCGGATCCGTCGAGGTGGTGACACCGAGCTCGGCGTTGACCTTCAGCACGAACGGCCCCCACAGCGGGCGGTAGTGGCGCGCGAACCCGCCCCACCGGAAGAACCGGTTCTCGGAGCCCGTGTACTCACTCGCGTACTCGGCGAAGATCGTGTGGTTCCAGCCGGCGGTCGGGAACAGGCGGTTGTTGCGCGAGTCCCACGACAGCGACGCGCGGAGCGACGACGTCACGCCACCGCGGAACAGGTTGGCGACGCTGGTCGCTTCGATCGGCGTCGAGGTGGCGCCGAGGTTCGCGATGCCGCCCGACCCGGTCGAGATGCTGACGTCCTCGAGCTTGTAGGTCAGGAACGCCGCCGCCTCGTAGGACAGCGGATAACCCCAGGTCAGCGTGCCACCGCTCGCGTTGCGGTAGAACGTGCCGAAGCCG
>JBBJLY010000132.1:0-22436 GCA_037720695.1 Kofleriaceae bacterium | reverse complement strand
GACCACGGCTCCACTGTCACCGACTGGATGCGGCAGGAGCAGGAGCGCGGGATCTCGATCACCGCAGCTGCCACCTCGTTCGGCTGGCGCGACCACCTGGTCAACCTGATCGACACCCCCGGTCACGTCGACTTCACGATGGAGGTCGAGCGCTCGCTGCGCGTGCTCGACGGCGCGGTCGCGGTGTTCTGCGCGGTTGCCGGCGTCCAGTCACAGAGCGAGACCGTGTGGCGCCAGGCGGACCGCTACCGCGTGCCGCGGCTCGCGTTCATCAACAAGTGCGATCGCGAGGGCGCGGAGCCCGAGCGCGTGATGGCCGAGATGAAGGCCCGCCTCGGCGCCAACCCGATCGCGATCCAGGCGCCGCTGTTCGCACCCCGCGGCCTCAAGTCGGCGCCCGGCAGCCGCGACCTGGTCCTCGAGAGCTTGCGCGCGAGCGGTGCCACGTTCGAGGGCGTGATCGACCTGATCACGATGCGTGCGCGGACCTGGGACGAGCCGAGCTTCGGCGCCACGTTCTCCGACGGCCCGATCCCTCACCTCCACATGGCGATCGCGTCGCGTGCCCGCGAGCAGATGCTCGAGGCCATCGCCGAGCTTGACGACGAGCTGATGTCGTCGTGGGTCGCCGGCCGCGAGCTCCCGGTCGACGTGATCCGCGCCGCGCTGCGCCGGGTCACGCTGTCAGGCCGAGGCGTCCCCACGCTCGTCGGTGCGGCGTTCAAGAACCAGGGCATCCACAACCTGCTCGATGCCGTGATCGACTACCTGCCGTCTCCTGCGGACGTCCACGAGATCCGTGGGCGCGATCCCGAGGACCCCAGCTCGACCGCGACCACGCTCGGCCGCAAGCCGACCGACGACGAGCCGCTCGCCGCGCTCGCGTTCAAGGTGCAGCACGACGAGGCGGGCCACCAGTTGACGTTCCTCCGCGTGTACGCGGGCGTGCTCCGCGTCGGCGATGCCGTGCTGAACGCGACCAAGGGCCACCTCGAGCACATCGACCGCCTGGTGCGGATGTTCGCGAACCACCGCGAGGACATTCGCGAGATCACCGCGGGCACGATCGGCGCGATCATCGGCAGCCGGCTCGCCAACGGCGACACGCTGTGTGACCCCCGCGCTGGCATCCTGCTCGACCCGATGACGGTCCCGAGCCCGGTCATGGGGATCGCAGTCGAGCCCGAGACGCTCGAAGACCACGCAAAGCTGGCTCACGCGCTCGAGCGGATCGCGCTCGAGGATCCGTCGTTCCGCGTCCGCACGGACGTCGACTCGGGCCAGATCATCATCTCGGGGATGGGCGAGCTCCACCTCGAGATCGTCGTCGACCGTGTGCTGCGCGAATTTGGCGTGCGGGCCCGGGTCGGCAGTCCGCAGGTCGCGTACCGCGAGACCCTGACGCGCAAGGCCGAGGGCGAGAGCAAGTTCGTCCGGCAGCTCGGCGCGCGCGGCGAGTACGGCCACGTCCAGCTGGTCGTCGAACCGACCGACCGCGGCGGCGGCTATGTCTACGAGAATCGCGCAGCCACGTCGGAGATCCCGACCGAGCACGCCGCGGCCGTCGAGGCGGGCGTCACCGAGGCCGTGGAACGCGGTGTCCTCGCCGGCCACCCGATGATCGACGTCCGCGTCCAGGTCGTCGGCGGAAGCTTTCACCCCGTAGATTCAAATAATTACGCCTTCAAGGTCGCCGGTGGCAAGGCGCTGCTAGCGGCCGCCACCAAGGCAGGCCCGACGGTGCTCGAGCCGGTGATGGCCCTCGAGGTCACCACTCCCGACGAGTACCTCGGTGATGTGCTTGGCGATTTGCATGCCAGAAGGGGAAAAGTCGCTGGAATTACCGGACGGCCTGGTGTACAGACCGTCGCCTGTTTCGTCCCCATGGCCTCGATGTTTGGCTACGCGACCGACCTTCGCTCCCGAACCCGCGGCCGCGCGACACACGCAATGGAGCTCGATCACTACGCTGAAGTCCCGCACCAACTCCGAGACGATCTGATGTCTCGCCGAGCCCGGGCCTGATCCCGACCGCGACTAAGACCAGGAGAACGCCGTGTCCAAAGAGAAATTCGTCCGCAACAAGCCGCACGTCAACATCGGAACCATCGGTCACGTCGACCACGGGAAGACCACGTTGACGGCAGCGATCACGAAGGTCCAGTCGACCAAGGGCTTCGCGAAGTTCACCGCGTTCGATCAGATCGACAAGGCGCCGGAAGAGAAGGCACGCGGCATCACGATCTCGACGGCGCACGTCGAGTACGAGAGCGACAAGCGGCACTACGCGCACGTCGACTGCCCGGGCCACGCGGACTACATCAAGAACATGATCACGGGCGCGGCGCAGATGGACGGCGCGATCCTGGTGGTGTCGGCGCCGGATGGCCCGATGCCGCAGACGCGCGAGCACGTGCTGCTCGGTCGCCAGGTCAACATCCCGGCGATGGTGGTGTACCTGAACAAGTGCGACATGATCGGCGCGGGTGACGAGGAGCTGCTCGACCTGGTCGAGATGGAGCTCCGCGAGCTGCTGGTCAAGAACGGGTACAAGGAAGAGACGCCGATCATCCGCGGCTCGGCGCTGAAGGCGCTCGAGGGCGATGCGTCGGACTACGGGACGCCGTCGATCCAGCGCCTGATGGAGGCGTGTGACACGTTCATCCCGGAGCCGGTTCGCGAGCTCGACAAGCCGTTCCTGATGCCGGTCGAGGACGTGTTCACGATCACGGGCCGCGGCACGGTGGTGACGGGACGGATCGAGCGCGGGATCGTGAAGGTCGGCGACGAGATCGACATCGTCGGGCTCGGCGAGACCCGGCAGACGACGTGCACGGGCGTCGAGATGTTCCGCAAGCTGCTGGACCAGGGCCAGGCTGGCGACAACGTCGGCGTGCTGCTCCGCGGCACGAAGCGCGAGGAGATCGAGCGCGGGATGGTGCTGTGCAAGAAGGGGACGATCCCGCCGCACAACCACTTCACGTGCGAGGTCTACGTCCTGAAGAAAGAGGAGGGTGGCCGTCACACGCCGTTCTTCCAGGGCTACCGGCCGCAGTTCTACTTCCGCACGACGGACGTGACGGGCACGGTGACGCTGCCGGAAGGCACCGAGATGGTGATGCCTGGCGACAACATCAAGGTCGACGTCACGCTGGTGTCGCCGATCGCATGTGAAGAGGGCCTCCGGTTCGCGATCCGCGAGGGCGGCAAGACCGTCGGCGCCGGCGTCGTGACCAAGATCCTCGACGAAGTCAAAGAAGCCAAAAAAGACGCCACGGCGAAGAAGTAACGGGAACGAGAGAAAAGCCCATGACGACTCCACGCATTCGCATCCGCCTCAAGGCGTACGACCACAAGCTCCTCGACCAGTCGGCCGGCGAGATCGTGGAGACGGCCAAGCGCACGGGCGCAAAGATCGCCGGCCCCATCCCGTTGCCGACCAAGATCAACAAGTACTGCGTGCTGCGGTCGCCGCACACCGACAAGAAGTCTCGTGAGCAGTTCGAGATCCGCACGCACAAGCGGTTGCTCGACATCCTCGAGCCGACGCAACAGACCCTCGACGCCCTGATGAAGCTCGACCTCTCGGCCGGCGTCGACGTCGAGATCAAGACCTGAGACCCCGGGAATCGGAAAAGTCATGCCGAAAGTAGACGTCAAGAACACGAGCGGTAAGTCCGTCGGGTCTGTCGACCTCGACGACGCCGTCTTCGGTGCCGAGATCCACGAGCACTTGCTCTGGGAGACCGTGAAGTGGCAGCTCGCCAAGCGCCGCGCTGGCAACGCGTCGACCAAGCGCCTCGGCGAGGTCCGCGGGTCCTCGAAGAAGGTGTGGAAGCAGAAGGGTACCGGCCAGGCTCGCCAGGGTAGCCGTCAGGCGCCGCACTGGGTGGGTGGCGCGTCGGCGTTCGGCCCCAAGCCGCGCGACTACAGCTACAACATGCCGCGCAAGGCCAAGAAGCTCGCGCTGCGCTCGGCGCTGTCGCTTCGCGCCTCCGAGAACAAGATCGTCGTGATCGACAGCTTCTCGACCGACGGCAAGACCAAGTCGGTCGCGTCGGCCCTCGCGGCGCTCGGCGTCGTGCAGAACGGCTCGACCGCATCGAAGGTCCTGATCGTCGATGCCAAGACCAACGAGCAGCTGAGCCGCGGCGCGCGGAACCTCGAGAGCTCGCAGTGGATCGCGCCGGAAGGCGTCAACGTCTACGACATCCTGCGCCACGGCACCCTCGTGCTGACGCAGGCGGCAGTCGATCAGCTCGTGACGGCGCTCCGTCCCGATGCGCAGGGAGACGAGTAGTCATGCGCGACGCTCAGACCATCATCAAGCGCCCGCTCCTGACCGAGAAATCCGCGCGCCTGCGCGAGACCGGCGGCGGGGTGGGTTCTCACGCGGAAGGCGAGTCGTACTCGCAGCAGGTCGTGTTCGAGGTCGCTCGCGACGCGAACAAGATCGAAATCCGCCGCGCAATCCAGACGCTGTTCAAGGTCACCGTGACCGACGTCCGCACGCTGGTCGTGCGTGGCAAGCAGAAGCGCATCGGCCGGTTCTCCGGTCAGCGCCCGTCGTGGAAGAAGGCCTTCGTCACGCTCAAGGCCGGCGACAACATCGAGTTCTTCGAGGGAGTCTAGGATGGCGATCAAGAGGTACAAGCCCACTTCGCCGGGCCGTCGCGGAATGACCTCGCAGGACTTCGGCGACATCACGAAGAGTGAGCCCGAGAAGAGCCTGCTCGCGCACAAGTCGCAGAAGTCTGGCCGCAACAACCACGGTCGCGTGACGTCGCGCTTCCGTGGCGGTGGCCACAAGCAGCGCTACCGCGTGATCGATTTCAAGCGCCAGAAGACCGGCGTGCCGGCCACCGTCGTCGGGATCGAGTACGACCCGAACCGCACGGCTCGGATCGCGCTGCTCCAGTACGCGGACGGCGAGAAGGCCTACATCCTCGCGCCGCAGAAGCTCGGCGTGGGCGACCAGGTCATCTCGGCCAACTCGGCGGACATCAAGCCGGGTAACAACCTGCCGCTGAAGTTCATCCCGATCGGTACCGAGGTCCACGCCGTCGAGCTCAAGCAGGGCCGCGGCGCGCAGATCGGCCGCTCGGCCGGTGCCCGCGTCACGCTGATGGCCAAGGAAGGCGATTGGGCCACGCTGCGTCTGCCCTCGGGCGAGATGCGCCGCGTCCACATCGACTGCCGCGCCACGATCGGTGCGATCGGCAACTCCGAGCACGGCAACATCGAGTGGGGCAAGGCAGGCCGCAAGCGCTGGATGGGCATTCGCCCGCACCAGCGTGGCGTGTCGATGAACCCGGTCGATCACCCGATGGGTGGTGGCGAAGGTCGCTCGTCCGGTGGTCGCCACCCGTGCAGCCCGTGGGGTCAGAAGGCGAAGGGTCAGAAGACTCGCCATAACAAGCGGACGGAGCAGTTCATCATCCGTCGCCGGAGCAAGTAGATGCCGCGTTCAGTCAAAAAGGGTCCGTTCATCGAGCACTACCTGGCGAAGAAGATCGCGACCGCGAAGAAGGAAGCGAATCCCAACAAGCGCGTCGTCTCGACCTACTCGCGGCGCTCCACGATCACGCCTGACATGGTCGGGCTGACGTTCGCGATTCACAACGGCCGCAAGTTCATGCCGGTGTTCGTCACCGAGCAGCACGTCGGGCACAAGCTCGGCGAGTTCTCGCCGACGCGCACCTATCACGGTCACTCCGGCGAGCGGAAGAAGTAGCCATGGCGGATCTCAACACCTGGCGCTGTCTCGTGCGCGGCATCTCGATGTCGCCCCGCAAGATGCGTGTTGTTGCCAACCTGGTCCGCGGCAAGTCTGTCGAGGACGCGGTCGGCATGCTCGACCTGATGCCGAAGAAGGCAGCCGGTCTGATCTCGAAGGCGATCAAGTCGGCCGCGGCCAACGCGGAAGACACCTCGGGCGGCGACGCGTCGGTCGAGACGCTGCGCATCCACACGATCGCCGTCGATGGCGGCACGATCGCCAAGCGCTGGATGCCCCGCTCGATGGGCCGCGCCAACCGGATCAATCACCGCACCAGCCATCTCACGGTGGTCGTCACCGACGGCCGATCGAAAGCGGCGAAGGAATAAGACCATGGGTCAAAAGACGCATCCGATCGGGTTCCGCCTCGGCATCATCAAGACCTGGTCCTCGCGCTGGTACGAGGACAAGAACTACGCGAAGTGGCTCCACGAGGACCTGAAGCTCCGCACGTTCATCAAGAAGAAGCTGAACCACGCCGGTGTCAGCTACATCGAGATCGAGCGCGCCGCGAACAAGGCCAAGATCAACATCCACACCGCGCGCCCGGGCATCGTGATCGGCAAGCGCGGCGCGGGTGTCGAGACCCTCAAGAAGGAAGTCCAGGCGCTGACCGAGAACGAGGTGTTCCTGAACATCATCGAGGTCCGCAAGGCCGAGACCAACGCGCAGCTCGTCGCCGAGAATATCGCGACGCAGCTCGAGCGCCGGATCGCGTTCCGCCGCGCCATGAAGAAGGCGACGCAGACCGCGATGAAGTTCGGCGCCAAGGGCATCAAGGTCGCGTCGAGCGGCCGCCTGGGTGGCGCGGAGATGTGCCGTCGCGAGTGGTACAAGGAGGGTCGCGTTCCGCTGCACACCCTCCGTGCAGACATCGAGTACGGCTTCACGGAGGCGCGCACGACCTACGGGTCGATCGGCGTCAAGGCGTGGGTCTTCCATGGCGAAGTCCTGCCTGCCCCGCGCAAGGACCCCGCGGCCCGCAATCCGGCCAACCCGCCTCGCACCTAAGAGAGTTTTCCTATGTCGATGCTTTCCCCAAAACGCTCGAAGTTCCGCAAGTCCCACAAGGGTCACCTGGCTGGTAAGGCCAAGGGTGGCTCGGAGGTCTCGTTCGGTGACTTCGGCATGCAGGTTCTCGAGCCGGGCTGGATCACGGCCCGTCAGATCGAAGCCGCCCGCGTCGCGATCTCTCGCCAGGTCAAGAAGCTCGGCAAGATCTACGTCCGCGTCTTCCCCGACCACCCGTTCACGAAGAAGCCCGCCGAGACCCGAATGGGTACCGGTAAAGGTGGCGTCGAAGGCTGGGTCGCCGTCGTTCGCCCCGGTCGCGTGATCTTCGAGGTTGAAGGCGTCACGGCCGAGATCGCGAAGACCGCGTTCACCCGCGCTGACCACAAGCTGCCGATCAAGACCCACATGATCTCGCGGGAGCCTGTCCTATGAGCAAGATCTCCACCTCCCTCGGCCAGCTGCGCGATCAGCCCGACGAGGAGCTCCGTCAGGCGCTCGTTTCGACGCGTGACGAGCTGTTCCGCCTCCACCTGGGGGCGCACACGAACCAGGTCACGTCGAGCGCGCTGCTCAAGACCAAGCGCCGCGACATCGCCCGGATCCTGACCGTCCTGAACGGTCGCAAGCAGGGCTTCGAAGCCCAGCAGCAGAAGACCGCGCAGACGCCTGCCGAGCCCGCCGCGGAAGCGACCGAGACGAGCGGCCAGAAGACGAAGACCAAGAAGGCGACGAAGAAGGCGAAGTCATGAGCGACACCGAAGCAAAGACCAACGACGAGGACCAGCGTGGCTCGCGCCGCGTGATCATCGGCATCGTCACGTCGAACACGATGGACAAGACCTGCGTCGTCACCGTGGTGCGCCGTGTCCGTGACCGTCGGTTCCACAAGTTCCTGACGCGCCGTGTGAAGTACAAGGCGCACGACGAGAAGAACACCTGCAAGGTCGGCGACGTGATCGAGATCGTCGAGTCTCGTCCGATGTCGAAGACCAAGCGTTGGCGGTTCCTGCGCACCATCAGCCGCCCGGTCGACACCGGGGCCGGCGTGGGCACGGGAAAGGAGTAACGCCATGATCCAGATGACCTCCGTGCTCGACGTCGCTGACAACAGCGGCGCGAAGAAGGTGTTCTGCATCAAGGTGCTCGGCGGTACTCGCCGGCGCTACGCGACGATCGGCGATGTCATCATCGTCTCGATCCGTGAGGCGATTCCGGGTGCCAAGGTGAAGAAGGGCGAGGTCGCGCGTGCGGTCATCGTCCGCGTCCGCCGCGAGATCAAGCGCTCGGATGGCAGCTTCATCAAGTTCGACGGCAACTCGGCCGTCCTCATCAACAAAGAGAACGAGCCCATCGGGACCCGAATCTTCGGACCGGTGGCTCGCGAGCTGCGCGCCAAGCGGTTCATGAAGATCATCTCGCTGGCGCCGGAGGTCCTGTAGCCATGTCGGTTCGCAAGGGCGATCAAGTGGTCGTGATCAGCGGTGCCTACAAGGGCAAGCGCGGCAAGATTCTGCGCATTGTCGGCGAGCGCGTCGTTGTCGAGAAGGTCGCGATGATCAAGCGTCATTCGCGGCCGACCCAGAAGAGCCCGCAGGGCGGGATCATCGACAAGGAAGGCACGATCCACATCTCGAATGTGGCGCTGTGGGACGACAAGCTGGGCCGCGGCACGCGCACCAAGAGCGTTGTCGACGGGGACGACAAGATCCGCGTCGGTGTGAAGTCGGGAACCAAGTTTCCCAACCCGGGAATGAGCTGAGCCATGGCGAAGGACGACGACAACAAGGCCGCGGCCCCGAAGGCCGAAAAGACCGAGAAGAAGCCTCGCGCGCCCAAGGGCGACGGCGGCAAGAAGAAGGCCGCTGAGCCCACGGGCCCGGCTCCGAAGTACAAGCGCGAGAAGGCTCCCAAGCTGAAAGCGAAGTACGACGACACGATCCGCCCGGCGATGATGAAGGAGTTCTCGTACTCCAGCATCATGCAGGTCCCGCGCATCGTGAAGATCACGGTCAACATGGGCCTCGGCAAAGCCAAGGACGAACCCAAGATGATCGACTTCGGGATCGAGGAGATGCGCTCGATCACGGGTCAGTCCCCGGTCGTGTCGCGTGCGAAGAAGGACATCGCGGTGTTCAAGCTTCGCAAGGGCCAGAAGATCGGCGTCATGGTGACCCTGCGCCGCGAGCGCATGTGGGAGTTCCTCGACCGCCTGCTCAACGTCGCGCTCCCGCGCGTGCGTGACTTCCGTGGCGTGTCGCCGCGCGGCTTCGATGGCCGCGGCAACTTCACCATGGGTGTTCGGGAACAGATCATCTTCCCCGAGATCGAGTACGACAAGATCGACTCGATCAAGGGCATGAACATCAGCATCGTCACCACCGCTGACACCGACGCCGAAGGGCGCTCGCTGCTCGGCCACTTCGGGATGCCGTTTCGTCAGCCCGCCCCGACGACGACCCCGACCGAGACCCCGGCCGAGACCGAGACTGCAGGAGCCGCCTAATGGCCAAGCTGATCGATACGCTTCCCAAGAAGCAGAAGTTCAAGGTTCGCATCAAGAGCCGCTGCAAGCGTTGCGGCCGCCCGCGTGCCTTCATTCGCAAGTTCGAGATGTGCCGGTGCTGCTTTCGCGAGCTCGCACTGCGCGGCGACATCCCGGGCGTCATCAAGTCGAGCTGGTGAGGACTACGTATGTCGATGACTGATCCGATCGCTGATTTCCTCGCTCGCATCCGCAACGGAATCCGTGCGCGCAAGCAACTGATCGAGTGCCCCCGCTCGAACATCAAGCTCCGTATCGCAGAGATCCTGCGCGACGAGGGCTTCGTGCAAACCGTGTCCTCGTCCGAGGACAACAAGCAGGGGCTCCTCAAGCTGGTCCTCCGCTACGATGGGCGCGCAACGCCGTCGGGCAACGCGATCACCGGCATGCGCCGCGTGTCGCGTCCGGGCCAGCGTTCGTACGTCCCGGCCAAGTCGGTCCCGCGCGTTCGTAACGGGCTTGGCATTGCCATCCTCTCCACGTCGCAGGGCGTGATGACGGACCGCGAGGCGCGCACCAAGGGCGTCGGCGGCGAAGTCCTCTGCGAGGTCTGGTAGCCATGTCCCGCATCGGTCGTAAGCCTCTCGAGATCCCCAAGGGCGTCCAGGTGTCGATCACCACGGACAGCGTGTCGACCAAGGGCCCGAAGGGCAGCTTGTCGCTCAAGCGCCACAAGGACATCGAGATCAAGCAGGCCCAGGACGAGGGCAAAGATGTGATCGTGTTCGAGCGCAAGGGCAATCTCGGCCCGCAGCGCGCCGCACACGGCCTCATGCGCGCCCTGGTCGGCAACATGCTCACCGGTGTGACCACCGGCTTCACGCGCGAGCTCGAGATCAACGGTGTCGGCTACAAGGCCGAGATCAAGGGTCCGAAGATCGTGCTGTCGCTCGGCTACTCGCACCCGATCGAGTTCGCGCTCCCGGAAGGGATCAGCGCCAAGGTCGAAAAGAACATCCTGGTCCTGTCCGGGATCGATCGCCAGGCGGTCGGGGCGGCCGCTGCCAAGGTGCGCAGCTTCCGTCCGCCCGAGCCCTACAAGGGCAAGGGCATCAAGTACAAGGAGGAGACCATCCTCCGTAAAGCCGGCAAGACCGCGGGTAAGTAAGGGACACGACAATGGCTGGTCACATCAAAATTGCTACTCCCAAGCTCCGCAAGCGGCTGAAGCGCAAGGTCTCGATCCGGCTGCGCATCTCCGGTACGGCCGAGCGTCCGCGGCTGTCGGTGTTCCGCTCGGCGCGGTACGTCTACGTGCAGGCGGTCGATGACACCACGGGCCGCGTCCTCGCGTCGGCGAGCGAGCTCGAGCAGAAGCTCAAGGAAGCCGTCGCGGGCAAGCCCAAGAAGGAGCGCGCTCGGCTGATCGGCAAGGTCATCGGCGAGAAACTGATGGCGACCGGCGTCAAGAGCGTCGTGTTCGACCGGAACGGATTCATCTATCACGGCCGCGTCAAGGAAGTCGCTGACGGCGCCCGTGAAGCGGGACTGCAGTTCTAAGAGGACCTCATGCTGATCAATCCAGAAGAAGTTGGCGAGCTGGTGGACCGCGTGGTCCACATCAATCGCGTCGCGAAGGTCGTCAAGGGCGGCCGCCGGTTCTCGTTCTCGGCGCTCGTTGTCGTTGGCGATCAGAACGGCTACGTCGGCGCGGGTCTCGGCAAGGCGAATGAGGTCCCCGAAGCGATCCGCAAGGGCACCGACCGCGCGAAGCGCAACCTGTTCAAGGTGCCGCTCGTGAAGGGCTCGATCCCGCACGAGATCGAGGGCTTCTTCGGCGCGGCCCAGGTGCTGCTCCGCCCGGCGTCGGCCGGTACGGGTGTGATCGCCGGCGGCGGCGTGCGCCCGGTGCTCGAGGTCGCGGGTATCCGCGACATCCTCACCAAGTCGATCGGCACTTCGAACAAGCACAACGTGATCCACGCGACGATCGTGGCGCTGAAGGCGCTGCGCTCGATCGAGCAGGTCGCGAAGACCCGTGGCAAGACGGTGGCCGAGCTGCAGACGCGGCGCCAGGCTGTCGTTCCGAATCAGTAGAGGACGTACGTCATGGCGATCAAGCTCAAAGTCACCCAGGTCAGGAGCGGCATTGGCCGTTCGGACACGCAGAACCGGACCTTGCTCGGCCTCGGCCTCCGCGGTCCGCACAAGACGGTGATCCTCCAGGACACGCTCGCGATCCGCGGCATGATCCGGAAGGTCAGCCACCTCGTTACCGTCGAACCGGCGGATTAACGATCCCCGTCCCCTGGCCGAGCTGCCAGGTGCCCGTCTACCCATTGCCTAAACACCGTTTCCGCGCCAGATTCCGACGGCGCTGCGAGCTCTTCCCATGACGATCACGCTGCACAATCTCCACCCGAACGAAGGCGCGACGCGCGAGAAGAAGCGGCTTGGCCGCGGTCGCGGGTCGGGAAAAGGCAAGACCTCCGGTAAGGGCGTCAAGGGCCAGAAGGCTCGTGCCGGCCACCACGGCGCGCGCCTCGCGTTCGAGGGCGGTCAGATGCCGATGCCGCGCCGGATCCCGAAGCGCGGGTTCAAGAACCCGAATCGCCTCGAGCCCCACCCGATCAACGTCGCGACCCTCGAGGCCGTGTTCGAGACGGGTGACACCGTGAACCTCGAGACGCTGCAGGCGAAGGGGCTCGTTCCCAAGCTCGTGGAGTACGTCAAGATCCTCGGCGAAGGTGAGCTCACCAAGAAGCTCACGGTCAGCGCGTACAACGCGTCGGCCACCGCGAAGGAAAAGATCGAGAAGGCGGGCGGGTCGGTCGAGGTCATCGGCCGCTCGGCCGCTGCAGCTGCAACCCCGGCCGCATAAGGCGAAGGCGTGGCCGGACTCAGCAACATCACCAAGATCCCGGAGCTTCGGCGCCGGATCTTGTTCACGCTGTTCATCCTCGCCGTCTACCGAATCGGCGTCTTCATAACCATCCCGGGCGTCAACCGCGCCGAGATGGAGCACGTCGTCAGCAAGAGCACCGGTTCGTTCCTGAGCATGTTCAACATGTTCTCGGGCGGCGCGCTCGAGCAATTCTCGATCTTCACGCTCGGCATCATGCCGTACGTGACGTCGTCGATCGTGATGCAGCTGCTCACGGTCGTCGTCCCCAAGCTCGGCGAGCTCAACAAGGAAGGCGAGCAGGGCAGGCGGCGGATCAATCAGCTGACACGCTATGGCACCGTCCTCGTCGCCGTCGTTCAGGCGTGGTTCGCAGCCGGCTACGTGGAGAGCCTGTCGCGCTCCGGTGCGGATGTCGTGCTCGATCCCGGCCTCGGCTTCCACTTGCTGACCGTCATCACGATGACGACCGGCACTGTGGTCATCATGTGGTTCGGCGAGCTGATCACCGAGAACGGCATCGGCAACGGATCTTCGCTGATCATCTTCGCTGGCATCGTCGCGGCCATGCCCGACGCGATCACGAAATTCCTCCTCGGAGGAACCAGTACCGGCAGCGGCCTGAGCGTGTTGTTCGTCGTGGTGCTCGTGATCGTCACGATCGCAGCGATCTGCTTCTTCGAGCGCTCGCACCGCAGAATCCCGGTCCAGTACACAAAACGGCAAGTCGGCAGAAAAATGTACTCGGGCGCGCAGAGCTTCCTGCCGCTCAAGATCAACGTCTCGGGTGTGATCCCGCCAATCTTCGCATCCTCCATCCTCATGTTCCCGGCGCAGATCGCGGGCATGGCCGAGGCTGGGTGGCTGCAGGAGTTCTCGTCGATCCTGAACCCCACCGACTGGCGCTACAACGTCATCTTCACCATCCTCGTCGTGTTCTTCGCGTTCTTCTACACGTCGGTCGTGTTCAACCCGGTCGACGTCGCGGACAACTTGAAGAAGTCCGGCGGCTTTGTCCCGGGCATCCGGCCAGGCAAGAACACCGCGGTCTACATCGAGAAGGTCCTGTCGCGGATCACGTTCGCGGGTGCGCTGTACCTGTCGGCCGTCTGCATGATCCCGGCGCTGCTGCAGAAGTACCTCCACGTGCCCTTCCAGTTCGGTGGCACCGGGCTGCTGATCGTCGTCGGTGTCGCGCTCGACACCGTCCAGCAGATCGAGTCGCACCTCATCACGCGCAACTATGAAGGCTTCGCCGGACCCAAGGGGCCACGGATCCGCGGCCGCGTGGCGCCTCGCACGCGCTGATGCTGGAGCAAACGCTCGGGCGGGTCGACTGGTTCGGCGCCAGCATGACGTTCTCGGGCGTGTATCGCTACGCATCGACCGAGGACCTGAATGCGGCGATCGCCGAGGTCACGGCGTTGCTCGACGGCGAAGACGACGACGAGCTGATCGATGGGTTCGACGCCGCGCTGCGACGCCGGGACCTCGAGCTCAAGGTCGATCTCGCAGCGGACGGTCCACGCAACTGGTACGAGGCGTACGAGACCCTGGTGGAGGTGCTCTCGACCCGCGCGGTCGAAGGTGTCGTCGAGTCCAGCGTTGGCGATGTCGTCAGGCGCTACCCGCCGCGGAGCTGCTCGTGACCCGCGAGCCCGTGAAGGTGGACCCGGCCGTGCCGTGGCCGATTCGCGAGCCCGGTCACTCGGGCTTGCTCGGCATCGAGATCGAGCGCAAGGGCAACGTGTACATCGAGGCGAGGATCCGTCGCCAGCGAGCCAGGACCGTCGAGGGCTCGTGAGGATTCAGCTCAAGTCGCGCGACGAGATCCGCATGATGCGCGAGGCCGGTCTGGTCGCAGCCGAGATCCTCGACGAGGTGTGCGCGGCGGCCAAGCCCGGCGTCTCGACGTTCGAGCTCGATCGCATCGCGCGAGCCGGGATCGACAAGCACAAGGTCAAGAGTGCGTTCCTCAACTACGGGGGCTACGATGTCCCGCCGTATCCGGGAGTGCTCTGCACCTCCCGGAACCACGTCATCGTCCACGGCATCCCACGCCGCGACGACGTGATCGCCGACGGCGATATCATCGGGATCGACTTCGGGATCTACAAGCACGGGTTCTGCGCGGACACGGCCCGGACCATCATGGTCGGCAACGTTTCGCCCGAAAATCGTCGCCTGGTCGAGACCACCGAGCACGCGCTCGAACAAGCCATGGCGCTGATCCGGGTCGGCAGCCGCCTCGGGGATCTCGGATTCGCCGTCCAGAACTACGCGGAATCACGCGGTTACTCCGTGGTCCGTCAATTCGTCGGTCACGGGACCGGCCGCCAGATGCACGAAGACCCGCAAGTCCCCAATTTTGGGGCGGCTGGCAGCGGAAAGCGCCTCAAGCAGGGCCTTGTCATCGCCGTCGAACCCATGGTAAACGCCGGGGCCCCTGACGTAGAGGTTCTCGACGATAAGTGGACAGCCGTGACCAGAGACCGCTCGATGTCAGCACACTTCGAGCACACGATCGCTGTCACGGAAGAGGGTCCCTGGGTGCTGACCCGACCCACTTCGAAACCCGGAATTCTCTAGATCACCTTCCAAACGCGACAGAAAAAGATCAGCCATGAAAGTACGAGCGTCCGTCAAACCGATCTGCGTCAAGTGCAAGGTCATCAAGCGCAAGGGCATCGTCCGGATCATCTGTAGCAACCCGCGCCACAAGCAGCGCCAGGGTTAGAGGAACGAGTCATGGCTCGCATTGCAGGCGTCGACCTCCCGCGCAACAAGCGCATCGAGATCGCTCTCACGTACATTTTTGGCCTCGGCCGTCACGCGGCGAAGATCGTCCTCAACCAGGCGAACGTCGCGCTCGACAAGAAGAGCGACGATCTCGACGAGAACGACGTCCGCAAGATCCGTGACGCGATCGAAGCGAACTTCCGGGTCGAAGGCGATCTCCGCCGTGACACCCAGCTCAACATCAAGCGCCTGATGGACCTCGGTTCGTACCGCGGCTCGCGCCATCGCCGGAATCTTCCGGCCCGCGGTCAGCGCACTCACACCAACGCCCGCACCCGCAAGGGACCCCGCCGCATGGCGGTGAAGAAGCAGGGCGCGGTCACGAAGAAGTAGCGCGGAGAACACACCATGGCGCAGCCAAAAGCCAAGCAGAAGAAGAAGGTCCGGAAGAACATCCAGACCGGCGTCGCGCATATCTCTGCGACGTTCAACAACACCATCGTGTCGATCACCGACGTCAGCGGAAACGTTGTCGCCTGGTCGTCGGCCGGCACGTGCGGGTTCAAGGGCTCGCGCAAGTCGACGCCGTTCGCCGCCCAGCTCGCCGCCGAGGACGCGGCCAAGAAGGCGATGGAGCACGGCGTCCGCAACGTCACCGTGTACGTCAACGGTCCGGGCTCGGGTCGTGAGTCCGCGCTCCGCGCGCTCAACGCCGCGGGTTTCAAGATCAACCTCATCCGAGACGTGACGCCCGTGCCACACAACGGGTGCCGGCCGCGCAAGCGCCGTCGCGTCTGATCACCTCACCAGCCTAGAGCGTAGAGAGAAGAGAACGAAATGGCCCGCTATACTGGTGCAGTTTGTCGGCTCTGCCGGCGTGAAGACATGAAGCTCTTCCTCAAGGGAGAGCGTTGCTACACGGACAAGTGCGGCTACGAGCGCCGCAGCTATCCGCCGGGCCAGCACGGCCAGAGCCGGCGCCGCAAGCGGTCGGACTACGGCGAGCAGCTCCGTGAGAAGCAGAAGGTCAAGCGCATCTACGGCATCGCCGAGAAGCAGTTTCGCGGCTACTACCACAAGGCGATCCGCTCGAAGGGCGTCTCGGGTCACACGCTGATCCAGCTGCTCGAGCGCCGGCTCGACAACGTGGTCTACCGCATGGGCTTCGCCTCGGATCACGCCGACGCGCGCCAGCTGGTTCGCCACGGCCACTTCACGATCAACGGCAAGAAGGTCGACATCCCGTCGTACCTCGTCCGCATGCGCGACATCGTGCAGGTGCGCGAGTCGTCGCAGAAGATGGCGCGCATCAACGAGGCGCTCGCTGCCGTCGATCGCCGTGGCGTCCCGCAGTGGATCCAGCTCGACAAGGACAACTTCCGCGGCGCGATCGCCCAGTTGCCCTCTCGCGAAGACGTGACCCTGCCGATCCGCGAGCAGCTCATCATCGAGCTCTACTCGGTAGTTTATTCCACTGGAGACCGTCGAGCATGCTGTTCGGCGGTCGCTCGTTTTGGGGCGGGCCTCGAACCCCGCACGCATGGCCGTGATGAAAGCGAGCCATTCAAGGAGACCCGATGGAACCGACCCCCGAGCAGACTGCATTCATGGCCAAGAACTGGCGCGACCTCATCCGGCCCCGGACGCTGGAGATCGAGGAGCGCTCGGACACCTACGGCAAGTTCTCGTGCGAGCCGCTCGAGCGCGGCTTCGGCACGACGCTGGGTGTCGCCCTTCGCCGCATCCTCCTGTCTTCGCTCCAGGGCGCCGCGATCACGCACATCGCCATCGAGGGCGCGCTGCACGAGTTCACCTCGCTGCCGGGCGTCGTCGAGGACGTGACGGACATCATCCTCAACTTGAAGGAGACGCTGTTCAAGGTCGAGGCTGACAAGACCTACACCATCCGGCTCGACAAGCAGGGCGAGGGCGTCGTCACCGCCGGTGACCTCGGCCTCGTCGACGGCGTCACCTGCCTGAACCCCGACCATCGCATCCTCACGCTGTCCAAGGACGGCAAGGTCGCGATCGAGCTCACGATCATGACCGGTCGCGGCTACGCCCCGGCAGAGCGTCACTCGGCCGATCTACCCGTCGGTACCATCGCGATCGACGCGCTGTTCTCGCCGATCCGCAAGGTCAACTTCACCGTCACCAACGCCCGCGTCGGTCAGCAGACCGACTACGACAAGCTGACGCTCGAGTGCTGGACCAACGGTTCCGTCCGTCCCGACGATGGCGTCGCCTACGCCGCGAAGATCCTCAAGGAGCAGCTCAACCTGTTCATCAACTTCGAGGAGATGGCGGAGCCGGTCGAGGCCCCGCGCGACGAGGCTGCCGAGAAGCTCAACGAGAACCTGTGGCGGACCGTCGACGAGCTGGAGCTCTCCGTCCGTTCGGCCAACTGCCTCCAGAACGCCAACATCAAGTACATTGGCGAACTGGTCCAGAAGACCGAGTCCGAGATGCTCAAGACCAAGAACTTCGGCCGCAAGTCGCTGAAGGAGATCAAGGAGCTGCTCGCCGAGATGGGTCTGCAGCTCGGCATGAAGCTCGACAACTGGCCGGGCCCGAACCCGCTCAAGAAGCCCTGACCGGCACCGTCGCGAGTCACGTCCCCCAAGCCTGAAGAGAGTCAGTCATGCGTCACCGCAATTCTGGTCGCAAGCTCGGTCGCAATGCCCCGCATCGCACCGCGCTGTTCAATAACCTCGTCACCTCGCTCCTGACCTACGGTCGGATCGAGACCACCGAGGCCAAGGCCAAGGAGCTCCGCGGGTTCGCGGACGCCACGATCAACCTCGGCATCTCGGTCCACGAGATCGTTGCCAAGGGTGACAAGGCCACCCCGGCCGAGCGCGCGAAGGTCGTCCACGCCCGCCGGCGTGCTCGCCTGACGGTCACGACGCGTGGTGCGCTCAACCGTCTGTTCACCGAGATCGGCCCGCACTTCGCCACTCGCAAGGGCGGCTACACACGGATGCTGAAGACGCGCATCCGCAAGGGTGACGCCGCTCCGATGGCGCTCGTCGAGCTCGTCGGCCTCAACGGCCAGCCCACGGTGTGACTCGCGTCGCGTGACGGTAGCGCACGTGATCTGCGCGCCGCAGTGGCCACTCTAGTAGCCGCGATCTCCGACGAAATCGTCACGTGTTCGTGTGATGCCCGCCGCATAGGCGGGCTTTGTTTTTGGGTATACAGCCACTCCCCACTCGGGCTACACCGCGACCGGTTCCGGCCCGCTATCCGGCCCCTTTGGCCCGACATTTTCTTGGAGCTTCACTCGATGCGAAACACCTTTGTCCTGATCGCCCTTGGTCTCTCTCTCTTCGCCTGCCGCAGCTCTGGCGGCGGCGACGACGACGACGATGACGACGACCAGCCAGATGCGCCGCTCGCCGGCGTCTCGATCCAGGAGATCCAAAACGACAACATGGCGGCCGGCACCCCCGTCGACGTCCACGGCGTCGTGGTGGTCGCGATCGACAAGTACGGCATGCGCACCAGCGACATCTACGTGATGGAGCCGGAGGGCGGCGAGCTCTCGGGCGTCCACGTGTTCGGCGCCCCGGTCGACAAGGTCGCCGCGCTCGCGGTCGGCGACATCATCTCGATCACCGGCGCCGAGAAGGACGAGTTCGCGCTCACCAGCGACACGTCGGGCCGCACCATCACGGAGCTCAAGCCCGTGAGCGGTGGCGCGATGGACATCGTCAAGACCGGCACGGGCTCGGTGCCCGAGCCCAAGGTGATCGACGCCCTGGCGATCGGCCAGATGGCGACCCAGGCCGAGCGCGATGCGGAGTGGGAGAAGTGGGAAGGCGTGCTGGTCACGGTGAACAACGTCAGGGCGTTCAACTCGCCGAACAAGATCTCGAAGAGCGACGCCACGCTGCTCACGGTCGACATGACCGGTGGCCTCGTGCTCGAGTCGGCGGTCTCGGCGTTCCCCGCCGGTGTCACGCGGGACGCCTGCCTCGCGTCCGCGACAGGCATCGTCGACTACTTCTTTGACTACTTGCTCTACCCGCGGTCGAGCGCCGATGTCGTGACCGGCGGCTCGGCGTGCGCCCCTCCTGAGGCCACGACAACGGTGTGCGGAGACGATATCGACAACGACGGCAACGGCTTCAAGGACTGCGAGGACAACGCCTGCATCGTCGGCGAGGCGACGTGTCGCGCCGTGACGACCATCTCCGCCATCCAGGCGGCCACGCCGACGGGCGGTATCGAGCTCGCAGACGTCTACATCACCGGCGTCTCGCGACCCGTGACCGACCAGGGCAGCAAGAACTTCTGGGTTTCGACCTCGCTCACCGCCGCGCCCAACCAGGGAATCTACATCCGTGGTAACGGCGCAGATCTGCCGGCGACCTTCGTCGTCGGTGCCAAGGTCGGCGTCATCGGCAAGGCGAAGGAATACAACAACGACGCCATGGGCGAGACGTTGACTCAGGTCGAAGCACTGGCGTGGTCACTGACCACTGCGGGCCCGGCCACGACGTTCCCCGTTGATGACAAGCTTGCAGCAGTGCTCACGCAGGCCGCGACGGGCGAACCCTACGAGTCGGTGCTCGTGACGCTCAAGGATGTGAAGGTGACGATGGTTGGAACGGAGCCCAAGTTCTACGTCAGCACCGGCGTGCAGGGCGCGACCACCTTCCTGATCGATGACGATGCCCTGCGTCTCGAAGCAGGTGATCTGAACAAGTGCTTCACGTTCACGGGGCTGTGGACGTATCAGGTGTTCGACAACAAGTATGGTCTGCTCCCGACCACGAAGACCGTCACTCCCTGCCCCTAACCGCACGGTTCAGGTAGCAAGAACACCCCCGCTGCTCGGCGGTGTTCTTCGTTTCGGTCAGCGCTGCTTGAGCATGGCGGGTGGCGTCGACCAAGTTCGCAGAGGTTGCGATCAAAGTTCGCATCTCAAAGTCCTCGCAACTGCTGCGAGATGACCGTGACCGGCCGAGCCTCGGACGTGCCGAGACCTAGGTGCGGCCCGTCACGGTCTCGATCGCGGCGCGGGTCTCGGACTCATCACGTGCGCAGCCGATCGCGAGCAAGAGCTGGGTGAGGGTCAGCTTGTCGGCGGCGCCAATGCGCGGTTCGAGCTCGATCATCGGTATGTCGAGCTTCTCGCGCGCGAGGGCGAGTACCGCGGCGCGGAGCCCATCGAGCTCGCCCTCGACGCGACCCTCGACGCGACCTTCGACGCGACCTTCGAGGCGACCGACGACGCGACCTTCGACGCGACCTTCGACGCGGCCGTCCTCGACCAGGAGCTGCGCGATCTCGCTTCGATATCGATGGTTCTTGTTCATGCGCTCCTCCTCGTTCTCGCGGGCCAGCTCGGGGACGGCATCGACAATGACATCCCAGTATAACTCCTGCTGGTCGATCGGCAGTGATGCGATACCGGCGAGGGCAGCGAGGCCGACGTCGCGGTCCGGGTGCGCCAGCACGGACAGCACCGCCAGCTCCGGAGACTCGCGGGCGCGCGCGGGGTCGGAGATCCGCGGGATCTCGGTCGGACCGAGCACGATCGGCTGGAAGCGAAATCCCGGGTGGCCAAGATCGATCGCCTGGATCGCCCAGCGAGTCACCGCATCGTCCGGGGTCATCACGATGAGGTAGCTCGCGCACCGATACGCTGCCCGCACGGCGGCGAGGTACAGCGGCCAGGTGAAGCGCTTGTCAGCATCGATCCGGAGCTGGACCTCGACGATCACCGCGGCCACGGCCTCGCGGTGCTCGTTGCGCGCGATCACGACGGAGTCCGCGCGGTACTCGGTCGGGGTGATCTGCGACAGGTCATTCGAGGCAGTTTCGATGTTCGTGACGGGGACGTCGATGCCCGCACATGCGCGCAACAGCTCGCAGGCGAGGGCGGCGCGATCGCGAAACAACTGGACCACGAGCTCGTGATCGAACGAGGGCACACACGATGCGCAGAGCAAGCAGTGTTCCGATCCCGAAGCACGCGAGACTGCTGATCGCGCGGACCGGATCACGGACGCGACGTCCGGCTGCCGGCGAGCCACGGACGCACCGGACGCCGGCGTGCCACCTGGCCTGCTCGTTGCGAGACGAGCGAAGGTTTCGCTCGCCGTGCGCGATCACGGCGGCGAGGTGCTCGAGCAAACCTCAGACGGCCTGCTCGCTAACACACGAGCTGCTCCTGCGTCAGCCTGCCACGCGTGCGCATCGAGACGACCAGCGTGGAGATGCGTAGCGGCCTCGCCGGTACATCAAGTTATCAGCACGTCAACGTTTCGATAACAGCGCGATTAACCCATTCGGGATCGTTCGACGCCACATGGCGTAGTCATGGCCGCCGTGAAATTCGGCGTACGTGAGCGGGTATGCCTTGGCCTCCAGTACGTCCCGGAAGCGGCGATTGTGATCGCGCAGGTCTCCCTCGAAGATGCCCGTGTCGACGTAGAAGCGTAGCGGAAGCTTCGGCGCTTTGGCGAGCTCGCGGATCATGGCGCCGCCTTCGATGTAGTCCGGAACGTCACGATCGAACTGATGAGGCCGTGCCCACAGCGCGGCCGAGTTGGACAGGACATTGCCGACGGCGGATGAGTGATGCAGGCCGATGTAAACGGACTGACTTCCGCCGAGGCTCGATCCGGTCACGATCGTATCGGCAGCAGTCAGCCCTGCACGGTAGTCGGTCCGGATCCTTGGCAAGAGCTCGTCGACGACGAAGCTCGCGAACGGGGCCGATTCTGCGAGGTCTCGCATGCGTTGACCTTGGCCATCGACGAGCGCTGCAACGACCGGGGGAATCTTCTTCGTCGCGATCAGCTTGTCGAGCAGGCGCGGTAGCGGAACGTTCGCGTTCGCGTTCATGCCGTAGACCTCGCCATCGAACGCGATGACAAGCGGGTAGTGTTGTTTGGCGTCGAACCCGGGCGGCAGATACACCCCGATGGCTCGCTTCTCGCCGAGCTTCACACTGTCGATCTCGATCCGCGTTACCGTACCCTTTGGCGTCGACAGGTCGGCGGCCAGCCATGGTTCTGGCAGGGGCCCAGGGATCTCGACGCGCGACCCCAATCCCTCCGCACGTGGGTTGTTCGGATCGGCGGACGGCATGCGCCCGGTATTGCGCGCGTTCGGTCGATACGGTTGATGCAGCGGCGGGGGCGCCGCGTCCGTGATGAAAGAGTAGGTGAACTGTGCGTCCGCGGGCACGCGTCCGGTCGCGTACCAGAGATCGGAACCTTCGATCCGCGTCATGGGCGCTGGGCGCTCGTCCGCAGGACCGCCCCACAGCGCAACATAGGGCTCGTTCGAACGCATGACGAACGTCACGAGGACGCTGTCCTTGTCGTTTGGATAGGGTTCGATGATCGGCGCTTTTCCTTTGAGCTCACTCCAGAATTTGTCGACGGCGGCGCGGTCATGCCGACGCGCTGCCCGCCAGACGTCGCGAATGCGAGGGCTGTCGATGCGAGGTACGCGCTGCACGAACCCCGTACTTTCGCCGCACGTTGCCTGATGCCAACTTG
>JBBJLY010000131.1:0-22706 GCA_037720695.1 Kofleriaceae bacterium | reverse complement strand
TGGCCTTGCGCACCGACACGAGCCGGTCCCGCACGCGGGCCGCCTTCGTGCCCGGGTCGGTGGCGATTGCACCGGCGCCCGCGGCGGCTGGGGTTGATACGTGCCGCCAGTGCCACGCGGCGGCGGCTGATACGTGCCGGTCCCACCACTGCCACCGCGCGGCTGATAGGTGCCGCCGGTGTTGGGACCGCTGCCCGGGTTCTCCCACTTCGGGCCGGTCGTGGTCGTCGGGCGCGTCGGCGGGTTGCCGCGCGGCGGCGGTTGATACGTGCCGCCACCATTGCCGGGACGCGGCGCGGGCTGATACGTGCCGCCACCGCCGCCGGGACGCGGGGCGGGCTGATACGTGCCGCCGCCAGGGCGGGTTGGCGTGCTCGGGCGCGGATCGTTGGTCGGGTCGTGCCACGGTCCGCCCGGTGTGGTGGTCGGGCGAGAATCGGTGCGCGAACTGCTCGGCAGGAGGCTGGTAGGTGCCGCCACCGCCACCACCGCCGGTCGGCGGCCGTGGATCGTTGGTCGGATCGTGCCACGGCCCGCCGGGTGTATTGGTCGGCCGCGAGGGCGGACGGGACGGCGGCTGGTAGCCACCACCGCCACCACCAGTTCCCGGATCGTGCCAGCCACCGCCACCACCGATGGGCGGCGTGCGCGGACGCGGCGTGTTGTCTCCACCAGACCAACCGCCGCCACCACGCGGCGGGACGTAGCCCCGCGGGCGACCGTCGCGATGTTCGCGATAGGTCCAGCCGCGCGGCGCGCGGTCACGGGTCGACCAGTAGCCGGGTGTGTAGACGTGCTGGTTGTTGGAGTAGTCGTAATAGGGCTGGATGTAGACGTAGTTCTCGGCTTGCTCGCGCTCCCAGCGGCCACCGACCCAGACCCATTCGTAGCCATTCCAATGCCAGTAGCCGTCGATCCAGACGTGGCCATAGCCCGGCGAGACCGACATGGTCTCGTACAGGGGCTCGGGCGGCTGGGAGGAGACGTAGTAAGGCGACGGCTGGCCCACGGTGACGCTCGTGCTCGAGCTGTAGTAACCACCGTTCACAGGGCGGCTTTCACGCACCACACATGCCTGCGTGGCCAGCACCAGGCCAACTGCACCGATCCATTTGATCATTCGCATGCGCATGTACGTTCTCCCTCGAAGCTCGCGTATGGACTGCCAAGCTCCACGCGTTGTTCACAGTCTAGTTGACGGCCCTGGTCGCTACAAGTACATAGAAACCCGATGAAAACGGTGTTCTCGGGCATCCAGCCCTCCGGGGAGATCCAGCTGGGGAATTACCTCGGGGCGATCCGCAACTGGGTGTTACTGCAAGACCAATACCGCTGCATCTTCGGCGTCGACGATCACGTCCACGGTGCGGAGAGGGCGCGTGCGATCGCGCAGCGGACGACGGCCGACGTTCACCAGAAGCTGGGGCGATGGCGCTCGCGCTGACCACCCGGCGCTCGACGATCGCCGCCGCCGCCAGCATCCTCGCCGCGATGGCGGTGGCCGCTGCGGTCGCGGGCCGCAGCTGCCGGGTCTCGCAGCCGGGGCCCGAGGCGGCGGTCCGTGATCTGCTGCAGGCCGCGAAGACCGGCGATCGCGACACCGTGTTCGAGCTGCTGACACCATCGACCCAGGCGCGGCTCGAGGCCGAGGCCAAGCGCTCGACGGACCTGGTCGGTGCGGCGGTGCGTTACACGGCCAAGGATCTGCTGTCGATCGGCAGCGCCGACAGCCTGACCACGCCGACCGACATCACGGTCGACGAGGAGCGCGGCGATCGCGCGGTCGTCCAGATCATCACGCCCGCCGGTCGCTCGAACCTCGACCTGATCCGGATCAAGGGCCGCTGGCGGATCGACATCCCGCACTACGGCAACAACTGATCTGGTATCACGCGGCATGAAGAAGCCGCTCCTGATCGCCGTCCTCGTGGCGTGCGGTGGTGCGCCGGCACCCTCGCAGCTGCCCGTGGATCCCGATCCGCGGCTCGATCCACCCGTCGCCGAAGTGAAGCCCGCGATGCCAAATCATGCCTGGCCCGCCACCCGCAAGGATTCCCTCGTCGACGTCGTGCACGGCACGCAGGTCGCCGATCCGTACCGCTGGCTCGAGGACGAGCATAGCCCCGAGGTCCAGGCGTGGATGAAGGCGCAGGACGAGTACACGCGCGGCGAGATCGCGAAGCTTCCGCACCGCGCCGAGATCTCGGATCGGCTGCGCCAGCTGCTCTACTACGACGCGATCGGTACGCCGCAGCACCGCAAGGGCCGCTACTTCTTCACGCGCAAGCACGTCGACAAGGAGAAGACGGTCGTCTATTGGACGCAGGGTGAGCGCGGCGCCGAGAAGGTGCTGTTCGATCCGAACACCTGGAGCGCCGACGGGACCAAGGGCCTCGGCCCGTGGGAGCCGAGCCCCGACGGCAAGCTGGTCGCGTTCGCGGTCAAGGAGAACAACTCCGACGAGACGGTGACCAAGGTCATCGAGGTCGCCACCGGCAAGGAGCGGCCAGACCTGCTCGCCGGCACGAAGTACGCGAGCGTGTCGTGGCGCGCCGACAGCAAGGGCTTCTATTACACGTGGGTCCCACCGGTCGGCGGCAAGGTGACGATCGCCGATCGCCCCGGGTTCGCGGAGCTGCGCTATCACGCGCTTGGCAGCGATGCCGCGACCGACACGGTCGTGCATCCCGCCACCGGCAACGCGCAGACGTTCCTCGGCGGCGGGATCTCGAAGGACGGCCACTGGCTGTGGGCGCAGATCTCCAATGGCTGGCGCTCGAGCGAGCTGTACTTCAAGGATGCTCGCAAGCCCGGCGCGCCGTGGACGACGCTCGTGAAGGGCGTCGACGCGCTGTTCGACGTCGACATCTGGCGGGACCAGTTCTACGTCACCACCAATGATGGCGCGCCGCAGATGCGCGTGTTCAAGGTGTCGCCGCAGAAGCCCGAACGCGCGGCCTGGAAGGAGATCATCCCCGAGGGCGACTCGCTGATCGAGAAGGCGAGTGTCGTCGGCGAGCATCTCGTGCTGCTGATCCTGCGCAACGCGGCGAGCGAGCTCGCGGTCCACACCCTCGACGGCAAGTTCGTGCGCAAGGTCGACATGCCGCCACTCGGTTCGACGGCCGGCGTGTCCGGCAATGAGGACGAGGACACCGGCTACATCTCGTACACGTCGTTCACGACGCCTGGCGTGATCTACAAGATCTCGATCAAGAGCGGCAAGGTCCGCGAGCTATCGCGGACCAAGCTGCCGATCGAGACCGCCGACCTGGTGGTCGAGCAAGTGTTCTATCCGTCGAAGGACGGCACCAAGGTCTCGATGTTCCTGCTGCGGAACAAGCAGCACAAACCGGACGGCACCAACCCGACCATCCTCTACGGCTACGGCGGCTTCAACGTCCCGCTGACGCCGGTGTTCTCCGCCCAGCGCCTGGTGTGGCTCGAGCGCGGTGGGATCTACGCGATCCCGAACCTGCGTGGCGGCAACGAGTACGGCGAGGACTGGCACCGCAACGGCATGCTGCTGAACAAGCAGAACACGTTCGACGACTTCATCGCCGCGTCGGAATACCTGATCGCGCAAAACTGGACGTCAAGCGATCACCTTGCGATCTCGGGCGGCTCCAACGGCGGCTTGCTGGTAGGCGCCACCGTCACGCAGCGCCCGGAGCTCTACAAGGTCGTCGTCTGCGCGGTACCGCTGCTCGACATGCTTCGCTATCACCTGTCGGGATCCGGCAAGACCTGGATGTCGGAGTACGGCTCGGCCGACGACCCCGCGCAGTTCAAGGCGATCCACGCGTACTCGCCATATCGCCGCGCGGTCGAACAGGGACCCAAGAAGTATCCGGCGGTGCTGTTCGACTCCGCCGATCACGATGACCGCGTCGATCCGATGCATGCACGCAAGCTCGCCGCGGCGATGCAGGCCAACCAGCTCGGGGCCGCGCCGATCCTGTTGCGGATCGAGCGGAACGCGGGTCACGGCGGCGCCGACATGGTGAAGCAACAGGTCGATCGGATCTCGGATCAGCTGGTGTTGCTCGACAGCCTCCTGCGATAGCGATCGCGCACCACGGCCGCAGCTGATCTGCTATCCACGCGGCATGACGAAGCCGCTCCTGATCGCCGCGCTGGTCGCCTGCGGCGGCGGCTCGCAGCCCGCTTCAAGGCTGCCCGTTGATTTGGATCGACGGCTCGCGCCCGCGCCCGCGGAGGTCGCGCGACCCGAGGTGCGTCCCTGGCCGGCCACCCGCAAGGAGGCGATCGTCGACACGCTGCACGGGGTCGAGGTCGCCGACCCCTATCGCTGGCTCGAAGACGAGACCAGCCCCGAGGTCCAGGCGTGGATGAAGGCGCAGGCCGACTACGCTCGCGGCGAGCTCGCGAAGTTGCCGGGTCGCGCCGAGCTCGGCGAACGCCTGGGTCAGCTGCTGTACTACGACGCGCTCGGTGCGCCGCTGCACCGCAAGGGCCGCTACTTCTACACGCGCAAGCACGCCGACAAGGAGAAGCTGATCGTCTACTGGAAGCAGGGCGAGCGCGGCGCCGAGCAGGTCCTGCTCGATCCGAACACGTGGAGCACGGACGGCGCGAAGAGCCTCGGCACCTGGGCGGTGAGCCACGACGGCAAGCTCGCCGTCTATGCGATCAAGGAGAACAACTCGGACGAGACGACGACCAAGGTGATCGAGGTCGCCACGGGCAAGCACCGGACCGACGTCATTGCCGGCACCAAGTACACGTCCGCCGCGTCGTGGCGGCCTGACGGCAAGGGCTTCTATTACATCTGGGTCCCGCCGGTCGGCGGCAAGGTGACGATCGCGGATCGGCCGGGCTTCGCCGAGGTTCGCTATCACGCGCTCGACGCCGATCCGGCGGCGGATCCGGTGCTGTTTCCCGCGACCGGCAACGCGAAGTCGTTCGTGGGTGGCGGGATCTCGAAGGACGGTAGGTGGCTGTGGACGCTGGTTCGCCACGGCCATCGCTCGACCGAGATCGTGTTCAAGGACGCGCGCAAGCCCGCCGCGCCGTGGACCACGCTGATCAAGGGCGTCGACGCGACGTTCGAGCTCGAGATCTGGCGCGACCGGTTCTACGTGCTGACCAACGACGGCGCGCCTCGTCGGCGGATCTTCAAGATCGATCCGCGCAAGCCGGAACGCGCCGCGTGGAAGGAGATCGTCGGGGAGTCGCGCGACGGCATGATCGAGAAGTGGGCCGTCGTCGGCGACCATCTGGTGCTGACATACCTGCGCAAGGCGGCGAACGAGCTCGTCGTGCACGATCTCGAGGGCAAGCTCGTCCGCAAGCTCGACGTGCCCGTGCTCGGGACGATTGGAGCGATGGTCGGCAATGCCGACGAGGACGCCGGATACTTCTCGTACACGTCGTACACGCAGCCGCAGGTGATCTACAAGACGTCGATCAAGACCGGCAAGGTCACCGAGTGGTCGCGCGTCAAGGTTCCCGCGGACACGTCGATCATGACCGTCGATCAGGTGTTCTATCCGTCGAAGGATGGCACCCAGGTGTCGATGTTCATCCTGCGTCACAAGGATGCCACACCGAACGGTAAGCAACCGACGCTGCTCTACGGCTACGGCGGCTTCAACCAGCCGATGCTGCCCGGGTTCACCGCCGCGCGCACCGTGTGGGTCGAGCAGGGTGGCATGCTCGCGATCCCCAATCTGCGGGGCGGTAACGAGTACGGCGAGGACTGGCATCGCGCCGGCACGCTGCTCGAGAAGCAGAACACGTTCGACGACTTCATCGCGGCGGCCGAATACCTGATCAAGGAGGGCTGGACGTCGAGCGAGCACCTCGCGATCTCGGGCGGCTCCAACGGTGGCTTGCTCGTCGGCGCGGCGGTCACGCAGCGGCCCGCGCTGTTCACGGCCGTGGTGTGCTCGGTGCCATTGCTCGACATGCTGCGCTATCACCTCGCGGGAGCCGGCAAGACCTGGATCCCGGAGTACGGCTCTGCCGAGGATCCGGCGCAGTTCAAGGCGATCCACGCGTACTCGCCGTACCGTCGCGCGATCGCGAATGGACCGCAGCGCTATCCCACGGTGATGTTCGACTCGGCCGATCACGACGACCGCGTCGACCCGATGCACGCGCGCAAGCTCGCCGCGGTGATGCAAGCGAACCAGCTGGCACCCTCGCCGATCCTGCTGCGCATCGAGCGTAACGCCGGTCACAGCGGCGCGGACATGGTCAAGGCCCAGGTCGAGCGGCTCACGGATCAGATGTCACTGCTCCTCAGCCTGGTGCGCTGACCGGTAAGCTGGAACATTCGCGCGCGTTGCTCTGGTATCACCGCGCTATGAGGCTCGCACCTGTCACTGTCTGCGCGTTGCTCGCGGCCGGCTGCCCATCGGGTGGCGGCGCGTACAAGCAACCAAGTCCCGCGGCGACGGCGCCGGATATCGTGGCACGCCTTGCGAAGCTGCGCGACACGCGGCGCTCGTACGTCGCGAAGACGATCATGGACTACTGGCTCGGCAAGGATCGGCTGAAGGGCGAGGTCTGGGTGATGGGCACGGCCAATCGCCAGGTCCGGTTCAACGCGTACTCGCCGCAGCAGAGCGTGCTCGTCGACATGGCGTGCAACGGCACGAACTTCACGTTCGTCGACATGCAGAACAACTGTCAGCTCGCGGGCCCGTGCGACAAGTCGTCGATCGCGCAGCTGTTGCGCGTCGAGCTCGAACCGGATGACTTCGCCGGCTTCGCGGTCGGGGTGCCGCCCGTGCTCGCCAACGCGATCGGCACCGTGACGTGGGATGCCAAGCAGGGTTACGAGCGCGTCGCGCTGAGCTCGCCGCAGGGCAAGCAGTCGATCGTGATCGATGCGCGCGAGGGCCGCTCCGACGTGCTGTCCTCGGAGCTCGTCGGTCCGGATGGCAAGGTCGTATGGTCGGTCGAGAACGCGGAGTTCACGTCGATCAAGGACGAGGCCGGGGTCGCGCATCGCGTGCCGGGCAAGACGCGGTTCAAGGCGCCGGATCGCGCCGCCGATCTGCTGGTCGACTGGACGGAGCGCCAGCTCAACAAGGATCTGCCGGCTGACAAGTTCGTGGTACCGGTGCCGTCGAACCTGCCGGCCTGCGGCGCTACGAAACCCGCGCCGTAAAGGATCCTCCCGCGGGGAAGGCCGCGTGGCGCTACCGCCGCGGACATTTGCACCGAATAGCGCACGACCCGCGCTCGTTTCACACGCGGCGATGGGGCACTGGCTGGCGCGTGGCTCGAAGCACCTCGAGCCCGGCACGCCAGCGCTTCCCACCTACGATCTGGACCACCTGCGGCACCGCGACACCGTGGTGCGACGCGTGGTCTGGGGCCTCGTGCTGGCGATCGGGACCGTGATCGCGCTCGGCGTGGCGCACGTCCTGTAGCGATCCGGCGCTGTCGCGGCCTCGTACTCGAGACAACCCAAGCGGCGCGCACGTGGTCGGGTCAAAGACCCGACCCACACGTTCATGCGTTGACACGCGAGGGCCCCGCCGACGAGCCCACCGTGCAAGTGAATCGAAATACCCGGCACGGCCATTCGGTTTACCCGACCTATTTCCCGATGAACTGCTCCTCCTGCAACACCCTGCTCGACGACCGCGCGGCGTACTGCGGCCACTGCGGCCGGCACTCCGTCTCGCTGTTCGATCCGCTCGTGGGGTCGATCATCGACGGTCGCTACCGGGTCGACGCAAAGATCGCGGTCGGCGGGTTTGGCTCGATCTACCGCGCGACCAACGTGACAACGGGTGACACGGTCGCGCTCAAGATCCTGCACCCGCAGTTCGCCGCGGATCCCAACCTGTCGGCGCGGTTCCGGCGCGAGGCGACCGCGTTGACCCGCCTCCGCGATTCGCACACGGTCCGCACGTACGAGCTCGGCGAGGCCGCGGACGGCCTGCTGTACATCGCGATGGAGCTGCTCGATGGCGAGAGCCTGCTCGATCGGTTTCGCGCGCGCGGCTCGCTGCCATGGCGCGACGTCATGGGCTTTCTCGCCGCGGCGTGCAGCTCGCTGCAAGAGGCGCACGGGCTCGGCATCGTTCATCGCGACCTCAAGCCGGCGAACATCTTTCTGGTCAAGGACGGCTGCGTGAAGGTGCTCGACTTCGGCATCGCCAAGCTCCAGCACGGCAGCTACAGCGACGACGGCTCGGAGCTGACGCGCGCCGGTCAGGCGATCGGCACGCTCGAGTACATGTCACCCGAGCAGATGATCGGCGGCGACGTCGATCCACGCACGGACATCTACACGCTCGGCGTCGTCGCCTACGAGATGATCACCGGCCGGCGTCCGTTCTGCGACGCGACCGGCCCGACGAGCCTCGTCACCGCGCTGCTCACCGGCACCGCACCGCCGCCGTCGGCGCTGCTGCGCGAGACGGTGCCGCGCGAGCTCGACGCGATCATCATGCACTGCCTCGAGCGCGACGCGCCGTCGCGGTTCCCCGATGTCGGGCAGCTCGCGCTCGCGATCTCGCAGCTGCTGGCGCGGTTCCCCGACCAGCATCCCGGCGTCCCGGTCGAGGACATCGCGACCCAGATGATGTGGGGCGGCGCGGCGGCGGCTGTCCACCACACCGAGGACGAGCCGACCTGGATCGATACGCGACCGGTGTTCGACGATGTCGTGCGGCAACACGTGATCGCCACGTACGCCCCCGCGCCCCAGCCCGTCTACGCACCCGTGTTCATGCCGATGGCCACCGGCAACGTGCCGGCGTTCGAGGGAGCGACGGGGACAACCGTCGGCCCGGTGCCGACGGCGCCCGATGCGCTGCGGCTGGGACGGATCGCCGCATGGGCGCTCGGCCTGCTGGCGCTCGGCGTCGCGCTCGGCACGGGCATCACCAGCTTGCTGTAGCCAGCTGCCCGATTTGGCGTGCCAGGTCGCGGCGTTCCGTCGGGGCTGTGATCCGGAGCTGGGGTAGGTTCGTAGTATCAGCGCATGGCAGGGAGGACCACCAGCGGCCGTCGCCGCGCCACGTTCGCGCTGACCGCGTGCGTGCTGTGGCTCCTCGGGGTCGAGGTCCTGCCCAACCTCCACCTGTCGTCCCACGACGCCGATCACACCCACGAGCCCGACGGCACGATCATCCGGGTCTCGTTCTCGAGCACGCACACGCATGCCGACGGCACGGTCCACGGCGATCACGACGACCGCGAGCGGGCCCGCAAGCCGCGTCGCGAGACCCGTGACCAGCTCGCGCTCGACGTGCCGAGCAGTCATGCCGCCTCCGGCATTGCCCACCACGCGCTCGGGATTCACCAGCCACCGCCGCCTGTGGTCGATCCGATGGCCGTCGATCGCCTGGTCTGGCGCGACCCGCGGACACCCGCCGACCACGCGCTCGACCGTACCGCGACCCGACCGCAGGCCCGGGGACCGCCGGTGGCTGCTCGCCTGTCATCAATCACCCAGTGAGCACTCCGCCCGTGTGGAGTGTGCGGCGCTTCGTGCGCCGTCGACTTCAGCAAGGTAAGAGCTCGTGTCCCTCTCCTCCATCATCGAGGCCGCCCTCGGTTCGTTCTTCACGTTGATGCATCCACCCCAGCCCATGGGGGATCCCCGTCCCGCACCGTCTCCCGGTGTGCCCGGTCTCAGCGACGAGGCGCTCGCTCGCCTTTCAGAGGGCTCGAGCGAGACCATCGTGGTTACCAGTGATGCGCCGGCCGAGTCGGCGTCGTCCGTCAACCTCGACAGCGGCAAGCTGCGCTTCCGGCCTCGCACCCAGCCCTCGGATCTGCTGCGGCAAGTACCGGGGCTCGTGGTGTCTCAGCACGCCGGTGGCGGAAAATCAGATCAGTACTTCATCCGTGGCTTTGACGCGGACCACGGAACCGACGTCGCGATCTACGCGGACGGGATCCCGGTCAACCTGACCTCGCACGGTCACGGCCAGGGATACGCCGACACGCACTGGCTGATCCCCGAGACGCTCGAATCCGTCGCCATGCACAAGGGACCGTACGCGGCGCGCTACGGTGACTTCTACACCGCGGGCGCACTGGAACTGAAGACGATCGACGAGGTGGCAGGACCGACCGTGTGGATCGCGAGCGGCTCTCCGATCGGAGATGCGAGCATTCGTCTCGAACGTCACGACACGCGGGTCGTGGGCATGGCGAGCCCGCGGTTGCGCGATAACCCGGACGACAGGTCGCTGTTCGCGCTGCAGGTCGCCGAGAACGATGGCCCGTTCGTGAACGCGCAGGACTTCCGCCAGGGCAATGCGCTCGCGAAGTGGCGAGGCAAGGTTGGCCCCGGAGAGCTCCGCTTCGCATCCACCTGGTACGCGGGTGCGTGGAATCAGTCTGGCCAGCTTCCCGAGAGCGAGGTCGCCTCGGGCCGCGTGCCGCGGTTCGGCGCGATCGATCCGACCGAGGGTGGAGACGCGCTGCGCGCGTCGCTTCAGCTCGGCTATACCGTTCGCGATCCGGCGCAGCGCTCGACCTTTCGCATCATGGGCTACGGGGTCCGCAACGAGCTCGAGCTGTATTCGAACTTCACGCTGTTCGCGCGCGATGCCGAGCATGGTGATCAGATCGGTCAGACCGACGATCGCTTCCTCTACGGCGCTGATGCGGCGTACGAGAAGTGGCTGAGCGCCGGCACGTTGCAGGCGCTGGTCACCGTGGGCACGCAGCTGCGCTACGACGACGTCGAGACCAGCTTGTTCCACGCCGCGCAGCGGGAGCGGCTCGCCATGTGCTTCGGCGACACCACCAATCCTTGCAACCACACCGCCAACAAGATCCTGAATGGCGCTGTGTATGCCGAAGCGGACGTCGCACCGGCGGACTGGATCCACATCCGTCCCGGGCTGCGGATGGACGCGTTCAGCTGGGACGTCACGGATCTGGATCGCGAGACCGCGACCGATTCGATGATGACGACCGGCGGTTCCGCGCGGACGGGAATCGTGAGCCCGAAGCTCTCGATCGAGCTCCACGAGTCCGAGCAGATGACGTTCTTCATCAATGGTGGCTCCGGGTTTCACTCGAACGACGCGCGTGCGGCAGTCTCGACGAAAGGAGCGGGAGCACTGGCACGCGCGATCGGTGGCGAAGTCGGCGTCCGGATGAAGCCTGCGCCACGCGCACGGGTGGCCGCCGACCTCTGGTACCTCTACCTGACCTCCGAGCAGGTGTGGAGCGGTGACAACGGAGGTACCGAGCCTTCGGATCCGACGCGCCGGTTCGGTCTCGATCTCGAAGGCTCGGTCGACGCGACCAGCTGGCTCTCGCTGGACGCGAACGTGACCTGGGCGAAGTCCACCCTGGTCGCGAATCAGGGCAACGGCGGCGCGCTCGCTCTTGCCCCGCGCTGGATGGGATCGGGAGGCGTCTCGGTGCACGACAAGCGATCGTTTGTCTCGGTGCGAACGCGCGGCATCGCCGACCGGGCTGGCAATGATGACGGCTCGCTGACCGCGCAGGGCTACCTGCTGTTCGACATCATCATCGGCAGGCGGATGGGGCCTCTGAACCTCGAGCTCACGATCGCGAACCTGCTCAACACCGAATGGCGCGAGGCGCAGTTCGCCGAGGAGTCGCGCGTGATGCCGACCAGCGACACGCTCGAACAGATGCACTTCACACCGGGTCTGCCGCTCACGGCGACACTCAAGGCGGCGTACACGTTCTAAGAACGAGCCACCGCAAGTGCGGTTGGTTACAGTCGTGGGTCGGTGCGGTCGCGCGACTTGACCCGTCCAGCTGGGCCCGGTAACGATCGGGCACGTGGTGCGCTGGCTGTTGCCCATCGTCGCGATGCTGGCCGTCCCCGGCCGCGCAGTGACGACCTACGCCGCGGCAGGCCCCGTTGGCAGCGCATGCTGCTGTCCGAGTCCGGATGACTGCAAGTGTCACGACGACACGCCCTCGCGGGATCCGGTGATCAAGCGCTGCGGCACCGAGCCACCGTCGCTGATATCACCTGCCGGCTTCACCGCGGTCACGCCCGAGCTGGCCACACCGCTCGCGTACTGCACGTGCATCGCAGTGAGTCACCGCGTGCCGCAGCTTCACGACACACTTGCTTCCGCTCCCGAGAAGCCTCCGTTCTAGCGACCGCTGCTGTCGTAACGCAGTCCGTTGTTCAGAACTTCTACCGGCGATCGACCGATCGCCTTCGAGGCTATCCATGCGTCGTTCTGTATTTTCCGTTGCATTCGTTCTCGCGCTCGGTTCGCAAGCCGTGGCGCACGTCTCCCTCATCAGCGGTCCCGCCGCCGCGAACAAGAGCCAGAAGATCACGTTCGGGATCGGCCACGGCTGCGAGATCGCCGGCGTCGAGGCCGACACCTACCGCGTGCGGATCGACATCCCCGCCGGGGTGACCAGCGTCCGCGCGCTGACCAGCGATTTCGGCAAGCCCAGGCTGATCAAGGAAGCTGGCACCGGCAAGCTGCTCGCGGTCGAATGGCAGAAGCCGATCGCCGACCTCCAGCCCGAGGACTTCGGGTACTACGAGATCACGCTGCGCGCGAAGGTCGAAGACGTTCCATTCACCCAGATCAAGTGGGACGTCCACCAGACCTGCCGCAACATCGCCGGCACGGAGGTCACGGTGGACTGGAACGAGGCCCCCGGCGGAACCGGCAGCCCGTCGCCGATGATGACCGTCGTGCCTGTCCGGACCACGGGCTGGAACAAGTTCGTGCTGCCGGCCGCGATTCCCGAGGACAGCGTGCGGTTGTACCTCGCCGACGCCTTGATCGCGTGGCGCGGGGCCGCGGCGTACAGCTCGAACCCGAACACCGCCGCAACGGTCGCGACCACGCCGGGGGTTACCGCGCTCACCGGCGATCTCGCGGCTGGTGTCGAGATCTGGGTGAAGTACTGATGCGCGCGCTCGTGTTCGTGCTCGCGCTCGCTGCGTGTGGCGACAACGAGCCACGGCAGTCGCCCGCCGATGCGGGACCCGCGGACGCCGCCCCGATCGACGGCACGCTCGCGCACTGCCTCGACCAACCGGGCGAGCTCGCGCGGCCACCGACGGCCGGGCAGCTGTCGTGCGACCTCCTGCCGCCAGGATTCGGCCCACCATGAGGGCGGTGATCATGATCGCGCTTGCCGCCTGTGGCGGCGGTGGCGGTGGCGACACGCCGGATGCGTTCGTCGTCGATGCCGACCCGAGCGCACCCGACGCCATGCCGCGCGAGATCGTCATGGAGACCCACACCTTGATGCCGGGCGAGCTGGTCGAGGGCATCATGACCGGCGGTCCCGCGGAGTCCGCGCAGATCCAGCTCTCGGCACCGACGCCGACGATCGGCTGGAACATCCACGGCCACGCCGCCGGCGGCACGCAGGTGGCGCACGAGGAGTTTGACCAGATGACAGTGAGCTATCCGTTCACGCCACCGGCGGAATCGAAGTGGTACCTGCTGGTCCGCAACGACGGCGGGGTGACGACGGATGTCGTGATCAAGGTCCAGCTGTTCGGCGACCTGGCGTGGGAGTGGCAGTGAGGCACGTCATCGGCATCGCGTGTGGCATCGGCCTCGCGCTCGCGGCGTGCACCGACTCCCAGCCGCTGTTCGGTCCACCGACCGAATCGGCGTGTCCACCCGGCGGCACGACCCTGACGTACGAGTCGTTCGGCAAGCCGTTCATGGCCGCGTACTGCACGCGCTGCCACGACAGCAAGCTGCGCGGCGAGGACCGTCAGGGCGCGCCCTCGTTCCACGACTTCGACACGATCTTCGGGATCCGCGCGGTCAGTGACCACATCGACGAGACCACGGCGTCGGGCCCTGCCGCGACCAACGACTCGATGCCGCCCGACAAGCCGGCACCGATACTCGAGGAGCGGCAGCAGCTCGGAGAGTGGATCGCCTGCGACATGCCGCCCTGATCGTCCCGTGATCTGCCCCGGATCTGTAACCCGCGGGACGCGACGCCGTCGGGTCGATCGCCTCCCAAGTGGCTGATCCAGCTGTGTACCGGGGATGGCACGAGGGCTGAACTAACCGGTTAGACAGGTTGTCCCTCACCACCAGGACGGCCCCCATGTCGAAGTCCAAGCCCGCCACCTCCGATCCGTTCCAGTCGATCGATCTCACGGCGCTCGATCGCGTGTCTGGAGGCGCTGCCCGTGTCACCGCACGCTCGGGCGGTGCCGACGACGCGGTCATGCAAGCGCTGACGGCGATCACGAGCTCGATCAAGGACCTCGCGTCCAGTCAGGGGTCCGGCATGGATCCCATGATGATGATGATGATGATGATGATGAGGGGTGGCGGTGGCGGCGGTGCCGCAGCGCCCGCTCAATCGGCACCGCCGGTGCCGCAGATCAACATCACGACGGACGTCAAGCGGCGCTGCTAGAGGGCGGTCAGCGCGACCGATCGGACTCGAGCCGGACGACCTACCGGGTCGAGCGCTTGTTCTGGCCGACGAGGCCATCGCGCTGCGGACGAGCGATGCGCTCTCGGTGACGTGCCGGCTGAGCCCGACGACTGCGACCGATCGTGGAGAACGCGTGACCACGCTGTCACCTCTGTGGACGGCCGCACCATCTCCGCCGGTCTGGCCGTTCGCGCCCGACCACAGATCTGACAGCGCGAACGCCCCGCGCGAGCGCTCCTTCGAACAGGTTTCTTTGAAACCTGATCAGAGAAGACGATCCCCTCGCGCGTACGAGCTTCGAGCGATTCGTCCGCGCCGACATGCCATCGCAGCTCCGCGCGCGTGACGCGAGCGCTACTGCTTGCCACCGCGGCGGCCGCACTCCTCGGCGCGCACCAGCTCGTCGATACATCCGATGAGATTCAGCCGCTGCCCGTCCCACTCGCAGGCAAGTGTGCGCTCGTCGATCTCGAGGTGCGCATTCTGCTGCCGGATGGTGGTCGCCCCGCGGCCGTCTGGGCACTCCGGCGGCGGAGCTGGCTCGACGATACGGCCCCGTGGATCCCGAAAAACGACTCCACTGTTGCGGAGCTCGATTCGATATCCGTACTCGTGAACAAACCGATGATGGTGACTACACAGCGACACCAGATTGGTCAATTTGGTCTCGCCACCGTCCGCCCAGTGCTGGACGTGGTGGCCCCGAGAAGCAGCCGGTTGCTGCATCCTGGGAACCGGCAGCGTGATCTCGCTGCAGCAGCGCCCGCTTGATCGAACCCGGGATCGAGCGCGTCTTGCGACCGACCGACATCGGCGCACCATCGTCGCCTTCTGTCATCGCGACGATGCCGGCGTCGCAAGCGAGCCGCCGCACCACGTCCATCGAGATCGCGGTGCCATCCGCGCAGCACCCGACGTCCGACGGGTCGGGCGCCCTCGCTGGCTGCGCCGAGGACGTCAGCAGGTCGTCCTCGCGCCGAGCACCAAGGCACTCCGCCGAGACGGTCACCACCAGCTCGGTGGGCGAACGCGCGGGTCGTGCGCCCCGCAGGATCTCCTGCGCCATCGCCACCAGGGCGTCCGCCCGGCTGAACCGCGCCACCATCCTGCGGTCTTCGGTGCGCCGCCTGGTCGCCAACGCGCCTCCGGACGGCGACGAGCGAGAGCGCCGTGCCCTTGCGGGGTCCCGCGTGGCCGCGCCGGGCCGCGGACTCGTCGCGATCTGCGTGGTCATTGCCTTCGCTCCGATCCAGATCGTCAATTGGGAGCCCATCGAGCTCCGAGCCAGCACCAGCCGCCGCCACGAATGAGCCGACCCGTTCGGTCTCGCCACCACCGCTGGTCACGCCATGGCCTTCGAGCCGTGAGCCCGCCTCGCCCGACGTTCCCGCGGGAACGTCCGCAGCGTCCGAGACCCATGTTCCGACCCGTTCGGTCACGCCACCACCGCTGGTCACGCCATGGCCTTCGAGCCGTGAGCCCGGCTCGCCTGACGTTCCCGCGGGAACGTCCGCGCCCTCGCAGGCCTTCGCGTCGCGATGCCCCTCCTTCGCGATCCGTTCGAGCGCGGCCCAGACCATCGCCGCCTCTTCCGGGTGCAGGACGGCGGCGATGCGCACCATGCCGTCGGAGGTATCGCTGCGGGAGACGTGTCGTCGCTCCTTGTCGTCGCTTCTTTGTCGTCGTCGGGATTGGCTTCGGCGCCGTGCCGCTGGACCATGGCGTACTTGCGACAGATCGTCTCCAGTTGCTGGCCGGTGGTGAGCCGCGCCTCCTCGAGCAACATCGACTCGTTGGCGGGGTTGCGACGCACGTCATCGCGCGGACCTTATCCGCCAGCCTGATCGAATGCGCGCAGGTCGCACAGCAGCAGGTGCATCGCCGCTTCGATGTGCGCCACGTGCACGGCGATCTGCTCACCCAGCGCGTCAGTGTCCACTTTCATCATTGATATATACAAGCTGCCTCTGACGCTGGAGTTCACACGCTCCATCGACGCTGACATGCGCTGGTGTTCGCTCCGCCGACCTTCGCCGCCGAGCTTCGTCGACGGAATCACTGCCAGATCGGCCTGTCGCTGTCGGCGCAACTCTCCAAGAGTGCTTCGAATCGTATCGGCATGCCGCTATCAGATCGCCAGTAGGGAATCGCTCTTCTCTGATCAGGTTTCAAAGAAACCTCTTCGAAGGAGCGTTCGCGCGGGGCGTTCGCGCTGTCAGATCTGTGGTCGGGCGCGCAGGGCCGGATCGGTGGAGATGGTGCGGCCGTCCACAGAGGTGACAGCGTCGTCCGCGTTCTCGACGATCGGTCGGCCGTCGCGCTCAGCCGGGACGGCACAGCGCCGCTGCTACAGCGCGGATAGCGAGACCACGCGAACGCGATGAAACGCGCTGCCGTCGCCACCGTTGCCGTCGGCGATCACGAGGCGCGTCGCGTCGACATCGATCCCCTCGAGCCCGTAGAACCGCGCACCCCGAGGCTCGTCCGCGTCGAGGAACCCAGGGGTGCCATCGCCGGCGACGGTCTTGACGATGCCGTCCTTGATCCGGCGAATGAAGAACTTCCGGATATCGGTGACGTAGATCGCACCATCCGCGCCGAGCGCCAGGCCCTGCGGACCATCGAAGGTCGCGACGGCGATCGGGCCGTCGAGGTTGCCGGCGACCCCGGTGCCCGCGTAGTCGGTGACGACGCCGGCGAGCGTGATCCGCCGCAGCCGGTGGTTGTCGAGCTCGCTGACCACGAGGTCACCGTCGGGGAGCCGCACCACATCATAGGGCTGGGCGAACCGCGCCGCCACGCCGGTCGCGTTCTGGTAGCCAGCCACATCGAGCGCGCCAGCGAGCGGAGACACGACGCCGGTCGCGGGATCGAGGATCGACACCACGTGGTGCATGTGATCGGCCATCGCGATGCGGCCGTCGGGGAGGAACACGAGGCCGCGGGGCCGGCCGAGGTCCCGCGCGACGACGGCGGCATTGCCATTGGTCTTCGTGATGTCGACGCGCCAGATCGTTCCGGTCTCGATCGAGTGGCCGCCCTGGTCGTTGTCGTCGGTCTCGACGTACAGCATGCCGTCGGGTCCGAACGCGGCGCCGAACGGATGCGAGAAGCTCTGGCCGTAGACGACGGTACGGGTGGCGCCGTCGGGCGACACCGCGCGCAGTCGACCACTGTCGAAGTCGGTCACGTAGACCGTGCCATCGGCGGCGATCACGACATTGGTCGGGTTGTCGAAGCGCGCGTCGATCCGCGCGCCATCAGCGGTGCCGTTGCTCGCGCAGCCGACCAGCGTCGAGACCGCGAGATCGGGAGCCGCGTGCTTGCAAGCCGCGGCGCTATCGAGGACACCGCCGTCGGTCGCCGCCGGATCCTCGCCGCAGCCTGCGAGGGCGACGAGCGTCACGAGGGAACAACGACCAGGCATTCGGACAGACCTTAGGATACCGCGCCTGGGATTGCGACGGTGTTCTCGATCCAGCGTGACCGCGGTCTCAGGGCTTGATGCCGTCGCGCGCCAGCTCTGCCGCGGTGGCCAGTGCTGCGACACTTCCCGCGGGATGTTCGTACCAGCCCGGATCCTCGGTGCCGAGCTGCTTGCGAACCTTCAGAATCGTGAACATGCCGCCCATGTCGATCTTGCCGAACGGGCCATCGCCGCCGAGCATCGAGATGCTGTTCGCCGGCAGCTGCATGGCGTGCATGTCGCCCATCCCGCTCGCGCCCATTGTCATGTAGCCCGGGACGACGCGACCGACCCGCGCGTCGAGGCCTTGGGTGTCGGCGCCGACGAGGTTCGCGGTTGCGTGACCCATCTGGTTCATCACGTGGTGAGTCATGTGGCAGTGGAACGCCCAGTCACCGGGATTGTCGGCGACGAACTCGATCACGCGGGTCGCGCCGACCGGCAGGAGCGTGGTGGTGTCGCGATGGCGGGCGCTGCGGGGGATCGTGCCGCCATCGGTCTCCGTGACCTCGAACGCGTAGCCGTGGAGGTGGAGCGGGTGGTGATCCATCGGGCCGAGGTTGCCGAGCCGGATCCGGACCAGCTCGCCGAGCTCGGCGACCAGCGGCTCGGTCGCGGGGAACGCCTTGTGGTTGAACGTCAGCACGTTGAAGTCGGACATCGCCATCGGATCGGGGCGGCGCGCGCCGATCGGGATCATCCATTCGTGCGCCATCAGCGAGTAGTCGCGCACCCGGCGTGCGCTCTGGCGGCGCGGATGGACCACGATCATGCCGACCATGCCGAGCGCGATCTGCGTCATCTCGTCGAAGTGCGGGTGGTACATGAACGTCCCCGCCTTCCGCATCGTGAACTCGTAGCGAAATGTCTCGCCGACGCCGATCCGCTTCTGGGTCAGGCCGGCGACGCCGTCCATCCCGTTTGGCAGGATCACCCCGTGCCAGTGCACGCTGGTCGGCTCGGGCAGCTTGTTGGTGACGTAGAACCGGAGCTGGTCGCCCTCCACGCACTCGATCAGCGGGCCGGGCGTCATCCCGTTGTAGCCCCACGCCACGGTCTCGAGGCCCGGCGCGATCTCGTGCGTGACCGGCTGTGCGGTCAGGTGGAACACCTTGACGCCGGCCTTGGTCTCGAACGGCAGGGTCGATCCGTTCGGCATCACGACCGGCGTGTACGGCGCGCCGGCGACCGCGCGGCCGCGCGTCAGCTTCATCGGCTTGATCGGCGCGGAGGGCCGAGCGGTCGGATCGGGATGTGGCGCCTGGGCGGCGACGATGCGGGCGCGGGCGAGCAGGGCCGCGCTCGCGGCGATGCTCGAGTGGAGGAGTGCGCGTCGACTGATCATCGTCAGTGTCCTTCGCTCGTGGTGCCATCCGGACCGCGCGATGGCTCGAACCGCGACGGGTCGCCGGACCGCGGCATCCCGCCACGCGTGAGAGCCCGTGCGTCGGCCGCGGCGTGCCAGAAGCGACGGAGGGCATCGATGTACTGGCGACCGGCGTCGACCAGATCGCGTCGCGCGATCAGCAGCTCGAAGGTCGACGCGTTCATCGCGTTGTACTGCTTGAGCGTCTCGTCGACCAGGTGCTGGCGCTGCGGCAACACGACGTCGCGCAGGTGGCGTGCCTCGGCGTGCGCACCGAGCACGCGCTGGCGGATCGCGCGGGCGCGCGCACGCAGCTCGACCGCGGTCGCGAGCGCCTCGTTGCGGGATCGCTTGACCTCGGCATGTGCGCGGGCGCGTGGACCTTGCTGCTGATCGAACAGCGGCAGGCCGAGCGACAGCGCGGGCCCTGCTTCCCACTGACCATCGGTGCGGCTCGACGAGATGCCGACGCCGAGCGCGGGGAGCCACGTCCGGATGCGCGCGATCCCGACCCGCCCTGCGGCGGCCTCGGCCTCGGCATGCAGCGCCGAGAGCTCGAGGTTGTGGGCGATCGCATCGCGTTCGAGCCCGTCGAGCGCGGGCAAGGCGGCGGGCAGATCGGGCAGCCGGTTCGCGACGGTCCACTGGGTCGCCGCCCCCGACAGGCCGAGCACCTCGTTCAAGGATTCACGCGCGGTCTCGACATCGACCTGCACGCGGCCGAGCTCGATCCGCGCCTGCTCGCGGCGATCGTGCTCGCGCACGAGAGCGAGCTCGCTGACGTTGCCGGCGGTGCGCTGGCGATCCGCGATCTCGGCGGAGGCGCTCGCGGCGTCGAACGTGATCTGGCGAAGCTCGAGCTCCTGGTGTGCCGCGACGACATCGACATGCGCACGCTCCACGCTGGCGACCAGCTCGACCGTGGCGGCGACCGCGCGGGCCCTCGCGGCGGCGAGCCCGGCGCGTGCGACGGCGCGACGCTGCGGGAGCTGCAGCAGCGAGAGGATGTCCTGCGTGACGTCGACCTCGAGCTCGTGGAGCTCACCGTTGCCGTGGATCACGGTCTCGACATCGACCTCGAGCGGATGGAGCACGGTGGCCGCCGCGATCTCGCTCGCGGCGATGCCGAGCTCGTCGTAGCGGGCCTGCAGCCGGCGGTTGGTCGCGAGCGCGATCCGGACGGCCGCATCGCGATCGAGGGGCTTCGCGAGCAGCGCGCTGATCGCGGCGGGCACGCGAGGATCGGCATCATCGTGCCAGGTGGTGCGCATCCCGACGCGGCGCTCGATCTCGCGGTCGACTGGGCCAAACACGGCGCCTCGCGACGGTGCACATGCCGCCACCACCACGAGCGCGAGCCACTTCATCTCGCGGCTTCCGCCATTCCACACGAGCCGGTCCCGAGGTGCTGGGCATGCATCCGGAGCTCCCCTTGCAGCTTCGCGACATCGGCCGCGCCCGCGGTGAACAGGATCGTCGCCCCGCCATCGATCTCGGTGGTGGTGGCGTTCGAGTGCACCCCGATCATTCCGCCCCCAGCGCTGTCGCCATGCCCGGCCTGCGCATGGCCGGCGTGCGTGTCGTGGCCCGCGTGATCATGAGCTGCAGCCGACCCGGCGCTGCCATCGGGGAGGGGTCCCATCTTGCCGTGATGATCGTTGTGCTGCTTCGCCATCGCGGACGCGCGGCGGCGGACGTCGGCGACGTCGCCGGTCGTGACGAACACCAGGGACGCACCACCCGGAGCATCCTCTACCGTGACCGACGTGCCGGCGACGGCGACCGGGCAAGCAGGATCGCCGGCCTGGGCCGAGCCGGCCTGGCGTGGGGTGGATTGGGGCGGAGCAACCGCGGGCGTGGTGGAGGCACAGCCGGCGATCACGAGCACAACGAGAACCTTCACAAGACGCATGACATCTCCTCGGGCAGAGCTTGGCCCAGAACGCGTGCACGGGCACATTCGTGCACCTAACCGATCCGGCATGGCGGTTATTGCGGGACCGCCGTGTAGCCGGCGTCCACGATGGCATCGACCAGCGTAGCGACGGGAGATCGCTCGGGATCGTGGACAACCGAGGCGGCGTGGTCGGCGAGCTTGACCTCGACCGCGGACACCCCGGGCAGCGCGCGGAGCGCTGCCTCGACGTGCCTCACGCAGTTACGACACGTCATGCCAGTGATCGCGAGCGTGCTGGTCACCCGGCGAGCTTAGCGCGGGTGCTATCAACCGTCCGATGGCCGTCGTCGATCTTCCGGTGCTCGGGATGACGTGCGCGGCATGCGTGCGCCGGGTCGAGAAGGCCGCGCTCGCGGTGCAGGGCGTCGCGCGCGCCGAGGTCAACCTGCCACTGTCTCGCGCGCGGCTCGAGCTCGATCCCGCACAGACCACGCCGGCCATCGCAGCTGCCGCGATCCGCGCCGCCGGGTACGAGGTGCCCGCCGATGCGCTCGACGAGCGCGCGCGCGGGAGCACGCGGCTCGCCGCGATCGAACGCGCACACACCGACGAGGCGAGCGGGCTCCGGCGGGACGCGGTCGTCGCGATCGTCGCGACCGTCCCGCTGCTCGTGATCGCGATGGCGCACGGCGTGTTCGAGGGCACCGCGAGCGTGATCGCGCAGCTCGCGCTCGGCACGCTGGTGGTCGGTGGACCGGGGATGCGCTACGTCCGCGCCGGTGCGCGCGCCGTGCGGCATCGCAGCCCCGACATGAACACGCTGGTCGCGCTTGGTGCCGGCACCGCGTGGCTGGCGTCGACGGTGGTCGCCGTGCGCTGGCTCGCCGGCCGGTCCTCGCACGGAGGTCATCACATGCCCGAGCTCTACTTCGAGGCTGGCGCGGCGATCGTTGCATTCGTGATGATCGGCAAGCTGCTCGAGGCGCGGGCACGCGCGAGACTGGCCGATGCCGTGCGCGGCGTGCTGTCGCTCGCACCCGCGCGCGTGCGGCGGCTGGTCGCGGCGCCCGCGGTGGGGCCGGGCGAGCCAACCATGATCGCGCCGGGACAGGAACCGACGGCGGCCGGGCTCGAGCACGAGATCGACGCGGGCGAGCTGGTCCCGGGCGACTCGATCGTGGTGCGCCCGGGCGAGCGGATCGCGGCCGACGGTACGATCATGCAGGACAACTCCGCCGTCGACGAGTCGCTGCTGACCGGCGAGAGCATGCCGGTCGACAAGGCCGAGGGTGCACCGGTCTACGCCGGCACCCTCAACCACCACGGCGCGCTGGTCGTGCGGGTCGCGCGCGCCGGCGCCGACACGGCGCTCGCGCGGATCGCGCGCGCGGTCGAGGATGCGCAGGGTGACAAGCCGCCGATCGCGCGGCTCGCCGATCGGGTGTCGGCAGTGTTCGTGCCCACCGTGCTCGCGATCGCGGCGCTGACCGTGATCGGCTGGCTCGTCGCGGGCGCGGCGCCGATGGTCGCGATCGAGCGCATGGTCGCGGTCCTCGTCATCGCCTGCCCGTGCGCGCTCGGTCTCGCCACGCCGGCAG
>JBBJLY010000130.1:0-22712 GCA_037720695.1 Kofleriaceae bacterium | reverse complement strand
CCTTCGACGCCGCGGCGCGCGCGCAGTTGATCCGGCACAGCACCATCGCCTTCTCGTTGGCCTCGGCGCCCGAGGCGACGAATGTCACGTGCGGCAAGCCTGGCACGAGCTGGCGCAACGTCGATGCATACTCGGCCGCAGCCCAGGTCTCCCCGAGCGACGAGTCTTCGTTGTAGACCAGCGTGTCGGCGAACTCGCCCTCGGCGTATGCGCGGACGACCGGATCCTCGGCGAAGCCACCGACGATGGTCGCGGTCTGGCTCATGCCGTCGAGCACGGCGAGCGGTTCGGCGTCGATCGACACCATCCACGGCCCGGCGGACCGCAGGTGATCGAACACGGGTGGCTTCTTCTCCCTGGGCACGCGATCGCCGGCGTACAGCCGCGCGAGCAATGCCTCGCTCGCCGGCAGCTTGCCGCCTGCAGGCCGGCCAAGGTGCATCGGGCGCGGCAGGTCGATCAGGTGGCGCGCGGCGTCGGCGCACTCCTCGCCCGCATGCTGGGCCTCCAGCCGATCCAGGTCGTGAGGCGGCAGCACGCCGGTCAACTGCGGGTGCGGCGTCACCGCGCCGAGCGGGTTCTCGAGGATCGCAACCGGCGCCGAGACATTGCGATGCGCCCACGCACCCGCCGGCCGGTAGTTGCCGCTGCGTCCAACGCCACCGAAGGGCAGCTTCGCACTGGCGAGGTTGGTCGAGCGGTTGCGATTCAGGATCCCCGAGCGCGTGCGGGTCGCGAGCTGCGCGAACCGTTCGGCCGAGGCCGTGAACACCGCATTCGCGAACCCGTACGGGCTCTCGTTCAGCACGGCAATCGCCTCGTCATCGCTGTCGATCACCTCGACGCAGAGGTCCGGGCCGAACACCTCGAGGTCGGTGTAGCCGGCGACGTGATGCACCCCGTCGGGCAGGCGATGTAGCGACGCGCTGCGGTAGGAGCCGCCTGGGAGCCGCTCTCCCGCGACGATCGGCTCCGCGCCGCCGGCGCGCGCAGCCTCGAGCGCACCGTCGACCTTGGCCAGCGCGTGTTGGGTCGCGAGCGGACCGGCGAACATCTTCGCGTCCTCCGGGCTGCCGAACCGCAGCGAGCGCACGCAGGTGGCGAGCGCCGCGATGAAGCGGTCCGCGATCTTGCGGTGGACCAGCACGCGCTCGGTCCCGGTGCAGCGCTGGCCCGCGGACAGGTAGCCACCGACGACGACCTCGTGCACCGCCTGGCGGAGCGCGCAATCCTCGAGCACGACGCACGCATTCTTGCCGCCCATCTCGAGCGCCACCAGCAGCTCCGGGCGATCGAGCGAGGCCTGCAGGATCCGCCGCCCGACCGTCCAGCTGCCGGTGAAGCACAGCCCGCGGATCGCTGGCGTCTCGACCATCGCCGCGCCGACCTCGCCTGCGCCGATGACCAGGTTGAACACGCCCGCCGGTAAGCCAGCCGCGAGCGCCGCCTCGGCGTAGCGCTGGCCGACCAGCGGCGTGATGTCGCTCGGCTTGACGACGACCGTGTTGCCCTGGCGGCCGGCACGATGCGCGCAGCAGGTGCACCGGGAGTTGAACGGCCCGATCACGCCGATCACGCCGAGCGGCGCGAACGCCAGGTGCTCCCCGGGGGCAACCTCGCGCGGGCGCTGATCGGCCGCGATCGCCGCCGCCGACAGGTCGAACCGGTTCAGCACGGTCTGGACCTCGGTCCTGGCCTCGCTGCGCAGCTTGCCGGTCTCGAGCACGATCGCGTCCGCCAGGGCGTCGCCGCGGGCGGCGAGCTCTTGCTTGAACCGCGCCAGGTGCGCGGAACGGGCGGCGCGGCTGAGCGCCGCCCACGCAGGTTGTGCGGCCTGGGCCGCGTTGGCAGCCTCGGCGACCGCTCCCACCGTGTAGCCGGTCTCGAACACCACGGCGCCATCGGCGGCCGGGTTCCTCGAGACCAGCGCAGTTCCGGACGGGGGAACGAACGCTCCATCGATCAAGTTACCCAGCGCGCGCACGGTCGAACTACAGCGCCCGGTTCGATCCGCGTCAAGTCGTGCCCGTGCGGTGTCTGGGCGCCCCCCGATCCCCTGGTTAGGACTCGGGAAAACCTTGGGATCTATGATAAACCGCCGATCTGTCATGCCGTCGCTCGTGTTCTTGGCCGGTCCGATCGCCGGGCGGCGGTACAAGCTGGCGGACGGCGAGTACGTGATCGGCCGGCGCTCCGACTGCCAGATCTTCGTGCCCGACATGCGCGTGTCTCGTCAGCACGCGCGGTTGTGGAAGGAAGGCGAAGGCTGGTCGCTCGAGGATCTCGGCTCGAACAACGGCACGTTCGTCAACGGCGTGCGGCTGCAGCAAGCGACCGCGCTGCGTCACGACGACGAGATCCTGATCGCGAACAACCGGATCCGGGTCGAGGCGCGCGACATCACCAGCGACGGCCAGAAGTACCCCGAGGGCAACGCGGTCACGATCGTCGACGTCGGCTCGACCGGCTCCGTGATCAAGAGCCGGGTCGAGTCCGACTCGAGCGCGCCGATCATCTCGAGCGGTTTGTTCAGCCTGACCGAGCAGCGCGCGGTTCGCCTGATCGAACGCAAGCTCGACGCGCTCACCCAGATCCTGCACGCCACGGCGGCGAGTGACACGGCAGAAGCGCTGCTCGAGAAGCTGGTCGACGCGCTCCTCGATCTGTTCCCGCAGGCCGAGGACGTCGGTGTGCTGGTCGAGGACGAGCGCAGCGGCGAGCTCCGCGTGCAATGCCAGAAGCATCGCAAGCAAGCGTTCGGCGGCGATCTGCGCGTGCCCGGCACGATCATCGCGCACGTCGTGAGCGATCGCCGCGGCGTGCTGCTGAACGATGCCAACGACGAGAACGACGAGGGCGTCGGCACCCGGATGGGCGCCCCTCATCTATCACGGCGCTCATTACGGCGTGGTCTACGTCGAGAGCAAGAGCGCGGGCTTTCGCCAGGAGGACGTCGACCTCCTGCAATCGATCGCGACCCAGGCCGGGCTCGCGATTCACGCGACCCGCGTCGCATCAAGCTCGCAACGCGCGGCTCGAGCGCGATCTCCGCGTCGCCCGACAGATCCAGCGCAGCTTGCTGCCGGCCAACGTGCCGCAGGTCGTGGGCCTCGACTTCGCGGTCCACTACGAGCCCGCGTACCAGATCGGCGGCGACTTCTACGACTTCATCTGGCACGACCCCTCGCACCTCGGGCTCGCGGTCGGCGACGTCGCCGGCAAGGCGATCAGTGCGGCGCTCTACATGGCGCGCCTGACGTCGGAGCTGCGCTCGCGCGCCGCGATCGCGCGCACGCCGGCGCGCCTGCTTCGCCGGGTCAACCAGGAGATCGCAAATCTCGGCGACGACGGCATGTTCGCGACGCTCGTTTACTGCATCTACGATCTCGAGACCCGCAGCCTGGTGTTCACCAACGCCGGTCATTGCACGCCGCTCCTGCGCCGCGGCGATCGCGTGTTCCCGCTGCAGGCCGAGCGCGCGCACACGCCACCGCTCGGCGTCACCCCCGAGCTCGAGGCCGGCGAGGCCCGCGTCCAGCTGCACTCGGGCGACATGCTGATCATGGTGTCGGACGGGATCCTCGAGGCACGCGATGCCCGGGGCAACGAGTACGGCCTGTCGCGGCTGTCGCGCCGGATCCGCACCGCGCGTGGCGCCGCCGAGGACGTGATCAAGGCGATCCTCGCCGACATCGATAGTCACTCGGCAGACCAGGGTCAGGGCGACGACATGACGATCGTCGCGATGGCGATCGACTCTCGGCGTGCAAAGCGGAAGACCACGACGCTACCGGGCGTCACCGGGCTGCTCGACGATCCGCCCGGCACCAAGACCCGGCTGTCGACCGAGGGCGGCACGCACGACGCCGACCACGAGGATCAGGATAGCGACACCGCGGACCACGAAGACGAGGGTTGAGTCACTCGAGCGGACCGCTCTCCGAGAGCTTGCCCGCGGCGCGATACTCGAGCCGGACCGCGCGCAGCAGGTGGTCCTGCGACAGCGTGACGTTCTCGGCCGCTGCGAGGAAGGCCGCGCGCATCACGCAGTTCTTCACCGAGCCGCCGGTCAGCGGATACTTGCGGGCGAGATCGCCGAGGTCGAGATCATCCGTGGTCGGGAGGGTCGACGGCAGGTGAGTGCGCCACAGCTGCTCGCGCTGTTCCTCATCGGGGATCGGAAAGTGGATGCGGAACGCGAGCCGGCGCTTGAAGGCACTGTCGATGCCGGCGCCGAAGTTCGTGGTCAAGATCGCGATCCCGATGAACGAATCGAGGCGCTGCAGCAGGTAGTTGACCTCGAGGTTCGCGAACCGGTCGTTCGACGACTTCACCTCCGTGCGCTTCGTGAACAGCGAGTCGGCCTCGTCGAACAGGATGATCGCCTGCCCTTCCTCGGCCGCCGAGAACACGTTCCCGAGGTTCTTCTCCGTCTCGCCGATCCACTTCGACATCACGCGCGACAGGTCGACCCGGTAGAGCTCGATCCCGAGCTCGCGGGCGAGCGCCCCGGCGACCATCGTCTTGCCGGTACCGGGCGGGCCCTGGAACAGCGCGGTGATGCCGCGCCCGGTCGACGCGACGCGCGACATCCCCCACTCCTCGAACACCTTCCGATGCAGCCGCATCCGCGACAGGAATTCCTTGAGGCTGTCGAGGATGTCGGTCGGCAACACCATGTCCGCCATCTGCGGCAGGTAGCGGACCTTCTCGGCGACGTCGCCGAGCCGGCGCTCGAGGTGCTGGCTGACCGCGTGATCGATCACCGGGGTCGTCAGCTCGGTCACCCCACCTTCGGTCACGTGCGCGACCACCCGGTGGATCGTGCCGGGGCCGATCCGCCAGCGTGCCGTGAGCGGCGCGAGGTCGGCCGACGACGAGCTCGCCCCGTGATCGGCCAGCTCCTTGCGCCAGATCTCGAGCCGCTCGGTCTCCGATAGATCTGGCAGATCGATCTGGAAGTAGCCGGCGTCGATCAGCGGCGTGGCCTCGCGGTCGAGCCGCAGCGCGAGCGGTCCGGGAAACTCGCCGATCACGCGGCGCAGCTTGTCGCGCAGCAGGCGGTCGTCGGACGGCACGCTTTCGAGTCCGTCGACACACGGGATCCAGCCCGCGACCGCACAGCGCTCGAGCGCGCGGCGCAACTCGCCAGCGGTGGGCCGCGAATCGGCGAGGTCGTTGAGATGCACCATCGCGAGCTGGCGGTTCCCGAGCGCGGCGAGTGACGCGAGCAGCGTGCGGCGCCCACTGCCATCGCGCCCGCGGACGACGATCCGCAGCGGACGCACCGGCTGGCGCGCGATCGCGACGGCGATCGCATCGGCGATCGGCTCCGGGATGCGCAGGTCGTCGAGCGACTTCGCCGCCGTCACGATCACCAGCTTGCCGAGTGGATCGCGATCGAGCGGGTCTGCGCGCAGCCGTGCGAGCACCAGCGAATCGGGCGACAGGCCCTGGAACGGCCGCGGCGAGGTCGTCGTGGCGTGGAGGAGGCCGAAGTGCAGCAGCGGCTGGGTGGGACCGAGCTCGTGCGCCAGATCGTGTGGGTTGACGCGCGGGCCGAGCAGTTGCCGCAGCAAGTGCTCGTCGACGACATCGCGCGTCGCGTTGTTGGCGACCACGCCGTAGAGCTGCGCGATCTCCCCCCACATCTGTGGCGCGGCGACCAGCATCACCACCATGCGCGCGAGCGGCGACAGCCCGAACTCCGCGACCAGCTCGTCGAGCGGCTTCACCTTCGGGATCGATTGGTCGAGCTTGCGCGCCTCCGCCATCACGTCGTCGAGCGTCTCGCTGGCCTCGCGGACCCGCTGCCCGGCGAGCCCCTGCTTCGCGCCGAGCAGGCCCAGCACCTCGCGCTCACGAGGAAGCTCGTCGGTCGCGGCGCCGAGCCGGCCGCTATCCCAGCCCTCGGCGATCGCCCGCACCGCGAGCGCGGCGGCCACCGTGCGCTCGGCCTCGAGCAGCATCAGCGCCTCCTTGCGGGTACAGCGGTCGCCCGCGCGGCGCGGAGCGAGCCCGAGAGGGAGCGAGGGCCAGCGGGTCATCAAATTCAAACGCTAGTTGCCGCTCTCGCCCTCGACCTCGGCATGGCCGAGCTTGCCGAGCTCGTCGGCCGCCAGCGGCTCGCCTGCCTTCACCACCCGCAGCTTGTACGCGTCGCCTTGCTTGCCCTGCCAGTAGCCCTCGACGAGGAACGCGCAGACGCCATCCAGCGAGCACTTGCGCGCGCGGTTGCCGAGCCCGATCCCGAGCGCGGTGTCATCGAGATCCACGGTCAGCGCATCAGCGCCCGTCCCGAGCTTCGCGCCACGGAGCTGGAAGCCGACCTGGCCCTTCGCGAGCACGACGGGCAGCCGCAACAGCTTGCCCTCGTTACCGAGCTTCTGGGCATCGAGCCACGCGGCAAGCTGGTCGCCGGGAGACAGGGCGGCGCCCTGCACGAACGCGCCGTTTGCCGCGGATCCGGGGGTCTTCATCATCGAGCCACTACCAGTTTCCCCGGCGCTGCCGGATGGTGGGCGCGGGTCCTGCTGCGGTTTGCTCGAACAGGCGACAAACCCGACGAGCAACCACGCGCGCGACATCCTCGCCATCATTGGAAGAGAACCGTACCGGCTCGAGAAACCGCGCGCCAGCTCGCCTAGTGAACTTGTGGCTGCTGCTGCTCTTGCGCGGCCGGCTGCGGCTGCTCGGTGCGGTAGTCGTACTTCGGCGTCGCGGTGTCGTCGTGATGCCAGAAGTGGTTCCGCTTGGCACCCGCGGCATTGGTCTCGTTCTCGGTCTGCTCTTCCGTCGCAGCCGCGGCGACCTGCTGCTCGCCATACTCCGACAGCTTCAGGCACTGGCCGATCGCCGACTTGAAGCTCTTGCCATCGGCGACCATGCTGCCGTGGTCGAGGATCATGTCGCGCGAGCAGTTCGCGAAGTGGTCCTCCCACAAACACGCCGTCGGATTGTTCGGCCACGGATCGGAGCACACGATGTCCGCGTCCTTGTCCTTCTTCAGATCGCCGATCAGGACGAACGCGTGGTCGAAGTCCTTCTGCTGCGAGACCTGGATGTGCTCGCCCTTCGCGTTCAGCCGCAGATAATGATAGGCGACCCACGCGTGCTCGCCGCAGTTGCCGCCGTGCGCGAGATCCGCCTTTGCGGCGATGTCGGCCTCGGGGTTCTGATACGCGAGCGTCCGCGCCATCTCCGTCGTGTACTCCCAGCAGTTGGAGTCGCGCATGACACGCAGCCGGGCCATCGAGTTCATCTTCGTGGCCTTGAGCGACGGAATCTGGTTGCCCTGGTGCGGAATCGCCCGCTTGGTCTCGGCGATCGCGCCGGCGGCCATCTGCAGGCGACTCATGCCCTTCTGGCTGACCTCCTTCTCTTCGAGGTTCTCGCCAGCTTTGGGCTTCAAGTAGTCGCGTTCGGCTTGTTCTTGCTGCGGGTCGGGCATGGGGGATGGACCTCGGAGTGTAGTACGCGGGGGAAAGCGGACGTCTTCCTACATGCGGCCACCCTTTTGCCTCTGTCCGGCCTCGTCCTGTCGCGTACTTGCCGGCCGCGCGATTGACCCGAAGGCCCTTGCCAAGCTCCGCGCACCCGTGCCATAAGTCCGGTCCTTCGAGGTAATGCTATGGCGAAAAAGAGCAAATCGGGCCGCGAGCTCATCCGTCTCGTATCTACCGCGGATACGGGCTTTTTTTACACGACCTCGAAGAATCGCAAGCGCACTCCCGAGAAGCTCGTACTGAAGAAGTACGACCCGGTGGTTCGCAAGCACGTCGAGTTCAAGGAATCGAAGATCTAAGGAGACGTGCCATGTCGCGCGAGTGCCAGGTCACCGGCAAGAAGCCCCTCACCGGCTCGAATGTTAGCCACTCGAACCGCCACACCAAGCGGCGCTTCGAGGTGAACCTCAAGAACAAGCGGTTCTGGATCGAGGACGAGAAGCGCTGGATCAAGCTGAAGATCAGCGCGCGCGGGATGCGCCGCATCGACAAGCTCGGTCTCGCTACTGTCGTCGCCGAGCTTCGCGCTCGCGGCGAGAAGATCTGAACCCCAGCAAACTTCGCGGCTCGCTGGTCGCGCTCGTCGCGCTGGTTGGATGCCCCGCCCCTCGCCGTCCGCAGCCTGCTGCGGATGTCGCGACGGTCACGTTCGATCGCGCCGGCGGATCGCTCCGCGGGATCGCGGTCGCGGATCGCACGATGTTCGCCGCGCTCGCGGTCGCCGAGCGCACCACGCTCGAAGCTCGCAACGGCTCGCGCGTGGTCTGGCAGGTCGAGCACCTTGGGACGGGTGGCCCGCTGACGGTCGCCGGTCCGCTCGTGATCGCCGCGCTTGGTGGAGCCGGCGAGGTCGCCGGGCTGGCCCTACGCGGATCGCCGGGTGCCGCCCTGGTCGCGGTCGATCGGGCCACCGGCCAGTCGCGCTGGACGCTCGCGGTCGACGCGAACGAGTGGGCGATCGTGACCTCGATCGCCGCGATCGATCCGACAGACCTCGTCGTCGCGGGATCGTTCAGCGGCACGCTGCGGATCGGCGACCAGGTCGTGTCGAGCGGTGGCCGGCACGATGGCTTCGTGGCGAGGATCGCGGCGACCGGCGCACCACGCTGGCTGCGCCGCGTCGGCGGTCCGGGTGGCGATAGCGTCCAGGGCGTTGCGACCCGCGGCACCCGGATCGCGATCACGGGCACGTTCTCGGCCGGCGCCGATCTGCTCGGCGAGTCGCTGCTGCCATTCGACGAGCGGTCGGTGATGGCGGACCTGTTCGTCGCCGAGCTCGACGCCGACGGTGCCCGCAAGTGGACGCATACCTTCGGTGGCAAGGCGGACGATGCGGCCGTCGGCATCGCGATCGACAGCCGCGGGCGGATCGCGATCGCCGCGAACGCGCGCGACACGATCCGCCACGAGGGCAAGGACCTGGTCACCCGCGGTCCGTCCGACGGGCTCGTCGCCTGGTACGGCCTGGATGGCGCACCCGGCGCCGCGTTCCTGATCGGCGATCTCGACGCCGACGGCCTGCACGCGATCACCGCGGTCGACGACCGGATCGTGATCGGTGGGTTCTTCGCTGGCACGGTCAATCTCGGCGGCGCGCAGCTCCGGGCCCACGGAGACGACGCGTTCGTCGCCGTGCTGGATGGTCGCGAGGTGGTCGACGTAGTTCACATCGCCGGCGCCGGCCGCGAGGAGCTGGTCGCGCTCGCTGCGGTGCCTGGCGGGTTCGCCGCCGGCATCGCCCACACCGCGGGGTTCTCGATCGCGGGCGCCACGCCACCAGCGCCTCGCGACCCCGCTCGCGGCGCCGCGATCGTGGTCCAGCCGGTGCCCTGACACTTCCCCGTGTGCGAGACGTCGTGGGATGCCGCGGCGCGCCTGGCGCGGTTAACGGTGGCGCGCGAGCGCACACGCCGCAGCGTCCGAGCTCATACCTCGACGAGCAGGCGCTCGGGCGACTCGAGCCGATCCTTGACCGCGACCAGGAACGACACGGCCTCTCGTCCGTCGACCACCCGGTGATCGTAGCTGAGGGCGACGTACATCATCGGCCGCACCACGACCTCATCGCCGATCACGACCGCGCGCTTGACGATGTTGTGCATCCCGAGGATGCCGGTCTGCGGGTAGTTGAGCAGCGGGGTCGACATCATCGACCCGTAGATGCCGCCGTTCGTGATCGTGAACGTGCCACCGGACAGGTCCGGTAGGCCGAGCTTGCCGGTGCGTGCCTTGTCGGCGAGCTGACCGATGCCCTGCTCGACGCCGGCGAACGATAGCGAGTCGCAGTCGCGCAGCACCGGGACCACGAGCCCCTTGGGTGCAGATACCGCGATGCCGAAGTCGTAGTGCTTCTTGTAGACGATGCTGCCGCCGAGCACCTCGGCGTTGACGCCCGGGTACAGCTTCGCGGCCGCGACGCACGCCTTGACGAAGAACGACATGAAGCCGAGCTTTACGCCGTGCGCCTTCTCGAACGTCTCCTTGTACTTCGCGCGCAGCTCCATGATCGCCGTCATGTCGACCTCGTTGAAGGTCGTGAGCGACGCCGACTCGTGCTGGGCCTGGACGAGCCGCTCGGCGACCCGCTTGCGCAGCGGTGACATCGCCACGACCTCATCGCGCGGATCGACCTGCGCCAGGCGCGCATCGTCGGACGGCCGCGACGGCGCTGCAGCCGACGCCTGTGCACGTGGCAGCGAGCCGGCCTCCCGCGCGCTCGCGCGCTGCGAGGGTGTCAGCTTGAGCAAGGCATCCTTGTCGAGCGGCTGGCCGTTGCCGCCGCGCGGGGTCGCCGTGGCGATCTCCTCCGCCTGGGTCGCGGGCTTGCCGATCGGCTGGCTCGACTTCGACGGCGGTGCGCCGGGGGTGCCCGGTGGCGCTGCGTCGGACTTGCTCAGGGCGACAGGCGCGGCCGGCTTGGCCGCTGCGGACTTGCCATCGGATTTCGCTGGCGGCTTCGCCTCGGCCTTCGCGGCCGGCTTGGCCTCGACCTTCGCTGCGGTCTTCGGCTCGGCTTCGGTCTTCGGCTCGGCCGCGGGCTTCGGCTCGGCCTTGGCTTCGGCGTCCGGTTTCGCCTCGGCGACCCGGGACGTGTCGACGGTGCCGATCACGTCGCCAACCTTCACGGTGGCGCCTTCGGCTGCCTTCTGCTCCGCGAGCGCACCGGCTGCGGGGGAGTTCAGCTGGACCGTGATCTTGTCGGTCTCGAGCTCGGCGACCGCCTCGTCGGCGGCAACGCTGTCACCAATGTTCTTGAGCCATCGCGAGACGACGGCTTCGGTGATCGATTCGCCCACCGGGGGCACGACGAGATCGGCCATGCGGCATGCTACCGCGGGAGACGGCGCGAAGCCGGTCGCGTCACCGCGGATCGAACGCCTTCTTCAAGATCTGCTGCTGCTCGAGCACGTGCGCCTTGTGCGAGCCGGTAGCGGGGCTCGCGCTCTCGACCCGAGCGACGAATTCATACCGGATCGACTTGCCCTCGATCAGCGCCTCGAGCCGGGGCGTGACGAACGTCCCTGCGCCCATGTTGGACGGCTCGTCTTGAACCCAGTACAGCTCCATCAGGTGCGGGTACGGCGCGATCGACGCCTCGACCAGCTGCGCCCACCAGGGATATAGCTTCTCGATCCGGACGATCGCGACCGTGGGATCAGCGCGCCGCGAGCGCTCCTCGATCAGCTCGTAGTAGATCTTGCCGGAGCACATCAGCACGCGCGTCACCTTGTCGGGCTCCGCGATCGTATCGTGCAGCACGCGGTGGAACCGGCCGGTCGCCAGCTCCTCGAGCGTCGACGTCGCGGCCGGCAGCCGGAGCAAGCTCTTGGGCGTCATCACGATCAGCGGCTTGCGCACGGGGCGCAGCACCTGGCCGCGTAGCAGGTGATAGATCTGCGCCGGCGTCGTCGGCTGCGCGACCTGGATGTTGTGCTCGCCGCACTGCTGGAGGAAGCGCTCGAGCCGCGCGCTCGAGTGCTCGGGCCCCTGCCCTTCGTAGCCGTGCGGAAGCAGGAGCGTGAGCGCCGAGAGTCGCTTCCACTTGTCCTCGGACGAGGTGATGAACTGATCGATGATCACCTGCGCGCCATTCGCGAAGTCGCCGAACTGCGCCTCCCACAGCACGAGCGCGTCGGGATAGTCGAGCGAGTAGCCGAACTCGAAGCCCATGACGGCGGCCTCGGACAGCGGTGAGTCGTAGATCCTGCACTGGCCCTGATCCGGGTGCAGGCTGCCAAGCAGCAGGTGCTCGCGGCCTGACTTGACGTCGGCGATGATCGCGTGGCGGTGGCTGAACGTGCCGCGCGCACAGTCCTGGCCGGTGAGCCGCACGTTGATGTGCTGGTAGAGCAGCGTGCCGTACGCGAGCAGCTCGCCCATGCCCCAGTCGATCGGACGCTCGCCTTTCCCCATCTGCGCGCGCTGCTCGAGCAGACGCACGATCTTGGGGTGCGCGGTGAAGCCCTCGGGCAACTCGGTCATCGACTCCGCGATGTTCTCGAGCAGCTGGCGCGGCACGCGGGTGTCGGCGTCCTCGGGGACCTCGGACACGCCGCCGTGGTAGCCGCGCCACATCGCGGTCATCGACGGTGGATCCGGGCGCTGCTTCGCGGCCTTTGCCGCTTCGAGCTCGGCGGTCAGCTCGGCAACCCGCTTCTTGGTCATCGCGGTCACGATCTCGGGGGTGACCACACCCTGCTCGATCAGCAGCTTGCCGTAGACCTCGACGGGCGATGGCTTGTTCCGGATCGACTCGTACATCACTGGCTGGGTGAAGCTCGGCTCGTCGTTCTCGTTGTGGCCGTACTTGCGATAGCAGTACATGTCGATCACGACGTCGCTCGAGAACTGCGCGCGGTACTCGCAGGCGATCTGGACGACGTGCGCGAGGGCGTCGAGATCCTCGCCGTTGACGTGCCAGATCGGGCACTCGATCATCTTCGCGACGTCCGTGCAGTACGGCGTCGAGCGCTGCTCGGCGGGAGACGCAGTGAAGCCGACCTGGTTGTTGATGATGACGTGGATCGTGCCGCCGGTGCGATAACCCGGCAGCTGCGACAGCTGGAGCGTCTCGGGCACCAGGCCCTGGCCGGCGAACGCGGCGTCGCCGTGGACCAGCAGGCCCATCACGCGCCGATGCTCGACGTCGCCGTGCCGGATCTGTTTCGCGCGCACGCGACCGCAGACCACCGGATCGACGGCCTCGAGGTGGCTCGGGTTGAACGACAGCGACACGTGCATCGCGACGCCGTTGACGTCGACCCGATCGTTGGAGAACCCGAGGTGGTACTTGACGTCGCCGCCGCCCATCGCCTTCTCGGGCTCGACGTCCTCGAAGTGTCCAAACAGGTCGCGCGCCGGGCGCTTCAGGATCTGCTCGATCGCGGTCAGCCGGCCGCGGTGGGCCATCCCGATCACGGTCTCGATCGCGCCGATCCGACCGCTCACGGTCAGCGCGAGATCGAGCAGCGGGATCGTGCTCTCGCTGCCTTCGAGCGAGAACCGCTTCGTGCCGGGATATTTCGTGTGACAGAACCGCTCGAACTGCTCGGCGTTGATCAGCAGCTGCAACATGTGCGTGCGGACCTCGACCGGCAATGCCGCGGTCAGCCGGGTCTCCATCCGCTCGGCGAGCCACGACCGCTTCGCCGGTGACGCGATGTGCATGAACTCGATGCCGACCGAGGTCGAGTACACCCGTTGGAGATGGGCGAGCAGCTCGCGCAGCGTCGCGCGCGGCATACCGTGCACGCCGGTCGGCTCGATCACCCGTTCCTGATCGTCGTCGGTGAAGCCCCAGGTCTTCGGATCGAGCTCGCTGATCGGTGCGCTCTCGAGCAGCCCGAGCGGATCGAGGTTCGCCGAGAAGTGACCGCGCGTGCGGAACGCGTTGACGAGCGGCCACACGGAGGCCACCGACTGGGTGACGATCGGGGACATCGTGACCGCGCCGGGCCGCGTGAACGTCGGCAGGTTCGGATGCCCGTTCGAGCCGCCGTTGGTCGGAGCGGGCGCTGGCTCGCGCGCGGTCACCGGTGCGGATGCACCCTTGCCATTCGGTTCGGCGGCGGGCGCGGCAGGCGCGCCCTCGAGCAGCGCGTGCCAGCTCGCATCAACATCGCCGGGATCGGCGGCAAACTGTGCGTCAAGATCGTCGAGGTAAGCGAGCGAGCCGGCCAGCTCGAGGAGGTCGCGAGACATGGCCGCAGGATACCGCTACGGCGCGAGCTTGCGCAGTGCGGCGGCCTGCTCGTCCGGCAGGATCTTGTCGTTCTCGACCCGCACCGAGCCAGCGCGCGTCAGGCTCGGGAAATCAACCAGCACGAGCTTGCCGTTGTCCGCGATCACGAGCGCCTGCTCGATCGCGAGAAGCCGGCTCAGGTCGAGCAGCTCGAGCGCGGGATTATCGGCGAGCGCCAGCGCACGGGTCCCCTCCAGCGTGGGCAGCGAGACCGTCGTCAGCGCCGCGTTGCCGCCGATGTCGAACCCGCCGGCCCGCACGAGCACCGGCAGGAACACGCCCATGAGGTTCGCGTTGCCGGCGATCTTGACCGTGCCACCGACCTCGCGCAGACCGCGCAGCGCGAGCTCCGAGAGTCCGACGGTCGGTCCCACCGAGACGTCCCCGGCCACGGCGGTCAGGCTGGCGAGCGGCGCGAGATCGAGCGCCTCCGCGGTCCGGATCGCGAGGCTCGCGATCCGCTCGCAACCTGCCAGCGCGGCGACATCATCTTGGCCGGCCAGCGTGATCGCACCCGTCGGGCACGCGCGCGGGGCGACCGGTGCGGGCGGCGAGCCACAGCCAACCAGCGCGACCAGCGCGAGGCTACTTGGTGACCGGCGCATCGACTGCTTGCCCCTGACAGACGCGGACGTAGCGTCGGACCGCCTCGGCAAACCCGAGATACAGCGCATCCGCGATCAGCGCGTGTCCGATCGAGACCTCGACGATGTCCGGAATCTCGCGCGCGACCAGGGGCATGTTGCGGAGATCGAGGTCGTGGCCCGCGTTGACCTGCATCCCGGCCTCGACGGCCGCGCGTGCAGTCGCCTTGAGCCGCGCGAGCTCCTCCGTGAATGCCGGAGTGCCCCACGAGGCCGCGTACGGCTCGGTGTAGATCTCGACGCGATCGACGCCGGTCGCCGCGACCGCAACCATCATCTCGGGGATCGGGTCGACGAACACCGCGGTCCGGATCCCGCGGCGGGCGAGCCGGTTGATGATCGGCGCGACCACGTCGTTCTGGCGCGGCAGGTCCCAGCCGTGGTCGCTCGTGATCTCGCCGGGCTTGACCGGGACGAGCGTGAACTGCGTGACCTCGAGCTCCTCGGCGAGCGCGATCAACTCCTCGCGCGCGTCGCCCTCGAGGTTGAACTCCGCGCCGCGTTCGCGGCACAGCGCCCGTAGCGCCCGGACGTCAGTCTCGTGCGTGTGACGGTTGTCGGCGCGCCAGTGCAACGTCAGCCCGTAGGCCCCGTGGTCGAGGCAGGCGATGCCGGCAGTGCGTGGCGACGGGTTGGTGGAGCCGCGCGAGTTGCGGAGCAACGCGACCTTGTTGAGATTCACCGACAGGTTCGGCACGCGCCGCGTATAGCACGCCGCCTGGCCCGAAACTTGGTTGCGTGTCTCCCCGGAGGAGACATGACAGCGCTACCGATCGCAGTCCTGACCGCCCTCACGGCCCTGACGGTGGCGTGCGGCACGGTCCCGCGCAGTCCCGTGCAGCGGGCGCGCGCCGTCGAGCTCTACGCCGCGGGCGCCTCGTACGACGAGGTCGCCATCAAGCTCGACATCCGGCGCGACGAGGCCCGCGAGCTGATCCGGATCGGCATCGTCGAGCTCACGCGGACCCGCTGATCGCGCACGGCTTGCGGGCCCGCGCTGAAACCTGCGCGACTTGACCGGATAGCCCCGTGGCCGAGGGGCAGCGGAGGTCACAATTAACGCTACAATTTGCGCGGGACGATGGCCGACGGAACGTACGTGATCGCCGACGAGCCGGTCGAGACCGATCTCCGCCACTACATCGTTGACCCGAACGCGCCGCTGCTCGCCGCGATGCTGTGCGGCGCGTGGCTCGCGCTACCGTGGTTCGTGTGGAACGCGGTCGCGATGGGCAGCCCGACGCGCCGGAAGGAGCTCGCGCTGTGTGTCGCGACGCTCGCCGGCACGGCGCTCGCCGGCTTCGTCGTGCTCGAGCTGTGGGACCGCGAGGTCATCGCATCGCGGACCACGCTCCAGCTCGCGCTACTCGGCATCGTCGCCGGAAAGCTAGCGATGGCCTACGCGATCAGCATCGTCCAGGCGCGTACGTTCGAGGTCTACGAGGCTCACGGCGGAGCGGTGCGACCCGCGACCTACGTGCTCGGCGCCGGGTACTGGCTGTCGGGAATCGTCGTCGGGCTCAGCGACAGCCCGCTGTGGAAGATCATCGTCTCGGGCGGGCTGTGACCGAGCGCCAGCTCGCGCTCCTCGTCGCGCAAGCGCGCGAGCATCGCAAGCTCGCTGACTGGCGCGAGGCGATCGAGCTGCTGCGCCGCGCGCTGTCCCACGATCCAGCGCACGCGCCCGCACATGCCGAGCTCGCCCTCGCGCTGCTCGGTGCGAAGCGGCTCGGCGGAGCGGCGCTCGAGGCCCGGCGCGCGCTCGTGCTCGATGGCAACGACGCGAGCTGTCACTTCGCCGCCGCCTCCGTGTTCCGCGCGCAGTGCAAGACAGCCGAGGCGTGGGCGCATTGCGCAGTCGCGCTGCAGGACGACTCCGCCGACGCCGACACCCACGTGCTCGGTGCCGCGATCCGGCTGCTTCGCGGGGAGGTGGCCGACGCCCGCGAGCTGCTGCGCCTCGCGCTCGAGCTCGAGCCGACGCACCTCGGGGCGCTGACGGCACGCCCGGCTGGAGCTGGGAGATCATCGTCACGACCAGGCGGCGCGCTGGGCGAGCGACGCGCTCGACGCCCACCCGATGAGCCTCGACGCGCACGTCGTCGCCGGCCTCGTCGACCTCGTGCGTGGCGACGTCGCCCACGCGGAGCAGCACGCGCGGTTCGCGCTCCGCCAGCATGCCGACGATGCCGGCGCGATCGAGCTGTGGACCGCGATCCAGGCGCGCCGCAGCTGGCTGCGCGGGGCGTGGTGGCGGCTGAGCGCGTGGCTGGCGCTGCGAAGCGAGCGCGGTCAGCTCGCGCTGCTGATCGGTAGCTTCGTCGTCGCCCGGGTCGCGATGATCCTCGCGGGTGCCGCCGGCCTGGTCGCGCTGGAGCGCCTCCTGTACTGGGTCTGGCTCGTGGGCTGCGCCTATACCTGGCTCGCGCCGCATCTGTACCGGCGGATGGTCGCCGACGCGCTCGAGTCGTGACCTACTTCAGATGGGCGTCGAGATACGCGGTCGCCTTTGCGGGCGTCGCCACCGAGGCCGCGAGGTCCGCGCGGTCCTTGACCCACTGCTGGTGCGCGCGGATGAACTCGGTCATCTTCGGCGTCGGTGCGCCGGCCGCATCGGCGAGGCCGAGCTGCTGCCAGACGCGGCGCTGCTTGGCCGGATCGCCGACGAGCGCGCCGGCATAGAACAGCAAGTTTGCGTCGGTGTCGGCGACCAGCTTCGGGTCCGGTTGTGGCGCGTTGGGGTCCGGCTTGCTGCGCAACAGGACGCCGTTCTCGTCGACGCCAGTCCCACCGGGTTGTTCTGGTTCACGTGTCATGTGCTGGCTCCCTGGAGTTTCGGTGTCGCTGCCGTCGATTGGCTGCGTGGGTGGACGAGTGGGTGGCGATTTGGTTGGTTCGGCGCTGCTCGAGCACGCCACCACGAGACACAACAAGCACAGCCGCATCGCACCTAGTCTAGCTCGTGAGGCCAAGCGAGTCCTCCAGTCGTGACCACGCGTCGTGCGGCGCGAGCGTACCGGCGGCGACGCGAGCGACGAGGTCGGCGAACGGCTCGGCCCCGGGACGGAGCGAGGCGCGGTCGCGGACCCGTGCGCCACGCACGTCGTCAGGCAGCTTGCCGCCACCTGGCAGATAGACCGTGGTGTCGCGCAGCGTGAGCGCGGAGCTGTACACCCGCGTATCGGCCCCGGCGATCGCCCCGGGACCCGAGACGACAAACGTGCTGTGCTCGATCTCGGTCCGCTCCACGTTGGTGCGGTGGATCACGACGCCGGGCTCCTGCTTGACCGCGATCAAGTCGGCGATCTGGATCGCCTGCGCCTCGCGGATCGCGAGGTCGCGGTGCGTCCGGTTGTCGAGGAACGCGACGCGCGCCAGCTTGATCTCGTCGACGAACGCGCCGCTCGCCGGGCCGAGATCGAGCAGCGTCGACGAGGACTCCTCGGTGTTGCGCACGAACCAGGTGTCGTCGATCGAGACGCGATACGCGTCGTGCCCGAACACCCCACCGACCTGCAGTAGCGCCCCGTTCCACGGCCCGCCCCAGCTGTTGTCGGCGACCACGCAGCTGCGCATCGAGAACAACCGCGCGACCCGGGCCTGGAGCACCGCCTGGCGACGCCCGGTAAAAATCACGTGCTCGAGGTGCAAGCTGCGCGCGTTGACCAGCACGCCGAGATCGCGAAACACGGCCGGCGCCCCGGCCTGGCCGCGGATCGTGACATCGAGCTTCGGGTCTCTGGGCGCCGGGTTGCCCCCAAGATCGAGCTGGATCGGCCCGATCGACGCGACGCCGTAGTCACCGGGCGCGAACACCAGCTCGAGCGTGTCCTCGACGTCACGCTCGACCAGCTCGATGTACCTGCCGTACAGCTCGACGAGATCGTCGGAGCTGGAGATCGCGAGCTGCATCAGGTCTTCGGAAACACGCCCGACTCGACCGACGTGTAGTTGCGGAAGAACTGCTCGAGGTTCATGTGGAAGATGCCGCTCGAGCTCACGCCCTGGGTCGGGCCGTCGGGGCCCGCACCCGAGCCCATCGCGTCGGGCGTGTTGCCATGGTGCGGGTTGCGCAGCGTGACGTTCGAGATCGTGGTGTCGACCAGCGGGAACAGCGCCGGCCGCATGGAGCTAGGCGTCCCGTTCAGCGGCACGGCGGCGCCCGCCGTGGTCGAGAAGTTCACGCCGACGACCGAGTACACGTGATCGCCGTAGATGTTGCGCTGACCCGGGCTGGCGTCGGTCCCGATGTTCTTGAGGTCGAGCACGAGGTCGACCATCTGCTTGATGTTGTTCGAGCGCGCGGCGGCGAGTAGCGCCGGCGCGTTGGCCGCGGTGATCGCCGTCGAGCACGCGGTGCCGATCGCCGCGCGCGCCTGCGCCTTGGGGCCGTTCTGGACGCCCGCCGCATCGGCGGGCAACGCGTTGTGCGTGTTGATCGCACCCGTGATCGACGCGATGTTGGTCTGCTCCGCGGCCGACAAGTTCGCCCAGTCCGCATCACCTTGCGCGACCGGGATCGCCGCGAGCAGGCGCGGGATCAGCAGGTGGACCATCGAGGTGGCGGTGACGATCGGCGCCTGCGTCGCGCCGGGAGCTGGCGCCTCACCCTGGCCCTGGAGCAACAGGAGCTGATCGACGACGCGCGGATTCTGGGCCAGCACCTGCGAGCCGGGCGCCCACTGCGTCGCCTGCTGCTGGACGTTGCCGCCGTTCGCGCCCGCCATGTCGGCCTGGGCGCCGTAGAACAGGAACATCGTCTGGTGCGACCAGCCACCGTTGATCGCGTCGTAGCCCGAGCCGGTCGCCGCTGCTTCGTTCTGCGATCCGCCGTAGTGCCCGTAGCGCTCCGTGAACGCGGCGTACGCCTTCTCCATCAGCACCGCCCACAGCGCCGTATCGTATTCGTCGCGGCGGTGGACCTCGGCCTGCGTGCCGGTGATCGCGCCCCACCACTTGCTGTTGCGCGCCTGATCCGCGCACCGCAGCTGCGCGCCCTTCAACCTGAAGCCGCCGCGGCCGTTGATGACGCGCTGACCCGAGCCGAGCGGCAACGCGAGCGAATATTGCAGCTGCTCGGACACGTGGATGTTGACCTGCTGGTAGATCGGCTCGGGGCGCGAGCCGAACATCCGCTTGAACCAGTTCGGATCGGTCATCGTGCGCTGCCAGAACGTGACGGTCGCGCCACCTGCCCCGTCGGGCGTCATCATCGAGCGGATTTTTCCCGGATCGCGCTGCGAGATCGACATCAGCGTCGCCAGGAAGTAGCAGTCGCCGATGCCGCCCTGCTGGACATCGTTCGGCGACGGCCCGCCGCCGACGTAGAGCGAGTCGGTCATCACCTGTTCGACCTGCGGGCCGTTGACGGTGCCATTGAACCCGGTCACCGAGGTGAAGCCAGCGGGGGCCGGGCTCACGTTCTCGGTCGACTCCTCGAGGATCAGCTCCGGGCGCGGACACACCTCGGCCGCGGTCGCGAGCGGTGCGCCGCGATCTGCGATCACCTTGACGTTCGCGGCACGCGTCTCGTTGACTGCCGTTGGCTGGGCCGGCGTGTTCTGCGCGTCCTGCAGCGTGGGGTCGGCGTGCGTCGTGCTGTTGAGGGCCGTGTTCGTGTCGACCGGCGGTCGCGGGTTGATCGTCGGCACGGCGCCGTTCGCGCCGGGGCTCGCCTGGACCTGGGTCTGCTTACCGGGCGCATGGGCCTGGCCGGGTGCCTGCGTGGTGGAGGACGAGTCCTGGGTCTGGTTCTGCGCCTGATCGAATGACATCGAATTTGGTCCCCAGCATACGCGGGACCGGGGCGGCTACTTCCCGAGGAAATCGGTGTGTGCAGGCGTGGGTTCCAGTCCCACGGCGGGCGGCAGGACGGCCGTGGCCACGAGGCCGAGCCGGGCGACCAGCGCGTGCTCGCCACACAGGTCGTCGGAGCCCCACACGCCGAGCGCGCGTGCGATCTCCGGCGGCTTGGCCGAGCCCTCGGCGGTTGCCCGCACGCGAACGCGAAGCAGCGCACCCGCGGGCCAGTCGAGTGCGGCCGCGAGCCTGAGCGCCGCATCGCCTTCGATCACGTCGAGCTCGGTCACCAGCGGCCGGATGTCGATCGACCGCTCGGGCCGCGGCGCCTTGGTCTCCTTGGTCTTTGCCGTGCGCGCGATCTCGACCGAGGACCTCGCCATGAACGCGGTCGCGAGTCGCAAGAGCCGCGCGGCATCGAACACCATGCCGTCGGGTGCCGGGCGGATCAGCAGATCGAACGCGTCGATCAACTTGCCGAGGCCGCGCTCGGCCTTGACCTGATTGGAGATCACCAGCGGGTGCCCGTTGAGGCGCACGATCGAGCAGTCCTGGATCTCGATGCCCGGTGGGCACACGGTCAGCAAGCGCTCTCGGACCTCGTCGGCCGACAGCTCGACGCGCGGATCCGCCTCGCTCGCTTCCCAGCTGCGCTTGCCGGTCGGCACGTGCTCGAGGTCGACGTCGACCAGCTCGCCGAGCGACGGGATGCCGAGGCCGAGCGCCGGGCCGAACGAGATCCGCGGCTTCGGCGAGAAGCCGCGCGTCATCGCGAGCGACAGGTCCGCGCGGCGGAAGCTGCGCGCCAGCAGGCGCCCGAGATCGAGGTGGCCGAGGAACGCGGCGCGCCCGACCTTCGCGAACTTGAGCCGGTACGTGGTGTACGCGATGCCACTGCCAACGTGGCCGGCGAGCCGCACGCGCTCCGCGCGCTCGTTCTCGCGATTGCGCAGCTGGCGATCGCTCTCCGCCGGGCTGCCGCCACCACGCTCGGAGACGTCGACATCACCCTCGCCGACGACCGGCGCTCGTGGCGTCGGCCGCTCGGTCGCACCGAGCGTGCGCAGGGCGACCAGCCGATCCTCGCGCATGCGCGACAGATCGCAAGCGACGCCGCAGTCGTAGCAGACCAGCTTGCGACGATCCGGGTCCGCCTCTGCGAGGTTGGTGTGGTGGATCAGCATGCCGGCGACCTTGCCGCACGGCGGGCTCGCCCTGCCCTTCAGCGCCTTGCGGTACTCGCCGAGCAGGAAGCCGTCCTCGAGCCCGACATCGATGTGGTCCCACGGCAGGCGTGCTGTGACTGGACGCGTCGCGAGGTAGCTCGCGGTGTCGATGCCGTGCGCGGCGAACGCCTGGGTCCAGCGCTCGAGCTCGAACACCTCATCCCAGCCGTCGAACCGGGCGCCCGCGCGCCACACGCTCTCGATCGCGTCCGCGATCCGGCGGTCGCCACGCGAGAGCACGCCCTCGACGAACGAGATGCCGCTGTGGTGGTGCTTGACCCGCAGGCCCGGCTCGCGCGCCCAGTGACGCAGGATGTTCTGCTTGCGCCGGATCTCGACCTCGGCGTCCTGCGCGCACCACTGCAGCGGCGTGTGCGGCTTGGGCACGTGCGACGACACCGAGATCGTGACCTCCGCGCGCCGGCCGACGTACTCGCGGCCGATCCGGATCATGCGTTGCCCGGTCTCGACGATGCCGCGGACGTCGTCGTCCTCCTCGGTCGGCAGGCCGATCATGAAGTACAGCTTCAGGCGGTGCCAGCCGCGCGAGAACACGCGCCGCGAGCTCTCCTCGACGTGCGCCTCGGTGACGTTCTTGTTGACGACGTCACGCATCCGCTGCGTGCCGGCCTCGGGCGCGAACGTGAGGCCGCTGATCCGGGTCAGCGCGAGCTCGTCGAGCAGGTCCTCGTTCAGGCCGTACGCGCGGAGCGACGCGACCGACATCGAGACGCCGCGCTTGCGGAGCTCCCCCGCGAGCTGCTTGACCAGCGGCGTGATGCTCGAGAAGTCGGCGGTCGACAGGCAGGTCAGCCCGGTCTCCTCGTAGCCCGCACGATCGACGCCGCTGATCAGCGAGTCCGCGATCGACTGCGGCGAGCGCTCGCGCACCGGGCGGTAGATCATGCCGGCCTGGCAGAACCGGCAGCCCTCGGTGCAGCCGCGGGCGATCTCGACCGACGCGCGCTCGAACACCGCTTCGGCGTACGGCACCGGGGTGTCGCTCGGAAACGGGAAGGCGTCGAGGTCCCGCACCATCGCGCGACTGACGCGCGCCGGCACCCGCGGATCCAGCGGCGCGCCGACCACGGTCATCCCGGTCGCCTCGTCGGTCTCGGTCGCGTACAGCGACGGCACGTAGAGCGGAAACCGCGACGCCAGCTCGGCGAGCGCATCCGGTCGCGTGCGCGTGCCGGCGCGGATCTCGCGGCGCAGCGCGGCCCACGCGACGATCACGCTCGGCAGCAGCTCCTCGGCCTCGCCGATGAACGCCGCGTCGATGAACGCCGCGATCGGC
>JBBJLY010000129.1:2500-22737 GCA_037720695.1 Kofleriaceae bacterium | reverse complement strand
TCCGAGACTGCGCAGGTCCACTTCGAGGACGTCCGCGTCCACAAGGACATGATGCTCGGCATCGCCGGCGTCAGCGCGGGCTCGGGCGGCCTCGCCGACACCAAGAAGATGCTCGACTCCACGCGCCCCGTCGTCGGCGCGCAGGCCGCCGGCATCGCCCGCGCCGCCTACGAGTTCCTGCTCGACCGCGTGCGCGGCGGCTCTCTCCACGGCACGCCGATGGCCAGCCACCAGCACATCATGTTCGAGCTCGCCGAGATGAACATGGAGATCACCTCGTCGCGCCTATCGCACAAAGGCGGATGGATGGCCACCATATCGAGAACGTCGGAGTCGTCGATGGCGAAGGCGCACGGCGCGCGCACCGCGCAGCATGTCACCCGCGCGATGGTCCTCCTCGGCGAAGAAGCCCTCGAGCCGGGTCACCCGGTCGAGAAGTGGTACCGCGACGCAGATCGTATCTTCGAGGGCACCGGGCAGATCCAGCGCCGGATCATCGCGAAGCACCTCACGGGCACGAACCGATATAGTTCGGACCTGCTTCTCGGTCTCTTCGATACGACGAGGCCTGAACGGAACGATCTGCGCGACATCGCGGATGGGCTTCGCCAGGTCACTGATCTGGGTCTGCTGACGACGAGACAGCACCATCACCGCGCACACCGCTTCCGCGCGACCCTGCGGTTGATCGCGCCGAGAATCTTTCGTCCGCCATGACGGCGCATCGAGCACCACGAGATCGCAGCCGTCGCCTCGAACAGAATCGCGGCCGCCGGATCATCGCTGCGGACGACCTCCGCCGTCGGGGAACCGGGGATGTTCATCGTCGACCGGCGCGTCACGACCTTCAAGGCGGCGGACTCCTCGTCGGCGGTCGCCTTCCTCGGAATCACGCTGAGGAACACCAGGTCGCGCAGGCGCTCGCGGGACAGCGTCGATCACGCGCGCCGCAGCTCGTGCTCGTCGCTCTTTCCTGCGACCGGCACGGGACGCGCCTCGCGGTCCGATCCGCCAGTCGTCAGGCGCGCGCATGATGCCGACGTCGCAATCGACATCGTTGAGCAACTCCTCGACCTGGCGATCGGTCGCGGGATCCATGTCCTTCGGGAGCCCGAACAGCAGGCTCTCGCAGTGATGCTCGTCGGCGATCCGGCGGATCTCGCGCCACGGCTCGGAGGCGGCAGTGATCAGCGCCTCGGGCGCGTGGCCCGCGGCATACGAGGCGGTCAGCGCCTGGCGCACGGCATCCTGCGAGTCGGCGAGCTGGGCGAGCGGGTCGCCCTGGCCGTCCTTCGGCGCGCGCACGATCGTCAGCAGGAGCACGCGCGCGAACTGCGAGGGCGCCATCGCGTTCGCGACGTCGACCATCGAGCGCGCATTGCGCGGGTTCGCGATCGGCAGCAGCACGAGCGGGCTCTTGCCACGTAGCAAGTTCAGCCGCGGGTCGAGCGCCTCGGCGGAGGCATCGGCGGCCTCGGCGCGGCCCTTGAACAGCGCGAAGTAGAGCAACACGCCGAGCCCGAACCAGATCAGCAAGATGCCGCCGGCGTCGGGCACGACGAACGCCTGGAACACGCCGAGCGCGGCACACGCGGCACCGCCGACGACCGGCACGGCGGGGAACCACGGCGTGAGATAGCCGCCGGCGACCGCGGTCGGCCCACCTCGCTTGCGCGCGAGATAGGCGGTGACGTGGGTGAGCGCGAACGCGAGCAGGAAGATCAGGCTCGCGGCGGCACCCGCGCTGGTCAGGTCCGGCAGCATGAACATGATCGCGACGGTGGCGAGCGCGGTCGCGTAGATCGCCATGATCGGCGTGCCGCGCGTCGGGTGCTCGCGCTCGATCACCGACGGGAGCGTGTGATCGCGCGCCATCGCATGCGCGACCCGCGAGGCGGTCAACAAATTTGCTTGCAGCGCCGACAGCGTCGCGAGTGCGATCGCGGCGATCACGAACCAGTAGCCCGGCTCGCCGAGGAACTGGCGCGCCGCCGAGGCGACCACGGTATCCGGATCCTTGGCCGCGAGCGCGCTGATCGTCTGGCCGGGCGCGGGACCCGCCGTCGCGACCAGCACGAGCAGCGGCATGTAGATCGCGAACGAGATGCCGAGCGACAGGAACACCGCGCGCGGGATCGTGCGCTGCGGCTGTTTGACCTCGCCGGCGATCGCCGACACCATCTCGAAGCCCTGCAACGAGATGAACGTGACGCCCATCGCCGCGATGATGCCGCCCACCCCGCCGGAGAAGAACGGGACGAGCGCGTCGCCCGAGTCGGCGATCGGCTTGCGCGCGAAGGCGACGAGTCCGGCGACGATCAAGAGGATGAACACGACGATCTTGCCGATCGTCGGCGCCTGCCCTCCTCCGGCGGCCTTGCGCACGAGGCCCACCGAATAGGCCGCGGTGGCGATCGTCGCGAGGAACAGGATCGGGTTGCGGCCGTCGAGCCACGACGCGTCGAGGTCGAGCGCGTTGCATCCGCCCTTCAGCAGGATCACGGTGAACGCGGCGAAGCTGAGCGCGTACAGCACGCCGGCGACGATGTACGCGAACCACAGCACCCAACCGACGGCGAACGCGGCGCGGACGGAGAGCACCTTCTTGGCAAAGGTGTAGGCACCGCCGGACTCCGGGAACGCGGTCGAGATCTCGGCGACGCTCATCGCGGTCAGCCACGCAACTGCGCCGTTGAGCGCGAACGCGAGCAGCATCGCCGGCCCGGCCATGTTGATCGCGGTGCCGGCGAGGATCAGCAGGCCACCGCCGAGGATCCCGCCGATCCCGACGAGCGTCGCGCCGAATACCCCGACCTGTCGCCGATCGTCCGGGGACGACTCGCTCATCGTGGCCACGATAACCCGGCCGTGGCTCGGGGTTCCACTCAGCGGAGCAGCGTGGCGAGCTCGGCCGCGCGCGGCTTCGAGATGAACAGGATGCCGCGCAGGCGATCGAGGAACGTGTCCTCCTCGATCGTGACGTCGAGGTCCGTCGCGGCCAGCGCGCGGCCGATCACGTACGCGAGCTCGCGCGCTGGTGCGCCCTTCAGCTGCGATGCCAGCTCGAACATCCGCGCCTCGTCATCCTCGTCGCTCGCGAACGTCGGGATCTCCGCATCCGGCGTACCCGCGAGCTCGTGCAGCAGCCTGCCGACGGCGAAGAACATCTTGATCTCCTCGGGCCCCTCGCGGCCGTCGATGTCGACCACGAGCTGGGAGATCGCGATGATCGCCTCCGCATCCTCGGCCGCGAGGGGCTGCGGGTGAAGCGCGGTGAACAGGGGCCTCAGGCGATCGATCATGCCGCGCAATCTGACCACCTGGGTCCGGAGCGAGCAACCCGGTGCCCGGCGCAATCACTTCGTGACGTAGTCCGCGATCGCCCGGATGAACGCGGCACCGGCACGCGCCGCACCGCTCTTGCCACTGCGCTGGAGCTGGAGGCCGAGCGTGATCGGGATCGTGCCGCGCGGCGTGACGATGCCGAACGCGATCACGAACAGCGAGTCATCGAGCGGCGTGCGGCCGCACTCGAGCTGTGCGGCTGCGACATGGCGCGCGTTCCAGGTCCGGCACGCGCTCGGGTTGCGCGCGATGTCGGCGAGCGAATCCGTCGTCCCGGTCTTCGCGCCGTAGATCACGAGCTTTGGATCGGCGAGCAGATCCTTGATCGCCGCATGCGCCGTGCCGTCGGGTCGGACGACGGCGCACAGTCCCCCATCGGCGCCGAGCACCGATGTGGCGTGACCACTGCCCAGCGCGCACGACCAGGTCGGGATGACACCGGCGACCGGTGCCGGAAACCACGACGCCGCGACGCGGTTCGAGGTCGGATCATAAATCACGCGCCCGAACGCATCCGTGATCTGTGCGAGTGAGCCGATCGGATGGACACCGGACCCACGCAGTAGCTGGAGGTACTCGCGCACCGGCATCGAGCGCGCCCCGCGATCGTCGGAGTAGGGATCGATCCGATCGGGGCCGAGCGCGACCAGATTTCTCAGATCGTCGCTCGGCTGGGCGATCGGCAGCGCGCGTGCGGCGCACACGTCCGCACGCGAGGCCGCGCGCTCGCATGCGGCGCGATCGCCCAGCGTGCAGATCGGGCGACCCAGCAGGGTCTCGATCCGCGCCCACATCGGGGTCCGCCGCATGCCATCGATCGAGATCCCCCGCCGCCCGAGGATCGCGCCGCGGGCATCGGAGATCGTGAGCGGAATGTCGGTCGGCCAGCCGGAGAGGTCCGAGCCGACGAGCTCCTCGAACGTCATCGGCTGGTCGCCGGCGGCGAACTGGCCGTCGGGTAGCCCGAGCCCGACGAGTCCAAGCGCGGCCTGGTACCAGTTCGGCGAGCGTTGCAGGAAGTCGTGGAGGTCGGCGGTCGTCGGGTTGCCGGCCAGCGACGTCGGCGGGCAATGCCCGAGGATCGGCGCGACCGGCGTGCCGCGACGCGGGCGGCACCCTGGCGCATGTCCCGTGGCACCGAGCGTGAGCACTGCGGCGTGATCGGGGAACGCCTGCTCGGCGGCGCGTGCGATCACTGGCTTGATCAACGAGCCGACCGCGATCGGCAGGTTCCAGTCGACACGCTCGACGGCCGCTTCGCCCGGTTCGTCGCGTAATCGCACGAGCGCGGCATCGGCCGCCGCATCCCCTGGCGCGTAGGCGAGCTCCGGGCGTCCGGGCACCAGCGATGCCTGCGCGAGGATCTCGCCGGTGTCGCCGCGCATCGCGACGTACGCGACACGCACGGGATGGGTCTCGCGGCCGGTGAACGGCTCGGGATTGACGAACAGCTTCGCGACCAGCGCGCGCAACGACAGCGCGAGCTGCGGCTGCAACGCGACCCGGCACTCGGTCACACCGTCCAGGGGACTGGTCGAGCAGATCTTGTCGCGCGGGATCGCCGGCGGAGCGAGCGTGCCGCATGCAGCGGGCGTCGCAGGCTTGCCCGCAGCGGCATGCACCCAGCCATCGAGGCCGAGCGAGCGATCGACCTCGAATGGGTTGACCCAGCCAAGCTCGGGGAGCGCGGCGCCGTAGGGATAGAACCTGCGGCCGTCGGCGGTGTCGGCGACCAGCGAGTCGACGACGGTGTCGGGTCCCCACGCGCGCGCAGGCCGGAACAGCACGGCGATCCGGCGAGCCGGCGCACCCGCGACGACGATCGTCACGCGGTCGAGCGCGATCTCGTTCGCGTGCACGAGCCGGCGCCAGGCCAGCGCGGGCTCGCGCTCGGCCACGAACAGCTCCGCCGGTCCGCGCACGATCACGCGGCGCGGATCGCCTTGCACCTCGAGCGTGACCTCGCCGATCGTCAGCTTGCCAGCGCGATGCAGGCCCGCGCCGATCGACCGCAGCTCGAGCGACGACGCGCCGGCGTGCAGCCGCACGACGCGCTTGCCGATCACCAGCTCGCCGGCCGCCTCCGCCGCGATCCCGAGCGGCGCGCTGACCAGTCGGATCCGCGCACGGGGTACGCCACGCGCTGGACGCAACGCGGAGATCACGGCGTCCGGCAGCTCGACCCGACAGCTGGTCCCGCGCGGGGACACCACGAGCTCGATCCGTGGCCACCCGGCATCGAGCGTCGCGATGCAGCGGCTGGCCTCTCGCACGAATCGCCAGTGACCCGCGCGCGCCGGGCACGTCACTGGGGGTACGGGCAGCGCCGCGATCGCATCGTCGATCCGTGCACGTGACAGCCCGAACCGCTCGACGACCGCGAGGAACGTCGGATCGATCCCAATCTTCGGAGCCGGCGCGAGCACGCGCTCGAGCGCCGCGCGCTCGGCGTCCCACATCGCGCGCAGCTCCCGATCGTAGCGCCGGGTCGCGTCGTCGGTCGGTGTGCCCCGAGCCGGGCGGGGACCTGATCCACGCGCTTGGTGGCGAGCACGGCATGGTCGGGCACGCTGTCGTCGCGCACCGCGCGGACCGCGCCGGTCGCCGGGTGGTTCGCGAACATCATCCCCGGAGTCGCGATCGACGAGGTCGCGGGATCGCTCGGCGCCTCCTCGGCGGGGTGCACGTGATCGTCGTCGCGTAGCGCAGCGCTGCGGTCACGATCATCGTCGGCGGTCGCGCGACCGAGCGCGCAGGCGCCAGCCCGGGCAACGATCGCGATCGCCGCGACCCCGGCGAGCACGAGTGCCGCGAGCACGATGCGGCGCGCACCAGCCGGCGCGTCCCGCGCACTCGCTCGTCCTCCGGCCCGGTCTGCCCGCCATCACGCACCACACGAGGCCGATCACGAACAGCCACAGATCCGCGGGGCTATCGATCCCGAGCCCCGGCCAGCTGATGCCGGTGAGCGGCAGGATGCCGACCGCCGCGAGCGGCTGATACACGACGAGCGAGCCGGCGACCGCACACACCAGTGCCCGCGCGCGATGCTCGCGGCTGGCGTGGCGGAGCCGTGCGGCCGCGATCACCGCGGCACCGACGATGATCGCGAGCAGGAGCGCGACGGTCTGAACCAGGCCGCCGACGCCCGTCTCGCGCGCGATCAGCACGGGCAGGTAATCGTTGTCGACCGAGCGCGACACACCCGGGTCGCGGATGCGGGCGCCGAAGTACCCCTGCCCGCTCCACCGGTCGGCGTCCTCGGTCGCGAGCGTCGCCTCGCGCCACGCCGACGCGTTGGCGGCAAATGCGCGGTCGTCACGCAGCAGCGCGTAGCCGGGATCGATGACCGCCGCCACGCGATCGGAGGCGGTCCCGTCACCTGCCGTGACGCGCGCCAGGATCGATTCGCGCATGCCCCAGATCGCGAGTGCGGCGAGCGCCGCCGCCAGCCACGGGGTCCAGCTGCGGCGATGGGTGCGCGCGACCAGCGCCGCGAGCCCGAACATCGACGCCGCGAGCAGCGGCACGTGCAGGATCGCGATCGCGCCGTACTCGATCAGCGCGCGCTCGCTCGCGGCCAGCGCGACGATCGCGACCCCGACCGCGAGGGCGATCGTCGCGAGCCCGTGCACCGCGAGGAGCCGCGCGTGCTCGCGCTCGAGCAGCCCGATCTGGCTGGCATGCGTCGCCTCGTACATCGCGTCGTGGCCAGCGACCAGCATCGCGATCGCGAGCCCGACCCCGACGATCGCGAGCGTGACGCCGGTATCGAGCATCGCGACGCACAGGGCCGCGCCGGCGAGCATCGCTCCGACCCGCAGCCGCCGCGGCCAGGACGTGGCGTGCGCGAGCAGCGTCCGCACCACCGCATGCCCGGCGAGCACCGTCGCGTAGGCGAGCCCGAGCTTGACGAGCGCGCTGCGCGAATGCGCTGCATGGGCGACCACCGCGAGCGTCGCGATCGCCCCGAGCACGAGCTCGAGCCGCAAGCGCGACCACGTGAGTGCGGACAGCAGCGGCATCGAAGCCGCGAGCCCCGACAGCCCGAGCACGCCGACACGGACCGGCGTCAGCTCGAGCTCGAGTCCGATCACCAGCCACCCGATCGTGAGCCACGCCGCCCACCCCGCGAACGCCGCCGCCGCCCGCCGCAGCCAGGTTTGCCCGGTCAGTGCGTCGAGCGCGAGCACCGCGGTGCCGGCGAGCGCGGCGCCGATCGCGACCGCGGCCAGCTCGTTGTCGGCGGTACGCACGCCGACCGCGAGCTCGCGCAACATGTCGATCCGGTACGCCCAGGTCAGGCGCCAGCCGATCAGGGCGGCGAGCCCGCCCGAGACGGTCGCGAGCCGGAGCGCGCGGCCGACCCCCCCGGCACGACGGGCCCGGCGCGGTGAACCGAGCACGACCAGCAGCAGCAACAGGGCTGGCGTCCCGATCGCGAATGCGGCACGCGCGGCGCGATCGAGCACCGCACCGGCATCGGGCACCAGCGGATGCGCCGCAAGCTCGAACGCACCGGCGAGCACCTCGCACCCCGCGGGCGAGCGCCGGGCGGCTCCCGCGATCGGTGTCCAGGCCGCGCACTGCGTCGGATCGATCGGGATCGCGAGCATCGCGACCGCGGCGTTCGGCGCGAGGACATCCCACGTGACGAGCCCGGGGATCGCCTCCCCTGCCCCGCCGAGCCGCAGTGCATCACCGGCGCGCAGCGTGCGTCGCTCCGGCACGAACCTGCCGCGCCACACGAGCGGGGCGATCGTCACCTCGGGGCGTACGCGGTCGCGGCGGACGACGAACGCGCGCGCTGGCTCGTCGCCCTCGCACTCGATGACAATGATCGCGGCGCCGCGCGGAAGGCGATACGGGTGGCGATCGGGCACGCAGCCGCGTTGCGAAGCGAGCAGCGCCGCATCCGCGGCAGCCGCGAGTGGCCCACGATCGACGCGGGAGCGGTCGCACGCGCCACGGCATCGCCGGCCGCGTCGAGCTCGATCCGCGCCAGCACGTCCACCCCGCCGCCGGGAACGGCCACCGTCGCCTGGTCCCCATGCCCGATCGTGATCGATCCCTCGAGCCCGACCCGGATCGCGCGCAGCGTGACGTCCACCGACGCCCCTTCGCGCAGCCGATCCGTGCGGCCGTGACTGGCCGGCCCGCCGCTCCAGATCCAGGTCGCCGCGGCGATCACGCCGACATAGGCGATCGCGGAGGCCGCGATCACGTTGCGTCCCGCGACCTCCGTCGGGCGCGATCGGCCGCGCGCCGATGCAGCGGCCGCCGCGACGATCAAGCCGACGAAGCCAGCGAACCAGAGTGCGAGCGCCATGCGCGCTACTTCTTCCGCGGTCGCGCCGGCACGCGAGCCGGAAGAGTGGTCGCCGAGCCCACGGCCGCGTGCGCCGAGCCTGCCGCGCTTCCTGCACTCCCTGCATCCACCGCGACCGGTGCGTCCAGCACCACGCCAGCGTCCGGCGTCGCGATCGGTAGCTCGACGCGCAGCGGCTCGGGTGCCGGCGCGATGATCTCCGACGGGCGGCGAACCAAGACCACGGCGAGCAACACGTTCGCGCCGACGATCCCGGCGAGCACCGCCCACAGCAGCTTGCGATCGGTCGAGCGCGCGCGCTGCACGCTGGTCGCGGCTGCCCGCGTGCGCTGCTCGAGCCGGGCGAGCTCGCCGGCAAGCGCGGACATCCGCGCGGTGATCTGATCGCCGAGGGCGTGCTCGATGCTGGACAGCGTCGCACGGGTGACCGCGTCCTCGACCGACGACGCGACGGTGTCGCCGATCGCGCGCGCCTCGCGGTCGACCTGGATCTGAACCTGCGCGCCAAACTTCGTCCACTCGACGAGCAGTGCGTCGGCCCGGCGCAAGACCTCGCCGAGATGATCGCTGACGTCGTCGAGCACCTCGGGGTCCGACGGCGGGCGCCCACGGAACACCTCGCCCTTGCGCGCTTCACGCATGCGACACCCCCTCGAGGAGCTGGACGCTGGCCTGGATCGGCGACGCCACCAGGGGCCGCAGCGACGGCGCGCGTCTCGCGATCAGCTCGAGCAGCGTTCGCCGTCGCGCGGCGGGCAACAGCGCGTGCCATCGCGCCTCGGCGATCACGGGCACCGGGTCACCATGATCGACAAGGTTCGCCAGCGCGCGCAGCGCGATCGTATCGGCGAACCGGGTCACCAGCGTGTCGGCGCGCGCCGCGCGATCGAGCCGCCCGCGTCCCCACGCGTGCAACGCTGCGACGAAGTCGGAGTCGCCGCGCTCGTCCGCCGCGAACACGCAAAGTGGATCGCGCTTCGCCGCGGCGAGTGCGGTGGCGACCTCGTCGAGCGAGCTGCCGCGCGCCGCCGCGAGCTCGCGAAGGAGCTGCCACGCCGCCGCACCTTTCGACGTCGGCCCCGCCCACGCCGCCGCGACGAGCTGCGCCGGGAGATCGAACACGGGCACGTGCGTCCCCATGACGAAGCTCCCGCTCCGCGCGCCGAGCGTCGGCAGCAGCCGCTCGATCGACGCGACCGCACGTGGCAACAGCGAGCTCGCGGGATCGCCGACCCGCGCACGACCGCCCGCGAGCAATGCGCGCGCGATCCCGAGCACGTCGACCAGCGACAGCTCGTCCTCGACCGAGCTGGTGGTTCGCGCGACCACGCCGGGTGCGCATCGGACCCCCTCGCGCGCGCCGCTGCAGGGTCCGGCGATCGGGACCTCGACGCGCTCGAGCAGATCCGCGGCCGCCGCGCCCGCCTGCTCGATCACCGTCACCGCAAGCCCGAGGTAGCGCCGGCGATCGGTCGGAGCGACCGCTGCGAACGGCTGCGCCCACACGACGCGACCTGGCGCGAGGTCCCACAACACGGCCGGCGGATCGATCCCGCGCGTACGCTCGACGAGGTTTGCTCGCAGGTCGCGTTCGGCATCACCCTCGGTCGCCGGGTACCAGTGAAACTCTCCGCCCGTTGCCGCGGGCGTCGGATGTTTCTGGAGCCAGGCGTCGCGGATCATCAGCATCAACGCGGCCTCGTGGCGTCGAGTGGCCGGGCCCACACCTCGGCTGGCTGCGTTGACACCGGGGCAGGCGCGGGGACCGGGACCGGCGGTGTCCAGTGGACGAGCCCGATCAACCAGTCGAGGAAGCGATGTCGCGCGTCGCCGCTGAACGCACCCGGGCCGTCGTCGTACTCGTACGCGATCTTCGTCGGATCGTCGGCCTCGACCGCCGCGCGGATTGCGGTGTCGTAGCGGAGGTACGCGATCCGGACGTCGCCGTCGCGACCGTCCTCGGCATCGAGACAATGCACGCGCACCTGCTCGCGCGCGACCTCGCGGGGCGGCGCCGCCTCCTCGCCCCGGCCGCGGGCCGTGATCGTGACGACCTCGTCGCGTTGCGCACCGCGCGCGCAGATCGGATCCACGATCGACCAGCGGTTCACTGCGACCAGCGCCCGCGGGGCCTCGCGATCGAGCGCCGCGAACAGCGGCAACAGCTCGCGCAGCCGCTCATACGGGCTCCCCTCCTCGTCGGTGCCGAGGGCGATCGGGTTGCAGATCAAGATCGGCGCGAACGTGTACGCGCGCCCGAGGGCCTCGGCCCGCCGGCGCCGTGCATCCACCAGCCTGCCGAGCAGCGTGTAGTAGTCAGCGGCGGCAGCGCTGTAGACCTGCTCGCCTGCGACATCCCAGAACGCGATCTCGACCTCGCCGAACTGCGCGATCCGCCGCCGCGCGAGCAAGGCTGCGGTCGCCGCGAGGAGCGCGCCCGTCGCGCCCACCGCGATCGCCGCCGGAACGTTTCCCGCGATCCCGAGCGCGATTCCACCCGCGATCAGCAACGTCGCGAGCACGGTCGTCCCCGCGATCCGCGTCGCGCGCATCGCGAGCCGGATCGCGCCGCGCATGTCGAGCCGATCGAACAGCCCGGCGGTGCGCACCCGGAACGTGAAGTGGGGGACCACTCCAGGTGGAGTCGCATCGGGCCGCGTCGCGCGCGGATCGAGCACCAGCCGCATGACGTCCTGGTTGAGCGTCTGCTCCGCGCCCGCGAGCGCCGGCGCATGGGCATGCAGGGCCCGGATCGCATGAACGATGAACTGGGTCTTGCCGTCGCCGCGCGCGCCGATCACGGCGAGGTCGACCACCGCTGCGACGTCGTCATCAGGATCGGTCAGCGTCGCGAGCCCGCAGAGCTGACCGACCGGATCGGCCGTGAACAGCGGGCTCCGCCGGGGCGCGGAGAATTCCATGGGCCAGTTGATCCCCGAGTCGGGACTGCGGTGGACACCGTCGGCCATCCACGCAACATCGTGGAGGTTCTCGGGTCGGGCCGTCCTGTCGATTGGCGCATGCGGTATGGTGCTGCCGTGTCGATCATCGACGAGCTAGAAGCGCGCGGCCTGTACTCCGACTGCACCAATCGCGAAGACCTGGGCAAGCTATTTGCCTCGCAGGTCGTGCCCGTCTACGCCGGCTACGACCCCACGCAATCGAGCCTCCACGTCGGCAACCTCGTCCCGACGATCATGCTCAAGCGCCTCCAGCTGGCCGGTCACAAGCCGATCATCGTGGTCGGCGGCGCGACCGGCATGGTCGGCGATCCGTCCGGCAAGAGTGCGGAACGCAACCTGCTGGACGACGCGACGCTCGCGCAGAACGTCGCCGGCATCCACGCGCAGCTGGCGCGCCTGCTCGACTTCGACCACCCCGTCGTCGGCGCGGTGATCACCAACAACGCCGAGTGGACGCGCGGGATCAGCTTGCTCGAGTTCCTGCGCGACGTCGGCAAGCACTTGACCATCAACTACATGATGGCGAAGGACTCGGTGAAGAGCCGGCTCGTTGGCGAGGCGGGCATCAGCTACACCGAGTTCTCGTACATGCTGTTGCAGGCATACGACTTCGTCCACCTGTCGCGCGCCCACGGTTGCCGACTTCAGGTCGGTGGCTCCGATCAGTACGGCAACATCACCGCGGGCTGCGAGCTGTCGCGCAAGATGCGCAACGACGCGCCACCACTGTACGGCCTGGTCGCGCCGCTACTGCTCGATTCCAGCGGCCAGAAGATGGGCAAGACGGCGACCGGCGAGACCATCTGGTTGTCCGCCGAGCGCACGCGGCCCTACGACCACTACCAGTACTGGCTGAACCGCCCCGACGAAGAAGCGCCGCGCCTGTTGAAGATGTTCTCGCTGCGTCCGCTCGCCGAGCTCGACGAACTGTTGCGCGAGCACGATCAGGATCGCGCGAAGCGGCTCGCCCAGCGCGAGCTGGCGCGCGCGATGACGACGTGGGTCCACGGCGAAGGCTCGGTGCTCGGCATCGAGGCCGCCAACCGGGTGATGTTCAGCGGCACGTCGCTCAAGGAGCTGTCTCCCGCCGAGCTCGAGGCGCTCGCCAGCACGCTGCCCACGGTCGAGCTCCCGCGCGCCGAGCTCGAAGGCGGCATCGGTTTCGTCGATCTGATCGCGCGCGTCACGGCAGATTCCAAGGGCGCGGCGCGGCGCTTGATCTCGGGTGGCGGCGCGTACATCAATGACGCGCAGACGCGTGACGTCGAGCGCAAGGTGACCCTCGCCGATCTCGCCACCGAGTCGATGCTGGTGCTCCGCAGCGGCAAGCGGACGTATCACCTGGTCCGCGTCGTATGATGCGGGCGCTCGCCTGCTTGCTGGTCGCCTGCTCGGCGGGCCGCGCACCGCCTCCGATCGAGAATCGAGCCGCACCGCCGGCGACGGGATGCGAAGGCGTCGCGGTGACCAGGGTGACCGCGCGGAAGGACCTCCCGCTCGCGCTCGCGGGCGGCAAGCAGCTGGTGTTTCAGGGCTCGTCGTACGATCACTTCGAGAACGGGACCGCCGCGCTGATGCTGCAGCTCTCCGTCGGTGGCGAGTCGTGGCTCCCGGCTTCCGGCGACACCGCGGTTCACCGCGTCGCCGGCACGTGCATCCGGATCGTGCGGCTCGTCGAGAGCGCGCTCGAGCTCGAGATCGAAGCGACCGCCGTCGCGCCGCCCGCACGCGTCGACTGCCAGGTGCAGTGCTGCACCACGCCCGAGTCGCGGCAGCCCGCGCCGGATGGCATGCTCGAGTGCTGCATGTGCACTACAGACTGAGGTCGAGCTGGCTGCGGACGAGGCGCAGGATGCTCTCGACCTCGGTCCGGGTCGCGCCGAGCTTGGACCCGAGCTGGTCGCGCGTCGCGACGAGCACCGCCGACCGCGCCGAGACCACCCAGCGCGCCGTGGTCGCGCGATCGACGTGATACAGCGCGGCGAGCTGATCGATCGTGAGCCCGTCGACGTAGTACTGGCGCAGCACGTTGCGGTGGCGCTCGGAGAGCTGCTCGAGTGCACCGGCGAGCGCGGCGCGGACCTCGTCGCGATACCGATTGCGCAGTAACTCGAGCTCCGGGTCGTGGACGTTGGCCGACAGGTGGTCGAGCTCGTCGGGCTCGGCGAGCTGGGGCGCGCCACTCAGCCGGCGCCCCGTGCGGACGCCGATGCTGCGCAGCCAGCTGCGGAGCCGGCCGCGCCCGCCGTACATCGCGATCGCCGGCCGATCTGGATCGCCGACGAGCACGCAGATCAGCACGCGTTGCTCGGTCTCGTCGATCGTGGCGTCGGGCACGCCGAGCTTCGCGAGGGCGGGACGCACCACCGGGAGGATGGTGTCGTGGAACGCGGTGATCGCCGCGGGATCGCCGGCGGTGCACGCCGCCGCGAGGTAAAGGTCGGCAGCCGGCATGGTCCGGATCACGCGATCTGAAAGTTCCTCTGCCCTCGCCCGTAGCTTGTCGGCCAGATGACGCAGGTAGACCTCGGGATCGAGCACGACGGTCGGCCACGCAGCGGCGCCTTCGGTCAGGTGTTGCTCGAGCAGCGACTCGAGGTCGGCGATCGCAGCAACCTCCTCGCGTCGTGGCGAGTCGAGAAAGTCGAGCAAGCAGGTGGCTCGCGCCTTTGCCACGACGTCCTTGCTAGCACGAGCGCACGAACGCAGAGGCATCTGGTTTGCTGAATCCAGCGCACGACAAGGGTTGCCTCGACGCCGAGACCCTCGCCGCATACCTCGACGGTCTGCTGTCCCGCGATGCCATCGGCCGCGCGGATCATCACATCGATCACTGCCGGACCTGTCGCGGCGAGCTGTCCGCGCTCGCGGCGACGCACTCGCTTCCGGCGGGCGAGCCGTACGTCGTGATCGAGGGCACGGCGATCGAGGGCCGCCTCGGTCGCTACGTCGTGCTGCGCGAGCTCGGTCGCGGCAGCATGGGCGTCGTGGTGCGGGCCTACGATCCCGAGCTCGCGCGTGCGGTCGCCGTGAAGATCCTGACGCCGCGACCGTCGGAGGCCCGTGATGCGCGCGAGCGACTTCGCCGCGAGGCCCAGGCGATGGCGCGCATGACTCATCCAAACGTCGTCCGCGTCTACGACGTTGCGACGCATGGCGACTCGCTCTGCATCGCGATGGAGCTGCTCGAGGGTGAGACGTTGCGCGACTTCGTGCGCACGCCGCGCCCGTGGCGCGAGACGCTCGCGATCTGCCTGCTCGCCGGGCGTGGGCTCGCCGCAGCACACGCCGCGAAGCTCGTGCACGGCGACTACAAGCCCGAGAACGTGCTGGTCGCCGCCGATGGCCGCGTCGCGATCTCCGACCTCGGGCTCGCGCACGAGGTCGGGCATCCCGCGCTCGCGCTCGCTGGCACGCCCGCATACATGGCGCCCGAGCTGTTCCGCGGCGAACCGGCAACCGACGCGAGTGATCAGTTCAGCTACTGCGTCGCGACCTACGAGGCGTTGCACGGCGAGCGGCCATTCGCCGGCGATACCATGCAGGAGGTCCGGGCGCAGATCGTCGCCGGCGTGCTGCGTGATCCGCCCGCCTCGCATCGGGTCCCGGCCTGGCTGCGGCGCGTGCTCGTCCGTGGGTTGTCGACTGATCCCGCGGCGCGCTTCGGCTCGCTGCCCGAGCTGCTCGAGCGGCTGGAAGCCGGGCCGCCGAGCCCGCTGGGGATCCGGATCGCCGCGCTATGGGCGAACTGGATCCGCGCCGATGGCTGGCTGCGAGGGCGCAGATGACCGCAACTGGCGACGATCGTGGCGCGATCGAGAAAGCTGTCGATCGCGATGCGACATCCCGGCAGGTCCTACCACCTGGAAACATGCAGCCTCGATTCGCCTTGCTCGCCGTCGTCGCGAGCCTCGTCCCGAACCTCGCGCACGCCGACGATATCGGCGCGGACCCCAACGATCCCGGCCGCGTGACGCGCGTTCGCAAGGGCGTCTGGGAATTCGATCTCGGGGCGCTCGGCGTGATGAGCGTCGACAAGCAAGGCGACAACTCGATCACCCGGATCTCGACCGACGCCAGCATCGCGATCCACCGGTTTCTTCGCGACAACCTCTCGGTCGGCGCGGCCGCGATCGTCAACTACGACTCCTCGGGCGGCGGCAACACGGCGATCACCGTCGGTGGCGCGGGCATCGCGACGTTCCACTTCCGGCTCGGGCTCGGCGCGTTCCTGCGCCCCCAGATCTCGCTCGGCGCGCTGTTCGGCAAGCGCGAGATCCCGCTCGACATGACCACCGTCGAGGAGGCGGACCAGGTCGCGTTCATCGCCCGCATCGGCCTGCCGATCGCCTACTTCACCAGCAAGCGATTCCTGCTCCACGCGGGACCGCAGCTCCACATCACAGCCGGCACGTACACGCCGACCGGGGGCGAGTCGCAAACTTTCACGCGGATCTCGGGAGGCTTCGGTGTCGGGCTCGGATACGTCTTCTGAACGCTGGGAGCGCATCATGCCCGACGATCACGACCCTGATCTCGTGACCGAGGCGTGGCCGAGCTTCGAGAACGAGGCCGACACGCAGATCGTCGACCCGCCGGAGTGCGTTCCGGTCGGGACGGCGGATCTCCCGGCGCTCGAACGACCGGCCAGCGATCTCCACGACACGGTCGACTCGCGTCTCGCGACCGACCAGGTCGATGCCCTGGCCGCGACCTACGAGCTGGTGCCCGAGATTGATCGCGGAGAGATCCCGGCCGCCGCCGATCGGCATCATGAGCCCGCCGCCGCAGACGACGAGCTCGACAGCGCCGCCGACGACCTGGTGACCGCGCTCGAGCGCGGCCTCGGGCTCCATCCGGCCGCGGTGGAGGCCAGCGGGCGACCAAACGGGGCAATCGAACCCGACGACGATGTCGATCTCCTGCTCGGCGTGCTCGAGCACGAGCTGCGCACCAGCGGCAGCCTGTCGTTCGCCACCTGCGAGGCGCTGCGCGCAGACCATCGGCTTCGCGGCTACGAAACGTGCCTGATGTTCCTGCGTTGCACGGTGTTCGCCGGGGATGGGCATGTAATTCCAATCGTTCGCCGGCGACGGGTCCAGACCTGCCGCCTGCTCCTGCTCTCGATCGCCGCGCACACGGGATCTCCTCGGTGGTCGAGCTTTCAGGTCGAGCAGATGCTCGAGGCTGCGCTGGCGATCCCGGGCGCCGAGCTGAGCGACCTCGTGCAGGCCCTGTTCGCCTTGCTGGTGGAGCCTCGGGGGCCGGTGTCGTTTGCCCAGGCACGATTCATCCGAGAGCTCGGCGTCCAGGTCGCCGGGAAGCGCCGCCGTGGCCATTCCGCCGATGATTTCGTGTGGATCGCGGTCCGTTTGGCCGATCCCAGCTTCCCGCCGACCGAGGCACAGGCGTTCTTCGCGGCGCACGCGCTGCCCCGAAAGCTCCGCGTCGCGACTCGCGAGACGATCATGCGCGCGGTGCAATCGATCGATCTCGCCGACGAAGTCCTCGAGCTGCTGGGCTGAGGCCACTTCGCGCGGCGATCTCGTTCTCGCAGCGGCATCCAAAGCGGTCCCGACCCGACCTCGGTCCGGCGCTGTAAGGCCGAAGTGATTGCGCCGAGCCCACTCGCGCAACCAAGCCGACGATCCTCGAGCGACCGTCGTGCTCGATTTTCAGGCGCCTCTGCGAGCTCGCAAACTCGCGACCCGCGACCAAACACCACACGGTGGCCTGTCCCGCGTGCACTGGTGGGTGCCACAGCCGTTCGCCGTCGCGTCGGCCACCCGGCAGGTCGACCTCGCGATCGTGGACGATCAGAATAGTCGGCTGCCACGATCCGTCGTCGTCTTGCCAGAGGTCGAGTTCTGCTGTGATCTCAGCAGCCATGGCAGCCGGGTAGGGCTTTCGATTGTCACCGACGCATGGCGCTTGATCGCGTGGGCAGATCCTCATCGACAACGCGAACTCGCGCTTGCCCGACCGTTCGAGCAAGCTGCAGGCATCGAGCGTGGAGGTCGGAAGCTCGACCACCAGCGTCTCGCCGTGGTTAGTCGCGCAACTGCTCGCACTGAGCCGGGCGAGGACCGTCTGAACGGCGCTCGCAAGTGCCCCGCGAGCGCACGACTCGATCAGATGCGCATTCAGCATCGCCTCGACATCGGCTCAACGCCCGGGATCGGCGAGAGTGATCGTGATCGCCCCGACCGGCTTGGCTGGCGTCGCGAGCCTGATCGAGATCTTGGGTCGACGAGCGCGGCCTCGCGGTCGCAGGTCACCTCGCGCGACTTGTCGCCCGCTCTGACGACATCGATCTCGTAGACAGACGATCTCGGTCCGTCGCCGTTCGCCGCTCGTGGGCTGATCAGCGGATCGGACGTATTGCCGCACCCGTCAACTAAATGAACGCCCTCGTAACACCGGGCGGCCACCATCGCATGACCCACGTCGAGCTGCGGTCGGGTTCGCGCGTTCTTCGTCGGGCGCGATTCGGTTGCTGTGCGCTAGAGTGCCGGCATGCGCCGTTGCCTCCTGGTCGGAATCCTGTGGTTGGTCGCCTGCGAGAAGAAGGCGCCCGAAGGTCTGCCCGCCGCCGATACGTGGAAATCGGCCCAGCCTGGTGCAGCCGGTGCTGCCGGAAACGCGCAGCCCGCGGAACCGCCCGCCGAGGGCAGTCCGAACCCGCATGGCGATCCCGGCGCGACGGCCAGTCCAGGTGCCAGTCCGCACGCGATGCAGGCCAATCCACATGGAGCTGGCGACCCGGACGGAGCCCAGCCTGCCATGCCCCCGGCCGCGCCCGGCACCGCCAACCCCCACGGCGGCCCACAAGGCATGCCGACCACCCAACCCGGCACGGCAAACCCGCACGGGGATCTCACCGGTCCCACGAACCCGCACGGCATGCCGGCAAACCCCGCCGACATCCCCTCGGGCGCGGTGCCCGACCCCCCCCCCCCCACCACCCCCGACAAGCGAGCCGCTTGGCGCCTCGTCCTCGGCCCATTCACCTTCGTCGCCCCAACGGACTGGGTCGTCAAGCCGGTGACCTCGAGTATGCGAGCCGCCAGCTTCGTGTTGTCGGCCAAGCCGAAGGAGGAGGCCGAGCTCGTCGTCTACTTCTTCGGTGACAGTGGCGCCGGCAGCGTGCAGGCCAACCTCGATCGCTGGGTCGACCAGTTCCAGCAATCCGGCGGTAAGTCGTCCAAGGATGCCTCGAAGGTCGAGCAGCTCAAGATCGCTGGTCAGGATGCGACCCTGGTCTCGGTCTCTGGCCGGTACGTGGCAATGGCCATGCCTGGCGGCGCCGCCGCAGACAAGGCCGACCAGGCCCTCCTCGCCGCGATCGTCCCCAGCCCGAGTGGCCCGTACTACTTCAAGCTCGTCGGGGCGAAGAAGACCGTCGATGCCCACGCGAAGCGATTCCGCACCATGCTCGCGTCCCTCCAGCTCGCCAAGTAGCCAGCGCTCGTCCGGGCTGCGACTCGCATTCGACCGAGCGAACCCAGTTCGTGTCGGCCCGGGCGCTACGCAGTCCGAATAGGCGAGCTACGACGGTTCAAACCGATCAAAACAACGCCTTCGTGCTGCGGTGCCGGCTGGACTGCGATGGGGTCAGGATGCGTTGCGGTCAGACGCGGCTGCTGTCGCGGACTTCGAAGACGGCGGTCACTGAGGCTCGGACCGCCGACTCGTCGGGTCCGACGAGCGGAGTCGGTCGAGGCCGAGCGCCTGGCTGGCGTCTGGCCAAGCGCATAGGCCTTGCGGCGAACAAGAAGGCCCACGCTGGCGAGTGAGCAGTGGAGCGGTCCGCGGCCGCGACACATACCCGATGTCGCCGTGGCGGCGGAACGCTGGGCGGACTCACCTCTTCGACGCCAGCGCGGAGATGCTTGAACAGCCCGCCCCGATCCGGTTGGCGTTCGAGAAGTTGTCCGGTGCAGGGCACCACGTGATGTCACGCAAGCGGGCGAGGACGTCCGATCGGCGGGACTGGCCGAGCTCGAGCTCCTGGCACCGGCCAAGCGCACAACATGCAGCGGAACGATGGCGCCTGTGCCGAACCGAGAACAAAGCCGACGCCGGTTGAGTACGCCTGTGAGCCACTTTGTTCGCGGCGAACCGCGCATCAGATTCCAGTGGCGTGGCGAGCTAGCGCACCGCCTTGCCCAACGCGGCACCGTCGTCCGCAGCGCGGATCGCCTTGGATCGCCTTGCACCGGACAAAGCACGAGGTCCCTCGGGTGAGTGAGCCTCGTCCTGGGTCGGCGGCATGGCGGAATCTGCGTCACCACGCTGTGCGGTCGATCAGCGGCACAGCCGAGCTCGAGCGATGCCACTTGACCAAGTGCACCGCGTACCGAACCAAGACCCAGCGCGCTCTGGTAGGTAAGCCTCGCTGCCGTCGGCGAACCACCGCGCGTCCGGTGCAACGGGACGGGACATGGGTGAGCTCGAGTGCCGGACAACGAAGATCTACTCGCCAGCGTTATTCTGTTCGGCACAGGGAATGAGCTTGGCTTGGCGAGCTGGCGCGACAGACCGCGCCTCACACGATCAGACAGAAACGCGGAGCTCGAAACGCAGCTCTTCAAGCGCGT
>JBBJLY010000128.1:0-22755 GCA_037720695.1 Kofleriaceae bacterium | reverse complement strand
TCGGCCACGTGCTCGCCGCCAGCGACGAGATGGTGATCGCCGGACGCTCGGTCGGCACGGTCGTCGGGCTCGGCAGCCACGGCATCGCGCTCCCGCCGATCATCCGGTTCGGCACCCCCGAGCAGTGCGAGCGGTTCGTCCGGCCCTGCCTCGATCACGGCAAGATCGCGGCACTCGCCGTGACCGAGCCGGGCGGCGGCTCGGATGTCGCCTCGCTCGCGACCCGCGCCGAGCGCGATGGCGATCATTACGTGGTGAGCGGCGCGAAGACGTTCATCACGTCGGGCTCGCGCGCCGACTTCGTGACCACCGCGGTCCGCACCGGCGGGCCGGGCCACGCCGGCATCTCGATGCTGGTGATCGAGCGCGGGACGCCCGGGTTCTCGGTCGGCAAGAAGCTGCGCAAGACCGGCTGGTGGGCGAGCGACACCGCGGAGCTGCACTTCGATCAGTGCCGTGTTCCGGTGGCTAACCGGATCGGCCCGGAGCATGGGGCATTCCCGATGATCATGTCGAACTTCGCGAGCGAGCGGCTGATGCTCGCCGGGCAGTGCGTCGCGATCGCCGAGCTCGCGTATCGAGAGTCGATCGCGTACACGCGCGAGCGCAAGGCATTCGGCAAGGCGCTCACCGGCTTCCAGGTCACGCGCCACAAGCTGGCCGACATGGCGTCGCGACTCGCGGCGGCTCGCGCGCTCACCGGTGAAGCGGTCACCCGCGTGCTGCGCCCGGGTGGTGACACGCAGACTGCCGGGCTCGCCGCGATGGCGAAGAACGTCGCGACCGATGCCTGCAGCTTCGTCTGCGATCAAGCGGTCCAGCTGCACGGCGGCTACGGCTATATGCGCGAGACCCTGGTCGAACGGCTCTACCGCGACGCGCGCCTGTATCCGATTGGCGGCGGCACCCGCGAGATCATGAACGAGGTGATCTCGAAGATCGAAGGGTATTAGCCCCGGCGGACTGCTACCGTCGGTCCGTGGACCAGCCGCGACCTGCGTTTTCGTTTCGCAACCTGCCGGCTATCACCTTCATCGCTGTGGGACTCGGCGTTGCCGGAACCCTCGTGGTCACGATCGCGCTGCTCGCCGCGAGCGGCGAAGACTACGGGCGCTATGGAGAAGCCCGCCGGGCGCTGATGTTCGACGGCGCCGCGCAGTCCACGCAGGTAATCCTGTACTCGCTGGGGCTGTTCGCGCTCGCGAAGCGCTACGTCGGTGCGCCTCGCCTGCTGGCGCAGGTCGCCGCGTGGCTGATGTTCGCCGGGCTGGCCTGGCTGGTCATGAACATGGTGTGGAACCTGTTCCGGCCTGCCGGCGCGCGCGAGGCCTACAAGGCGGTCGGCCTGATCCAGAGCCTGGTCCTGCTCGCCGCGTCGATCCTGTTGACGATCGCCGCTGATGCATGGCGCCGGGTACCGGTCGCCGCCGCCGGGCTGATCGTGCTGCAGCTCACGAGCTACTCGTTCCCCGTGATCGGGGAGCTGATCGGTAAGGCGATCGACGGCGACGTGCTGATCCAGCGGCTGTACATCACCACGCGCGAGGTGCTGACGGGACTCTCGTTGCTGTTCGTCGCCGGCGCGCTCGCAGCGGGCGGCCGCGCTCAGCCCGAGAACCCTGCGGTGGCCGCGAGGGGCTTCCGCCTCGCCTACGGTGTCTTGATCGCGCGTGTGCTCGCAGCGATCTACATGGTGCTCGTGGGCTTCGCCGCCGTGCGCTCGCCGGAGACGGCGAAGCTGCTCGCGCTGACCGGACCGCTCGTGCTGATCGGGACCCAGCTCGTGCTGGCGATCGCGATCGCCTGGATCAGCGTGACGCGGGTCGATGGCATGCCGCGGTTCCGGATCGGGATCGCAGCTGCCGGCCTGTTCTGGTACGCCATGCTGCAGCTCGAGGGGTTGCCCGAGTTGGTGCGCGGTCTGTGGGGCGGGTACGACGGGCGCTACGGCGGCGAGCTCCGACCGACGGACATGTTCTCCGTCGTCGGGCCGATCGTCTCCATCCTCTCGCTCGCCCTCGTCGGCTCGGCCATCATCTCGTTTGCATCTCAGCGCGCCAATGCCCAGCTCGGAACCGCAGCGACGAGTCGCACGGTGGGATTCGTCGTGGTCTCGCTCTCGGCGGTCGCGTTACCGTCGTTCGTGAGCGCCATCCGGACACCGAGCTCGAGCCTGATGCTCGCGTTGATGATCGGCGTCGGGGGTGTCGTCGCGCTCCTGCTGCTCACCGGACTGATGCGGAAGGCGTCCGAGGCAGTCGAGGCGTTGCCGGGAATTCCAGCCGCGCGCGTGGTCCAGGTCAATACGCGAGACTAACGCGGGGTGAACCGGACGTGCAGGTGGTCGGCGTGGTTCGGCCAGTGCCGGACCTGCTCGGCGATCACCGCGAGCTGATCTTCGGTGACGCCGCGCGAACGTGCCCACCGGTAGAGTCGCGTCTGCACGTCCTGGTCGAGGAAGATCACGTCGAGCCCGCCGGCCTCGCCTGCGGTGCGGACGAACGCCACGACGAGCGCCCAGGTCGCCTCGAGATCGAGATCCGCGTTCGCGGCGATGAACGAGTCCGGATAGCCCCGAGGCACCTTGGTGAAGTAGAACCCGAGGTCGACGTCGAGGCCCGACTGGTGCGAGCGATGGTCGGCGAGCTTGCCCCCGTGCGGCGCCGAGAGATCGCCGATCGCGAGCGCGTGGACATCGGGGTACCGGTCCCGCACCTCGGCGATCGCACGCTGGACGTGATCGACGACGTGGCTCGCGCCATACGCGCGATGCGGGCGCCGGATCCGATAACCGTCGCCACGGGGCAGGGCCTCGCCTCCACGCAGCTTGCCGTCCCACGGCCGACCGATGCTCTCCGCAGGGCCCGCGACCGGTGCGGTACCATCGATGATGTCGAGTGCGCGCCGCGCGCGATCGTCCTCGGGATCGACGTCGCGACCGCGGATCTCGCGCGTGCGAGCACGTGTCTTGATCGTGCACGCGGGGACCTCGACGACGGTGCCCGCCGGGACGAGCGTCGTCCGCAGCTTGTTCGCGCGAAGCAGCGCGTCGACGCTGCAGCCGTACGCAGCCGCGACATGCTCGAGCGTCTCCCCACGCTGCACGGTGTGGCGGCCGGCCTCGACGGGGCCCGATGCCAGGGCGAGGACGAGCAGGACGGGGCGGCGCACGCCGAAATCGTCACCCGCAGGTGTGGTCGGCCGCCAGTTTTTCCGTCGTGCCCGGGGCGCACTATCCGCCCGCGCCGCCGATCTCGGTGATCACGGCTTCAACCTCCGCCTCCGGGAGCCGCGAGTGCTTCTTCAGGCCCTCGATCAGCTCGTCCGTCGAGCCGCCGATGTTCTCGAGGTTCTCCGCGACGCACTTCGGGTGCAGGTAGCCGGCGCCGCGCGTCACGAAGCTGCCGGTGTCGACCTCGCGCTCGACCGCGACGCGAAACGTCTGCTTCGCGATCGCCTCGTCGCATTGCATGCACTTCGCGCGGCCGGTGGGGGCGCGATCGACGTACGGGAAGCCGCCGGGCTTCGCGCCGCCCTTCTTGATCGCCTCCTCCATCGCCTTGTCGAGGTCGGGCCGGTCCGGGACCTCGCCCTCGTAGGTGCCAAGTGCTTCCTTGAGCTCGCCGGCGTGCTTGGTCGCGGCGCAGGGCAGGTGATGCCACTGCATGCTGGGCGTGTCGCTGAACTGCGTCGTGACCTCGACGCCGAGTCGCAGCTCGCCCTTTCCGATCGTCTTCTTGCACGTGCGGCAGCTCGCGCGTCCTGATTTCGCTTCCTCGATCACGTTCGGCATGGCGGGCCAAACATACCTCGCCGGTGCCTTGCGGTACATTCTGCGGCGCCGTGCAGCAGCCGAACGACGAGCAGCCGTATCCGACCCTCGCGACGCGGGCCGATCCGCGCAGCGAGGAGTTCCAGACCAACGAGACGGCCAACCGCGCGGCGATCGACAAGCTGCGCGGCGCGCTCCACGAGGCGACACTCGGTGGTGGCGACAAGTATGTGTCGCGCCATCGCGCCGCGGGCAAGCTGCTGCCGCGCGAGCGGATCGAGCTGCTGCTCGATCGCGACTCCTACTTCCTCGAGCTGTGCGCGCTCGCCGGCAAGGACGTGTCGGGTCACGTGCCGGGCGCCGGCCTGGTCGGCGGCATCGGCAAGGTGTCCGGTGTCGAGTGTCTGATCACGGCGAGCGAGTCCACCGTCAAGGGCGGCGCGATCAGCGAGATGACCGCCTGGAAGTCGGGCCGGCTGTCCGAGATCGCGGAGCACAACCGGCTGCCGGGCATCTCGATGATCGAGTCGGCGGGCGCCGACCTGCCGAACCAGTCCAAGATCTTCGTCCCCGGCGGGCGCGGCTTCCGCGATCTGACGCGGCGCTCGCAGAACCGGATCCCGTCGATCTGCCTCGTGTTCGGCAGCTCCACCGCGGGCGGCGCCTACATCCCGGGCATGAGCGACTACGTCGTGATGGTCGAGAAGCAGGCCCAGGTCTACCTGGCGGGTCCCCCGCTCGTGAAGATGGCGACCGGCGAGGACAACGATCACGAGGAGCTCGGTGGCGCCGAGATGCACTCGCGCGTGTCGGGGGTCTCGGACTACCTCGCGCGTGACGAGCGCGACGCGATCCGGATCGGCCGCGAGATCGTGTCCCACCTCGACTGGCGCAAGGGCGGCTCGCCCTTGCCGCGCGCGATCGAGCCGCCGCGCTACTCGGCGGAGGATCTGCTCGGCATCGTGTCCCCCGACGTCAAGGTGCCGTTCGATCAGCGCGAGGTGATCGCCCGCATCGTCGACGGCTCGCGGTTCTCCGAGTTCAAGCCGCTCTACGGCACGACGCTCGTGTGCGGCTGGGCGCACCTGCATGGCTTTCCGATCGGCATCCTCGCGAACAACGGCATCCTGTTCTCCGAGTCGGCGCAGAAGGGCGCGCAGTTCATCGAGCTATGCAACCAGATCGATGTCCCGCTGGTGTTCCTGCAGAACATCACGGGCTTCATGGTCGGTCGCAAGTACGAGCAGGAGGGCATCATCAAGCACGGTGCCAAGCTGATCAACGCGGTCTCCAACTCCACCGTCCCCGCGATCACGATCATGACCGGCGCGAGCTACGGCGCCGGCAACTACGCCATGTGCGGCCGTGCGTACGCGCCGCGCTTCCTGTTCACCTGGCCCAACCACCGGATCGCGGTGATGGGCGGGAAGCAGCTCGCCGGCGTGCTCGACATCATCCAGCGCGATGCCGCGGCCAAGCGCGGCGAGGGCGTCGACGAGCAGAAGCTCGGCATGATGAAGGCGATGACGGAGGCGATGATCGACAAGGAGAGCGATCCGTACTTCGCCACCGCGCGGCTGTGGGACGACGGCATCATCGACCCGCGCGACACGCGCACCGTGCTCGCGATCAGCCTGTCAGCCGCATACACGACGCCGGTGCGCGGCACGACCAGCTGGGGCGTGTTCCGCCACTGAGTCAGTTCGCGGTCGCGCGGCGGCGACGCAGGATCATCACGAGCGGGATCGCACACAGCAGGAACGTCGAACGGCCGCTCTTCGCGTCGCAGCAGCCACCGCCCTCCTCGGACACCACCAGCATCTGCTTCGAGCTGCTGCTGCCGCTGCCCGGATCGAACACCTCGAGCGTGACCTCGTACATTCCCTCCGCCGCGTACGTGTGGATCGGGCTCGCTTCGGTTGACGTCTCGCCGTCCCCGAACGTCCACAGATATTCGAGCGTGGTCGGCGTTTCGGCGTCGGTGCTGGTGTTCGCGAACGCGAGCACGAGCTTGTCTGGCGCGACGGTGAACGCCGCCGTCGGCGGGGTGTTGACGAACCGATAGTTGACGATCGAGCAGCGCGCGCGGTTCGACTGCTCCGGCGTGAACTTCGTCATGCACTTGTCCGGCGTGTATGCCATGTAGTTCTCGATCGGCCGCGAGACGCCGCACGAAGCTTCGACGTCACACGTGTAGATCGGGTCTTCCTCGGCAGCCGTATCGGCGAGCAGATCGCCGGTCGTGTACGCAGCGCCCGGGTTACTGCAGCCACCCTGGAACGTGTGGTAGAGGCCGAGCCAGTGGCCAACCTCGTGAGTGCCCGTGCGCCCGAGGTCGTAATCCGGGTTCGGCGCGTTGCGGCCGACGGAGCTGTGCAGCAACACCACGCCGTCTTCGGGCATGCCAGCGTCCTCGGCGGGGAACGTCGCGTACCCGAGATAGCCGGCGGCGTCGTTCGTGTAGATGTTGAAGTAGCGGTTGGTATCCCAGTTGAGCGCCAGCTTCATCGGATTCGGAAGCTCGGAACCCGAGTCTTCGAAGTAGTCGTTGTTGGTGACGACGTTGATGCCGGTCGTCGGCATGCCGGCCGGATCCTTGCGCGCGAGCACGAACTTGATCTTCGAGTTGTTGCCCATCGCGCCGGGCGTCCCGGCGAGGCCGTTGAAGTCCTCGTTCAACACGTCGAGCTGCGACCGGATCAGGGCCTCGGGAATGGCGCCCGTGCCATCCGTCTTCTTGATCACGTGGAACACGACCTGGATGACGAGCTCGCGCTCGTCGTTGTACTCGGGGTTGATCGTCGTCGCGTCCAGCGAGCAGTCTGCAGGCAGCGCGAGCGCGGCAGGCGACATGCGCGGCTGGCTGCCGCAGCGGGCACCGTTCGCCTGGAACGCGGGCGATCGGTAGTAGTCCGACAGGCTGTCGAATACCTGGTCGCCGACCCTCACCTTGCCATCGGCGCGCTGTTCGGGACGCGGTGGCGAGGCCGTGGCGAGGGTGGTGGTGGACAGCACGAGCCCGAACAACGCAAGGCTCACCCCAGGATGGAACATCCCGACATGCTATCGCGGGTCGCGCGCGCGCTGCCTGATACGTGCTGGCATTCCGCAGAGGTTCGCGAACTGTTGTAGCGTCGCTGCCAGTGCGAGGCATCGACAAGATCCTGGTCGCGAATCGAGGTGAGATCGCGCTGCGCGTCATGCGCACGTGCCAGCGCATGGGCATCGCCACCGTCGCGGTCTACAGCGATGCCGACTTCGACGCACCTTTCGTCCGCGCCGCCGACGAGGCGGTCCGGATCGGGCCGCCGCCTGCGAGGGAATCCTACCTGCTCGCGAACGCGATCCTCGATGCGGCACGGATCACGGGCGCCGATGCGATCCACCCTGGCTACGGATTCCTCAGCGAGAATGCGCGATTCTCCGAGGCGGTCGCCGATGCCGGCCTGGTGTTCATCGGGCCACCGGCGCACGTGATCGCGTGGCTCGGTAGCAAGCAGGCGGCGAAACGGATCGCGCGACAGGCCGGCGTGCCGACCGTGCCGGGATACGACGGCGACGACCAGACCACGGTCGGCCTGGTCGCGGCCGCAAAGGACATCGGGTTCCCGCTGCTCGTCAAGGCTTCGGCGGGTGGCGGCGGCAAGGGCATGCGGATCGTTCACCGCGACGACGAGCTGGTCGAGGCGATCGATCGCGCGCGCGGCGAGGCCGGCTCCGCGTTCGGCGACGACACGCTGCTGCTCGAGCGCTACATCGATCGCCCTCGCCACATCGAGATTCAGATCCTCGGCGACACCCACGGCCAGGTCGTCCATCTGTGGGAACGCGAGTGCTCGATCCAGCGCCGCCATCAGAAGGTGATCGAGGAGGCGCCATCACCCGCGCTCGATCCAGAGCGCCGGACGGCGATGGGCCGGGCCGCGGTCGAGCTCGGCAAGGCCGCGGGCTACGTCGGCGCGGGTACGGTCGAGTTCATCGCGAACGCGGAGGGCTTCTACTTCCTGGAAGTCAACACGCGGCTCCAGGTCGAGCACCCGGTCACCGAGTTGACGACCGGGCTCGATCTCGTGCGCGAGCAGATCCGGATCGCGCGCGGCGAGCCGCTGGGATACGAGGCGGCGCCACCACAGCGCGGCTGGGCGATCGAGGTCCGGCTGTGCGCGGAAGATCCCGAACGTGACTACCTGCCGACCACCGGCACGCTGCACGCGGTCGAGGTTCCGCCGACGATCCGCGCGGACCTCGGGGTCGAGGCGGGCAGCGAGATCGGGATCCACTACGACTCGATGCTCGGCAAGCTGATCGCGCACGCGGCGACGCGCACCGAGGCCGCACAGGTGTTGCGGCGCGCGTTGCTCGAGACCTGGGTGCCCGGCCTGGTTACCAACCGCGAGCACCTCGCGCGGATCCTCGCGCACCCGGCGTTCCTCGCCGGCGAGCTCGACACCCACTTCCTCGATCGTCACGCGGGCGAGCTCGCGGCGGGCATGCCCGGTCTCGATCGGCTGAAGGTCGCAGCGATCGCGGTCGCGATCCACGGCATCGCGACGCGGCGCCTGGAACCAACCCTCGCCCCCGCGGGCTGGCGCAACGTGCCATTCGCGGATCAGACGCTGACCTGGAAGCTCGGCGAGCGCGACGTGATGATCGGCTATCGGCCCGCGGCTAGCGGTCTCGACTTCGCGATCGGCGGCAAGACCACGCACGTCGCGAGCTACGGGGTCGAAGGCGATCGCGTGTGGTTTCGGGACGGCGCGCACCGCCGGACCGCGCGGGTCGTCACCCGCGGTGGCAAGAGCTGGGTGCTGGTCGAGGGCGCGCTGCTCGCGCTGGTCGAGGAGCCACGGTTCTCCGATCCATCGGTCACCGCGGTCGCCGGTGGGCTGGTCGCGCCGATGCCCGGCAAGGTCGTCAAGGTGCTGGTCGCGGCAGGGCAAGAGGTCGTCCAGGGAACGCCGCTCGTCGTGCTCGAGGCGATGAAGATGGAGCACACGGTCCGCGCACAGACTGCCGGGACGGTGCAGGCGGTCCACGTCGCCGTTGGCGATCAGGTCGACACCGACCGCGTGCTCGCCGTCGTTGCCCAGAGCTCGTAGCGTGACGGCGATGCTATATCCCGGGCTGTGCGGCTGAACGTCCTCGGGCTCGTCGCGATGGTCGCCGCGTGCCCGGCCCGCGAGCCGATCGGCGAGCGCCAGGTCGTCCCGGCGGTACCTGTCGACGCCGCGCCGAAGCCCCCGGCGCGCCGGATCGTTGCACCGGTCAACGCGCGCCTGCCCGAGGGCATCACGCCGCTGTCCTACGACGTGCGGCTCGAGCTCGATCCGGATCGCGAAGCGTTCCGCGGCCGGGTCACGATCCGTGTCGTGCTCGCGGCCGCGACCGATCGCGTGTGGCTGCACGCGGAGGGGCTCGTGCTCGCGACGGCCCGCTATCGGACGACCAGCAACGAAGGCGCGCTGACCGAGCGGCTCGCGGTGCCCGATCAGCCGCTGCGCGAGCTCGCGTTCGGCGCGACGCTGCAGCCCGGCGAGGTCACGCTCGCGTTCGACTACACGGGCCACCTCGGCAACACCGACGAGGGGCTGTTCCGCCAGAAGTTCGACGGTCGCTGGTTCGTCTACGCGCAGTCGCAGGCGCGGTTCGCGCGCCGGATCCTGCCGTGCTTCGACGAGCCCCGGTTCAAGGTGCCGTGGCGCGTGACGCTCGTTGTCCCCGAGAAGCTGGTCGCGCTCGCGAACGGCGCGGTCGCGTCCGAGCGCCAGCTGCCCGATCGGCGGCGCGAGGTCACGTTCGCCGAGGTCGCGCCGCTGCCGTCGTATCTGTTCTCGGTCGCCGTGGGTCCGTTCGCGCTGGTCGACGCTGGTACCGTCGGCAAGCATCGTGTGCCCGTCCGGGTGGCAGTCGCGCCGGCCGCCGCGAAGCAAGCGGGTGTGGTCGCCGCACGGCTTCCTGCGATCGTCGACGCGCTCGAGCGCTACACCGGTCAGCCACTCGCGTGGCCCAAGCTCGATCTCGTCGCCGTGCCGAGCTTCTTTGGCGCGATGGAGAACGTTGGCCTGATCACGTTCGACGTCGACATCCTGGTCGGCGATCTGCGGTCGCCGCGGTTCGCGCGCAAGTTCGTACGGTTTGCCGCGCACGAGCTCGCGCATCAATGGTTCGGTAACCTGGTGACGCCCGCGTGGTGGGACGACCTGTGGCTTTCCGAGGGCCTCGCGTCGTGGATGGGCGACAAGCTATCGCTGGCGCTCGGCGGGTTCGACGATCCGGACCTCGCGCTCGCGTTCGCGCGCCGCGAGGCGATCGCCGCCGACACGTCGCCCGCGGCGATCCCGCTGCATCGCACGATCGCGGGAGATGCCGACGCGGATGACCGGTTCGACGCGATCTCGTACGAGAAAGGCGCGGCCGTGCTCGCGATGTTCGAGCGCTTCGTCGGCGAGCCGGCGTTCCAGCGCGCGATCCAGCACTACGTGACCACCCACGGTCGCGGCTCGGCGACGTCGGCGGACTTCCTCGCGTCGATCGCCACCGTCGCACCGCAGCTGACCGGCGCGCTCGGTCATTACCTCGATCACGCGGGCCTCCCGATCGTCGAGCTCGCGGTGCGCTGCGAGGCGTCGCCCGCGATCGAGCTCCGCGCGCGAGCCGCCGCGATCCCGGTGTGCCTGCGCTACGGCACCCGCGCCGGCGCGGCGCGCGCGTGTGCCCTTGCCACCGATCCGCCCGCGAAGCTCGCCCTGACCGAGTGCCCGACCTGGCTCGCCGGCAACGCGGGCGGGCTGGGCTACTACCGGGTCGCCCAGCCGATCGTGACGTCGGCCCGCGCGCCGCTCACGATCACCGAGCGACTCGCCCACGGCGACGATGTGGCCGCGGCACTCGTGCGCGGCGAGCTCGCGGTCGATGCTGCGCTCGGCGAGCTGCGCCGGCTGGTCGAACAGCGCACGCCGGAGAGCCGACTCGCGGCCCTCGCGATCGCGAGCTCGATCGGGCCGGTGATCGAGGATGTGGATCGACCCGCGTGGTGGCGATGGCTCGCGGCACGGTTCGCCGACCAGCTCGCGCCGGCGCCGATGTTTGCACCGAAGACCACGCTCGCACGCGAACAACGGGACGCACTCCTTGGCAACCTGCCGGCCGCGCAGTTTCCGGCACCGACGATCGCGGCCGCGCGAGCCAGCGTCGAGCGCGCGCTCGCGAAGGGCGCCTCCGGGGTCACTCGCGCTCGCGCTCGCGGCGCCCACCGGTGGTCGCGCGCTGTTCGATCGCTTGCTCGCGCGCGGGATCGCGTCGAACCACCCGGGGCTGCAGCGGGCGTGGTTCGAGACGCTCGGATCCTTCGGCGGCGAGCTCGCGCCGCTCGTCGTCGAGCTGGTCGCGACCGGCAAGCCTGCGGCCGAGCACACGTGGCCCGCGCTCGCGACCCTGCTCGCACGCCAGAGCACGCGCACCGTGACCTGGCGTGCGGCCCGACCGCGAATGCCGCAGATCCTGGGGCGGCTCGCGAAGGTCGACCATGCCGGACTGCTCCGTGCGGCGGGTTTTCAGTGCGACGCGACGGTTCGCGCCGAGGTGATCGCCGCGTTCCCGGCTGCCGATCCGGTCGCGCTGGCCGCCACGCTGGCGCGCATCGATCGCTGCATCGCGGAGCGTGCCCACGTGCGTGGCCTTGCCGCCGTCGTGCGCTGAGCGCAACCCGCCGGCACCGCAGGTGTCGTTCGATTCATGGCAAGCACGCTCGGGATCGAGTCCAAGAAGTCGCTGAACGTCGAGCTCAACATCGTGCCGTTCATCGATCTGATGAGCTGCTTGACCGCGTTCCTGCTGGTCACGGCGGTCTGGGTCTCGGTGGCCCAGATCGACATCCAGCCCAAGGGTAACGCGCGCGATGCGATGCCGTGCACGGAGGGCGATCCGGTGTGCGACCAGCCGAAGCTCTCGGTGCTGGTCGAGACCGACGAGATCTGGATCGGCGTGTCGCGGCTGCAGGAGTTCCAGCGGATCCCACGCACGATCGAGCACGACTGGCCGCGGCTCGAGACCCTGCTGCGCGCCCACAAGCAGTCCGCGCTGTTCGCAGAGTCCCCCGACATCGAGATCGCGGGGCTGTCGACCTCGGCGACCCCGATCGCATACCAGGAGGTGGTGTCCGCGATGGACATCGCCGTGAAGTCCGGGTTCTCGCGCCCAGGCTTGACCGACCCGGCGGGGCTGTCCGCCCAACCTTCCCTGTGACCCCGCGGAATTTCCGGCCCGATCCCGCGCCGGTAGTGCCGCGAATATCCGACATGTGGGCGAGCTGACACTCGATGACTCCCAGGTGTGGTTCCGAGTTCGCGGATCGCGTCATGTCGCAGTGCGCCACGAGAGGTTTACCGACGACGACCGCACTTCGTGTGCATCGGATCTCGAGTGATACGTCCGCGCGCAGCCTCAGTTTTGTGGCGGTGGGACGTCGACAGGATTCGAGATCGAGCGTGTTAGCGTGCGACCTCCGACAGAGGGCGACGACGGGGATTCCCGACGACACGTGAGTGAAGGAGCGCACCGATGAGCCATCCCTACTGGAAGCTACTACTGGTCACCCTGGTTGGTTGCGCGAGCGCGCCCGAGCAGGTCGAGCCTCCTCACCCATCCGAGGTCGGGCACAAGTTCATCACGATCGGCACGGATGCCCTGCCCACCGTGAAGCGCGTCCTCGAAGAGGAAGCCCCAGGTGAGCCGCTGATCATCCTCGAGCAGACAGACAAGGTCGCGATGCTCTCGGTCGATGCGGCGCACTTCGCGACGCTCTCGGAGCGGATGCACGAGGAGCACAACCGCTGCGGTGGGTTTGCCCGCCACGACACGCCGGAGGAGGCCGAAGCGGCGCTGCGCGCCCCGGATCACGAGCGCATCGTCTCGCTCGCCGTCGACTACGTGATCGACAACGCGGTGACCGTCAACGCGGTGCTGCCGGAGCTGCAGAAGCCGAAGATCCTCAAGTCGATCCAGGACCTGTCGGCATTCCAGAACCGCTACTACAACTCGACCTTCGGCGCGGCCTCGTCGAACTTCATCAAGGATTCGTGGACGACGATCGCCGCGGGTCGCCCCGACATCACGATCGAGAACGTCGATCACGGCTTCGCGCAGAAGTCGGTCGTGCTGACCATCCCGGGTACCTCGCTCGAGTCCGAGGTCGTCGTGATCGGCGGTCACCAGGATTCGATCGCACCCGGCGGCGCGACCTCGACCGCGCCCGGCGCGGACGATGACGCCTCGGGCATCGCGACGATCACCGAGGTGCTTCGTGCGCTCGTTGCCAAGAACTACCGCCCGGCGCGCACCGTGAAGTTCATGGCGTACGCGGCCGAGGAAGTTGGGCTCGTCGGCTCGTCCGAGATCGCCGATGCCTACGAGGCGCAGGACATCAACGTCGTCGGCGTGGTGCAGTTCGACATGACGAACTACAAGGGCTCGACCAAGGACATCTGGTTGATCCAGGACTACACGAACGCCGCGCAGAACGAGTTCGTCCAGCGGCTGATCGACACGTACGTCGGCGCGACCTGGGGCGTCGCCACTTGCGGCTATGCCTGCTCGGACCACGCGTCGTGGCACAACACGGGAGTGCCTGCTTCGATGCCGTTCGAGGCGAACATGAGCCAGTACAACCCGAACATCCACACGCCCAACGACACGCTCGAGGTCAGCAACAACAATGTCGACCACGCGATCAAGTTCGCGCGCCTCGGCGTGTCGTACGTCGCCGAGCTCGCGAAGGGCCGGCTCGGCACCGACGAGAACACGGCACCGACGGTCACGATCACCGCGCCCGCCAACGGCTCGACGCACCCCGCGCAGGTCACGCTGAGCGGCACCGCCAGCGATGCCGAGGACGGCCCGATGAGCAACCTCATCCAGTGGACCTCGAGCAAGGATGGCGCGCTCGGCACGGGCGCGACGGTCCAGGCAACGCTCACCGCGGGTGCCCACGTGCTCACGGCAAAGGCGACCGACAGCGGCAGCCTCAGCACCACGAAGACCGTCTCGATCACCGTGTCGGCTGCGACCGGCGAGGCGTTCAACGAGGACTTCGAGGGCGGCCACAGCTGGACCACCACAGGCTACTGGCACCTCGCGACCAGCTCGAGCTGCGCCCCTCCGGGCTACGCCTCGCCGACGCACGCGATGTACTACGGCCGCGACGCCCAGTGTAACTACTACGCGCCGGGCAGCCCGGGCAGCCGCAACAGCGGCACCCTGACGTCGCCGAACATCACGGGCCTGACCGGCGTGTCGACCCTGGCGTTCAAGTTCTATCGCGACGTCGAGAAGGCGCGCGGCAGCTACGACGTGGTCTCGGTCGACGTCGTCGTCGGCGCCACGGCGACCAACGTCTACCGCAAGACCTCGGCGACGTCGTCGTCAGCGTCGTGGCTGCGTACCAAGCCGATCTCGCTGGCTCAGTTCGCTGGTCAGACGATCAAGCTGCGCTTCACGTTCGACACGATCGACGGTCGCTTCAACATCGACTACAAGGGCTGGCTGGTCGACGACATCGTCGTGACGAACTAATCACGGCGTAGCGTGACCGAAGCGCTGGGCGTGCCAGGCCGGTAGCTCGGCCATCGAGGCGAACACCGCGTCGGCATCGCGCAACCGGTCCGCTGGATCGGAGCCGGTGGCGACCGCGCACACCGTGGCGCCGCAGGCGCGAGCAGCGGCGATGTCGTGCACCGTGTCGCCGACGACGACGACCTCGGTCACCGCGCTGCGCTCGCGGCCCCGCGCGATCGCACGCGCGACCAGCTCGGCCCGCAGCGGCGAATCGCAGCCGTAGCCCCCGAACGCGAACCAGGGCACGAGCTCGGCGGCGGCGAGCTTCCTGTCGGCGCCGCCGCGGACGTTGCCGGTCGCGACGCCGAGCAGCGCGTGGGGCTTCAGGTGTGCGAGCGTCTCGACCACACCGGCGAGCACCTCGACACCCTGGAGCGCGAGCTGCGCCTCGAGCCGTGGCAGGTAGGCGTCGAGAAACGCGGCGACCTCGCCCGCGGTCGGCTCGCGATCGAGGTGCTTGGCATAGAGCTCGTGGATCAGCGCGGGATCGGTCTTACCGCCGTAGCGAATGCCTTCGCTCGCGCTCGCGATCCCGTGCTGCGCGGCGAACACCGCATCGAAGGCGTCGCGTCCCGAGCCGTGGGCGTGGAGCAGCGTCCCGTCGATGTCGAACAGGTAGAGGATCACTTCTTCTTGGGCGGCGTGATCGGACCGTTCTGCTTGGTCCAGCGCTCGGCCGCATCGAGTAGCCCGTCGAACGAGTCGCGGAGCGCCCACGCCTTTTCCTTGAACGACTTCATGCCCTGCGCGCGCAGCAGCCCATCGCCGAACGCCGTCCGCACGCCCTTGCAGGCCGCGTCGCGCTCGTACTTGGTCACCGCGTTCTCGTAGATCCGGAAGCACGCCTCGTGATTGCCCGCGTTATAGAGCGGCGCACCGAGCTCGATCGCTTCCCAGATCGCCTTGACCACGTCGGCGATGTTGTCGTGCTTGCAACCGTCGAACACGGTCAGCGCGTGCGTCGGGACCGCGCGCTTGATCGCGATGCCGTCCGCGGGCGTCTGGGGCGTGGGCTCGCTGGTCTTCTCGGCGAACTCCGCCATCGAGATCGCGCCGGGGCGCGCGGTCATCGGCTTCAGGTAGTTGGTGGGGATCGCGAGGTTGATGTTCTGTCCCCCGCTGATGATCGCGGTGGTCACGCCGATCACCTCGCCGGCCTGGTTGAACAGCGGACCGCCGCTCGAGCCCTGCGAGATCGGCGCGGAGATCTGCAGGATCGTGAGCTCCTGGCTGCACCGCAGCTCCTCGAGCTCCTGCTCCTCCGCCGGCGTGCGGGTCGGCTTGCCGCCGAGCTCCTCGTACCGGGCGCGACCCCTGTTGTGGTGCTCGACCTGCTGCTTGGTGCACACGGGGCGGATCTGCGAGACCAGCCCGCTCGACACCGAGTAGTCGAACACCCCCAGGGGATTTCCGATCGCGACGATCTGATCGCCGGCGGACATCGCGTCGCTGTCGCCGAGGCGCAGTGTGGGGAGCGGCTTGGTCGGGTTGATCCTGAGCAGCGCGAGATCGCGACCGGGGTCGATCCCGGCGATGCCGGTCACCTCGTACACCCCGCCGTCGTGCAGCTTGATCGTGATCGCCTTGCGACCGCGCACGACGTGGAAGTTGGTTGCGACCAGCCCGGACTTGTCGACGATGAAGCCGGTGCCGAGCCCGTCTCCGACCTCGACGCGGACGATCGCGGGCGTCGACCGCTGGACGATGTCCTTGGCCGTCAGCTTGCCATCGCCGACCGTGCCCTTCGTCGTACCACCACATGCGACGCCTGCACCCGCGAGCAGGACGGGCAGCAGACGAGAGCTGCGAATCATGCGACCAGTCTACCGCGGGACCTCGCGAGGCGCACTGGGCGTCTATCGCACCGGCTGACCGCCGAGCCGGATCAGGCGCAGCGCATCCTCGCCGGCCTTGCGGAACCCCATCGGGTCCCGGCGCGGGTCGATGCCGCTCTTGACGCCGCCTTCGAGGTGCTCGAAGTAGGCGCGGGTGCGGATCTCCTCCCACTCGGGGCACGCGGTAGAATCGGTCTTCGCGACTTCCTCGCACGCGGTGAGCGCGCGCTTCGCGTAGTCGAGGGCAGGGTGGACGTCGAGCTGGTCGACGTACGCGACCGAGGTGGCGAGCAGCGCGCGCCAGTTACCAGGTGCGGTCGACGTGCGATTCGCACCGTGGATCGCCGACTCCACCGCCCAGTCGCGGAAGCCCGCCTCGCCGAGCCGGCGCGCGAGCTCGACGACCAGCGTCGGATCATCGGGGTTCGCGATCGACCTCGCTTCGATAAGTCCGAGCTTGAAGTGATCGGCTTGCTTGTAGGCAGGAGCGGCGACCATCTCACGCGGCGGAAGCACCAGCATCACGACCACGACGACCGCGACACTGATGTCGACCAATCCTACCCGATGGCCAACGACTCGACCCAGCTGCATGACGACTACGACACTACATCCACCACGTTGGTTCCCGTAGCATTTCGCCCCGCAGCGTCCCGAGACGCCCCGGTAAAACTTCGTGTAGCTAATTGTGCAACCACAACCATCTCCATTGCTTGCGCCGTGGATCCTGCCTTGCACAAAGGCCTTCGACCAGATCTCGTGTTCACCCCGTTGGAGGACAGCAAATGCTGAGCGTTATCTCGACCGCGTTTCATAAGGGTAGCTGGGGCATGTGGCCCATTCTGCTCTGCTCCGTTCTCACGATTGCACTGATCGTCGAGCGAGCCGTGTATCTGTTCCGTTCGTCGGTCGACAAGGACAAGCTCCTCGCGCTCCTCAAGAGCCAGGTCATGAGCGGCAACGTTCAGGGCGCGATCAAGGTGTGTTCGGGTAACCCGACGCCGATGACCCGGATCGTTCAGGCTGGACTCATGAAGTTCAACAAGAGCGACGAAGAGGTCCAGGGCGCGATGGACGAGGCCGCGCTTCGCGAGCTTCCGAAGATCAACGCACGCACCCCATACCTCGCGATGCTCTCGAACTTCGCCGTCATGGCGGGTCTGTTCGGAACCATCGGCGGCATGATCAAGTCGTTCGGCTCTGTCGCCGGCTCCGACGCCGCGGACAAGTCCAGCAAGCTCGCCGAGGGTATCTCGGAAGCTCTGTACTGCACCGCGTTCGGTATCGGTACCTCGCTCGTCGGCCTGCTCGGCTACTCGCTGTTGCAGGGCAAGACGACGCACGTGATCGACGACATCAACGAGGTGACCGTCCAGGTCGTCAACCTCGTGACGTCGCACCGCGCGCAGATGCAGCCCCAGGCGTAGTTCTCTCTTCGTGTCTCGGTCTCTCTAACCAGACGAGGAGGACTCGATGGGTGCAGCAGTAGGAACAGAAGGCGGAGGCAAGTCCGTCAACGTCGAGCTGAACATCGTCCCGTTCATCGACCTGATGAGCTGTCTCACGGCGTTCTTGTTGGTCACCGCGGCGTGGGTGAACATCGCGCAGATCAACATCCAGCCGAAGGGCAAGACGCGCGACACGTCCGACGTCCAGGTCGACGACGAGCGGATCGTGCTCTCGGTGCTGATCCAGGCCGATCGGATCTGGGTCGGGCTGTCACGCGTGAACGACTTCCAGGAGATCCCGAAGAAGCAGGACGGGACGCAGGACTGGGACAAGCTCGAGTCGACGCTCAAGGAGCACAAGGCGAACCTGTTCAAGGATCGCAATGACCTCGAGATCGCCGGCGAGAGCACGCTCCAGCAACCAGTGAAGTACCAGGACATCATTCAGGCGATGGACATCGCCTTGAAGGTCGAGTGCGCGGCCTGCCCGGTGAGGAAGTTCTACGACGTCGGATTGTCCGACCCGATGGGCCTCTCCGCACGGCCATCACTCTAGGAGGCGTCCATGCCAGTACATCCCGCAGGCCCCCGCCTCTATCGATCGATCAAGTTCAAGTACCTCGTCCGAGGTGCAGGTAGCGCGACGCACGCGCGCTCCTCGAACATCTCGCTGAACCTGACGCCGTTCGTCGACATGATGACGATCCTCGTGGCGTTCCTTCTGATGGTGTTCTCGTCGAGCAAGCTGCTGCAAGTCCAGGCCGGTCTCGATCTCCCGATCGCGATGGCCAAGGGCAAGCTGCAGGACACCGAAGCCGTCATCGTCATCACGAAGACCGAGATCACCTTCAAGGGTGAGATGATCGCGACGGTCGACAGCGTGCTGCGCGACGAGTCCCCGACCTATCGCATCGAGCGCCTGTTCGAGCGGCTCGAGGCAGCGGCCCGCCAGATCAAGATCGACGTCGAGATGGCCCTGGCCGGATCGCCGGGGAAGATTCCCAAAGATCTCGTCACTGCATGTGAAAATCTCAAGAACAACAAGCGACCCGGTCCAAATGAACCGCTATGTCCCGATGGCATGGCGATCCTCCAGGCCGATCTCGTCACTGACATCCGTGTCATCAACAAGGTCGTCGTCACGGCGAAGGCCGCGGGCTTCGACAACCTCTTGTTCGCGATCAAGAACAAGTAGCAAGGCAACATCATGATGACGCGCGGTCGTCACTCCTTCGCTCTCGTCATGCTGCTGGGGCTCTCGGGTCTCGCCGGTTGTCCAGATGACGAGTTCGCGGTCTCGACGTGGACGAAGAAGCTCGGGGGCCGCGAGCACGAGCGCGCGGTCAAGGAGCTCGAGGCACTCGGCGATCCGGCCGCCATCCCGGCGATCGGGAAGGCTTATCTCGACCAGGGCAAGCAGGTCCGCGATCTCCAGGTCATCATCTCGCTCGCTCGACCGCTGACCGCCGAGCAGGCGAAGAAGGCGTTCTACGTCGACTTCGAGAAGAACGGCCGGCCGGCCAGCTGGGACAAGGCATCGCCGTATCTCCAGAAGGCGCTGCAGGACGTCGACGAGAACAACCCGCGCTCCGTTGATGGTGCCGCGAAGGCCGCCGACGCACTTGCCGAGGCGAAGTTGGCGGACGGGTTGCCGGCGCTGATCGACTTCGCGGGCAAGGAACCGTCGAAGAAGACGATTGCCGCGCAGATCCAGGCGCTCAAGGCGATCGGCAAGTTCGACAACGCGAACGACAAGGGCACCGCGGCGACCGCGCTCGCGAAGCTGATCGAGCGCAACCCGCCGGCGCACCCGCGCACGGCCAAGGACGACCAGCGGGCCCAATACGAGGAACGCTACACGCTGTACCTCGGCATCTCGAAGTACGCGATCGCGTCGCTCGGCGAGCTGCGCGTGCCCGGCGCGACCAGGACGCTGATCCCGGCGCTGTACCGAACGCCCGAGCTGTACAGCGAGACCCGCAAGGCGCTGGTCGCCAGTGGCCCGTCGGCGAAGGAAGAGCTGCAGAAGATCCTGCGCAACGAGCATCAGGGTGTGAACCAGATGTTCGTCGACAAGAAGCTCGACAAGTACTGTGGCGAGAAGGGCGACCTTCCGCTGGACCAGTGCCAGTCGGTGTCGCTGAAGGACTTCTATCCGGCCGACGTGCTCGGTGACTTCTACGATCCCAAGACCGTCCCGGATCTCCTGACGGCGCTCAAGCGCCCTGCCGCGCCGCTGTACTTCCAGGGCGAGGACGAGCAGGCGAGCCCCAACACCCAGTACAACGCGATCTTCAACGCGCTGAAGAAGATCGGCTCCAGCGAGGCCGCACCCACCGTCCGCAACGTATGGATGGCGAAGGCCGGTAAAGGCGAGAAGGCCCCGGATACCGGGACCCGCATCATGGCTGTCAACGCCTACGCGTTCGTCTCCCGTGACGCCAGCGGCGTCGACGAGCTCGGCAAAATCGCCGCCGACAACGGCGCCGATGACGTGCTTCGTCAGGAGGCCGCGCTCGCGTTTGCCCGGATCTCGGCAGACCGCAAGCACATCGCGATCCTCGAGTCGCTCGCCGCGAAGTACAAGAAGGCGTCCAGCGACAAGAAGACCGAGCTCGAGGGCAAGGTCAAGGACGACAAGGCTGCGGCCGACAAGGACCTCGAGGCGGCCAAGGCCGCGAGCAAGGCGTACGTCGAGAAGATCGCCGCCGACAAGAACAGCACGGCGAAGCAGATCACGGACGCGACCAAGAAGGCCGAAGACGACCTGAAGGTCGCGAAGAAGAAGCACAAGGAGAAGGCCGCACCGTTCCGGATCACCGAGGACGCGATCAAGGCCTACAAGGTCTACTCGCGGCTGTTCGAGACTCACATCGCGCGCATCGCGATCGCGATCAAGTGCGGTGGCGAGGCCGACAAGAACAAGTGCTGGGCCGGCACGCTCAGCATGAAGGTCGGCGACGCAGTCACGCTGATGACCCCGTACGTCAAGGACGTCGGCAGCTGGACCAAGGAAGAGCAGCTCGGGCTGCTCGAGGGCATCGTCGAGCGTGGCCTGCTGGAGCTCGGCAAGTCCGGTGCGGCCGCCTCGGGCTACACCGAGCTGCTGCTCGACAGCGTCGCGAAGAGCGAGAACCGACTGATTCGCCAGAGCATCCTGCTCGCGCTCCCCAAGATCGCGAAGGTCCCGTGCAACACCTGCGAGGCCAAGCTCGACGCCGCGATCCAGTCTGGTGAGGGCAAGGTCACCCTGGCCGAGCTCAACAACGAGACCCTGATGCTGCGCCACTACTTCTCGTGGGCCGGTGGCAAGACGCCGTCGGCGATGCCCGAGCGTGGCAGCGCCCCGGCCACGCCGACCACGCCCGTCGAGAAGCCGGTGGAGACTCCCGAGCAGCCGACCCCGACCGAGAAGGCCGAGGACAAGCCGGCCGAGCCGGCCGCCGCCAAAGCCGAGGACAAGCCGGCCGAGGCCAAGCCCGCCGACAAGAAGCCCGCGCCCAAGAAGAAGAAGCGGCGCTAACGCTGGGCTTGCCGGATCGGCCAGATCCGGGTAAACAACGAAGCCTCGGGGCGTAGCGCAGCCTGGTAGCGCACCTGGTTTGGGACCAGGGTGTCGGAGGTTCGAATCCTCTCGCCCCGACTAACTGGAGCGACGGCGAGTCTACTTGAGAAGCACGCCGAAGGCCGCGATCGGTCGCGGCGAGCTGGGCTTCGCCCACACGGCCTCGACCGTGCCGCCGCTGGTCTCGACGAACACGCCGCGTGCGAGCCCCGCCGCGTAACGCTTGGCCACGGTGACCGGCTTCTTGGTGGTGTCGATCTTCTGGAGCTCGTACTTCGTGCAGTGGATCTCGTAATAGACGTTTCCCTTGTCGTCGATCCGCGAGATCCGGTTGGTCCGCACAGTGCGGACGCAGATGTCGGCCGTGCCGGTCGACTTCGGGAACTCGATGCGGAGCACGTCGCCCTCGTCCTCGATCGCGGCGATCACGCCGAGGCCCGTGCCGTCGCCGAGCCGCTTGCCTCTGTCACCTCCGAGCGGCAACGAGGTCATCGGGATCACGAGCGTCTCGCCCTGTCGGTCGAGCTCGAGGTTGGCTGCGCGGATCGCGGTCATGATCGCGGTGCGCGGACCGCGATGGCCGGGCCAGTTCCCGATCGACTTGCCAATCTCCACGAGTAGATGGTCGGTCGCGCCCTCGCACGCGTACAGCGCGTTGGCGGCGAGGTAGCCGTCGACATCGCCGAGCACGGCGCCGAGCGCGTTCTCGAGGAAGCTGACGTGCGTCGTGCTGTCACCTTTGACGTTCTCGAATCGCTTCGCGCCGAGCTTGCGGACCGCCTTCGCGAACGCTGCGCGGGTCTGTTCCGAGCAGCCGGCAAGCGCGCTCTTCGACCGAACGACGCGGGCGTCGTCCATCTTGCGCACGAGCGCCAGCAGCTCGGTGCGGCTGCCCGCGGTGCTCGCCCATTGCGCGCGGGTCGCCTTCGCGATCTCGAACACCTTCGCGTACGCGGGGTCCTGGGCCGCGAGATTCTTCATCGCGCCCGGAAATTCCTTCTGCAATTCAGCCACCTCCGCGAGGTATCTCCGGATCGTCATCCGATCGCCGGCAGTCCGTCGGGTATCGGTCCGCAGCTCGGCTGCGATCTTCGCAGGAGCCAGGGCTTCGATGTCGCCCTGACACACCGCCCACTGGACCGCGACGTTGGTATCTATGCAGTGGATGACATAGGCGAGCCGCGCGGTCTCGCTGAGCGGCAACGCATCCGCGATGTAGTTCTTCGCCCCGGGGTGGAGCGAGAACGTGTTCGAGTCACCGCCGGCCGTGTGGATCAACGCGAACTGCTCGACCGGGTTCAACGCCGACCACGCCACGTCCTTTGTGGCGGTCATGTTCGTCGAGCTTCGGGTGCTGATCTCGATGTTGAGCCAGTCGACGACGTCCTTGGCCCACTCGGCCTCCGTGATCCACAGGCGCTGCATCCAGATCCGGCGGCGGGCCTCGACCGTGTCACGCTGCGCTCGCTCCTCCTCGTCGTCGGGGTAGCACAGCGTCGCGGCGATCGCGGGCACCGCCGTGAT
>JBBJLY010000347.1:0-7478 GCA_037720695.1 Kofleriaceae bacterium | reverse complement strand
AGAGCGGCGAGCGAGCCTGGCTTCAGGCGACCGAGGCGGCGCGGCGCGGGCCAGGACTGGAGGGGCCGGGATTCACTCCCGGCCCCGGGATCGGCGAGCGGCTGGTCGAGCTCGTCGCGCACCGGCAGCTCGGGTCCGAGCACCACGATCGTCCTGCGGGCCTCCGCCAGCGCGCGCAGCCGGGTGTACAGCGCGCGGTCGATCCGGCCCGGCGTCGGGACGATCACGGCGCGATAGCCGGCGAGCTCGTCCTCGGGCGTCGTCTCCTCGACGATCGCGTACGGAGCCTGCGCGAGCTCGAGCGCGTCGACGATCGCCGGCTGCCAGCGCCGCGCGGCGATCGCGGCGGGATCGGTGCCGAGCTCGGCCGCGCCACCGGGTCCGAGGTTCAGCACCTCGGCGAGCACGGGCGTCATCGGATCGAGCAGCGAGCTGGCGATCCCGAACCGCGCATCGGCGCGCGCATCGACGACCGCGACGTGACGCGCGCGCCGCAGCGCCGGCCACTCGACCTCGGCCAGCGCGGTGACCAGCGTGCGGATCCATCCAGCGTGCGGCTCGAGCTTGCCCGCGCTCGAGATCGCCGCGCCGTAGTAGCGATCTCGCTCGACCGCCATGAACAGGTTGAAGCCGCGGACGCCGGCGGCGAGCAGGACGAGCAGCTGGTCGCGCTCGCGCGCTGGATCGTCGCCTGAATCCAGCGGCGGGAACCACGGAAAGAAGCCGACGCCGACCTCGAGCGCGAGTGGGAGCGGAGATGCGATGCCGACCACCGCGGTCGCGCGTCGGCGAAGCTCGCGAAAGCCGGTACGCGGGGTGTACGCGTCGATCCCGACCGGGCCGCCGATCGCGGCCTGGATCCCGCGCAGCTCGTAACCGCCGTGATGGCCCGGCGGCAGGTTATGAAAGCGCGCGAGCCCGGCGAACCCGACCTCGTCGAGCGCGGCGGCAAAGGTGCCGAGCGCGCGAGCGAGATAGACGTCCTTGAACCGCACCCACGACGCTCCGCGCGCCGGATCGCCGGCATCCCAGGCCCGCGGCGGGTCGCCGGGCATGCCGCTCGCCTCGCGCCACCACGCGATCGCATCGGGGTGATAGTCGGCGTCGAACGCGCCGGTGCGAAAGAACAGCTGGGCCTCGTTGTCGACGCCGATCGCGACGACCGGTCCATCGGGTGCGAGGTGCGGAGCTGCGATCTCGGCGACCTTCGCGTACCAGGTCTTCACGCGCGCGTGAAACGTCGCGCTCGCATACGACGGCACGGGCCAGGCGCGCGGCGGCGACGGCATCCACACCGGCGTGCCGCGCGAGGTGCGCGCCTGGATATCCGGATCGGAGATGACGTGATCCGGAAACCCGAAGCTCGTCAGCTCGGCGTTGACGTGCGGACCCGGACGCAGGATCACGTGGAGCCCCGCGGCCTGCGCCAGCGCGAGGAAGCGCGCGAGGTCGTTGCGGCCCGTGAGCTCGTAGCGGCCGGCTTCGGGCTCGTGGACGCGCCACGGGACGTAGGTCTCGACGATCGTGAGCCCGAGGCTGTGAAGCTCCGCGAGGCATGCGGCCCAGCGCGTCGGATCGACACGCCAGTAGTGCATCGCCCCGGCGTAACAGGGAATCCGACGCGCGCCGACGTTCAGCCCGGCGTCGTCGAACCAGGTGCGGCGACGTGCCTCCACGCGGCGTCCTCCATCACGAAGCGGCTCGGGCCGCGCGCCCAGCGCGGGCGATAGGCCATCGGTGCGCTGTCGCCGGATCCGCCCTCGGCGTACTCCGGGTCCCACGGCAGCAACAGGCACGGTCCATCACCGGTGGTGCGAACCCGCGGCAAGATCGGGTGCGGCTCGTCCTCGCGCGCGCGACCCGCGACCATCACCTCATCGATCGTGGCGCACTCGGCGAGCTCCCAGCAGATCCGGACCTGCGGCGGGGGTAGTGCGAGCTGCTTCGCGTGCGCGAGCGCATCGATCGGGCGGACCCACGCTTGCTCGACGGTCTCGATGTCGTCGAACTGCGGCTGCTGACCTGGGGGCAGCTCGCAGACGAAGAACCGCGCGCTGAACCGGGGCCGTTCGCGCCCGTCGGCCGACGGCAGCGCCGCCGATTCGAGCGACGGCGTGATCCAGTGCGCCCATGGCACCAGCACGTCGGTCGACCACGCGAGGCCGGCACGCGCGAGCGCGTTCACCGAGTTGGCGCCATCCTGGATCCGCTTGCGCAACGCCGCGAGGCTCGGCAGCTCGAGCGTTTCGGCATCGTTGGTGTCGTCCTTCGCGAGCAAGATGCCCGCCTCCTCGAACAGCTCGCGTGCGGCGGCGGTCCGCGCGTCCTCACCCGGCTCCGCGCCGCCACCCGGAAACACGAACGCCGAGGCCATGAACGAGGCCCCCTTGCGACGCCGCACGAGGAACACCTCGAACCCCGCGGGCGCGCGCCGGAGCAGGATCACCGACGCTGCTTCTCTCAGGGCCGCGCTCACCGGCCGTTCGTACCACGAGTCACAACGTGACGCGCAGCTCGCCGCGTACCGGCTCGTCGTCGAGCCCGAGCCAGGTTTCGATCGTGCGCTCGACGAGCCGCGCGACCCGCGGCTCCGGAGTCTGGAACACGAGCCGATCGGCGCGACCACGCGCGCGCGCGAACAACCCGAACCAGGTCAGGAACCCGTGCGGCGGCTGACGCTCGACGACGAACAGCGCATCGATCATGCCCGCGCTCAGCACGAAGCAGCAGTGATCGTCACGCACCTCGAGCGCGAGATCATCGACCTCGATCACGATGGCCTGGTCGCCCGTCGTCACCGTGATCCGAAGCGTGTCCTTGCCGGTCTCGATCCCACGATACGGCGTGCGCAGCCGGAGCTCGCCCGCGATCCTCTGGGTGATGACCTGCGGCCGGATGCCCATGCATCCAGTGTAACGCCTTACGGGACGACGACGAACTCGCGCTTCATCAGCGAGATGATGTTGTGCGCTGCGTCGAGATCCGTGCCCGGGAAGTTGTCGAGCACCGTCTGGAGCTGACCGTGGTCGAGCACCAGCTGGAACGTGTCGAGCTCCGACGGCGACAGCTCGCGCAGCTTGCCGGCGAGCGGGGTCGGGACGGCGAGCGGCGAACCGAGCGGCGGCAGCTGCTTCTGAAGATTCCGGAACTCGTCGAGCTGGCGGACGCCCTCCATGAGCAGACCCTCGGTCGACTCCTGGATCTCCTCCATCACCTGAAGCTCGACGCTGGGCTCGAGCTCGAACGTGCCCGTCAGCCAGGTCAGCATCCGGTAGATCGCCTTCTGCGGGCTGACGGCGAAGTCGTCGTTGATGGTCGCGAAGTAGATCGAGCCCTTGCGGAGGTAGATCTTGCCGATCGAGACGCCATTGTTGACCGTCAGCACGCCGCTCTTGCGGCTGGTCGACAGCAGCTGGAGCAGATCGGGGAGCGGGATCTCCTCGATGACGCCCGACATCGGGCGGCCCTGGGTGGCCTGGCGTTGCTGGGCGCCCGCCTCGAGCCGGCGCCGCGCCTCGGCTTCGCTCTGATTCGCGAGCGTGCCTTCGACCGCGACGACCTTGATGATCGACGTACCGACCAGGATGCGATCGCCTTCATGCAGCAGGGCGCGACCAGCGATCTTCTCACCGTTGACGAACGTGCCGTTCGTCGAGCCCATGTCCTGGATGTAGACGTCGTTATCCGTCGACGAAATCTTCGCGTGGCGACGCGAGACCATGTCTTCGACCAGCACCATGTCGAGGTCGCTGGACCGACCGATGATGATCTCCCGATTCATTCGAAGCGGGAACTCGCCTCCCTGGTACTTGCCCGAGATGAAGCGCAGCGCGAAACGGGGACGGTCGTTCATGGAGGCGGCTGCAAAGACTCGAAAATTCTAGTGCCCAATGGCGCGCCTCTGCAAGCAAACGTCCCGACTCAATCGGTCGCGGGGGCTTCGTCGTCATGATCTTCGTATCGGGGCCGTAGCGTGTTGACCACCCGGCGGTAGACCTCTTCGGACACCACGAGGCTGGAGTGGCCGAGCGGGACGGTCATCGCGTTGGCACCCGCGAGCCGGGTCGTCGAGAGCGGGACCACCCAGTCCCGGGCGGCCGAGATCGTGTGAACCTCGACCCCCGGCGGCATCGGGCCCTGGGCCAGCTCGTCGAGGAACCGGCTGCGCGGCAGGAGCTGCCAGGACGAGGTCGACCACATCCCGAGGGTCACCACACCGGCCAGCGCCGCCCAGGTCCCACGGACCGGGGTCCCCATCATGATCAGCTTGCGGACCCGGGTGTGTCCACCGAGCTTCTTGACATAGTAGAGCCCGATCAGGCCGCCCATCGAGTGGCCGATGATGTCGATCCGCTGGGAGGGGGTCTGGGCCAGGATCCGCTCGATCTTGCGGTGGATGAGGAACGCGGACCGCCGGATATCGCGGACGTTGAACGTCCCGAGGTTGAACGAGACGCAGACGAACCCGTCCTGGACCAGCCGCCGCTCGAGCATGTACATCGAGCCGCGCGTGCCGAGGAAGCCGTGGATGATGAGGACCGGCGGGGCCGCCGGGGTCACCTCTTCGAACGTCGCGCCGCGCCGGATCCGGTTGCCGCGCACGAGGTGGCGCAGGTAGGACAGCCCGTCGGCGCCGCCGGTGATGTCCTGGTTGATCGTGCTGCGCCGGCCGAGCCACCGCGTCGGGGCTTCGAGCGCCCATCGCTTGAGCCACGAAGCCTTGCGCGACTTCTGATCGGACACCTCAGTCACGATAGTCCGAGAACCCCTCCGAGACGAAGCGACTGCACTCCTTTGCATAGGCATGGCTCGCCGAGGCCGACGTAGGGTATTCGACCACCCGCCATTGCCCGCGGGTCCCGACCGCGCCGAACCGGGTGATCACGAACGTGGCGAGCCGGTAGATCAGGGCGAACTCGTAGCTGTCGCTACGCTTGCGCAGCGAGCGGGAATCGCCGGGCGGGACGCGGCCCGGCGGTGCAGCCGGATCCTCGGGCGAGCCCGCCGGGATGTCGCGCGGGCCGGGCATCCGGGTCGGCGCCTCGACCGCACCAGCATCGATCCGGGCCGGGATCGCCGACGCGGCGGCGGGAACCTCGGGCGGCGTGCCGACGGCGGTCGCGGCTGGCATCGAGACCGTGTCCTGGCGCGCGCGCGCGGGCGCGGCCGCGTCGTGATCGTGCTTCGCCTCGAGCGTCGCGAACGAGGCGCCATCCTTCGCCGGCGCGGGCTCGGCCTGCGTGACGTCCTTGACCGGCGACTCCACGTCATCCGGCAGCTCCCCGACGAGCTCGGCCTGGGCCTCGAGCGTCGCGAACGGCGCGCCGTCCTTGACGTCGGAACCAGCGTGCTCGGGCTGGTCGTCGGGCCTGTCGTCGGGCTGGTCGTCGGGCTTGTCGTCGGGCTCGGACTTCGACTTGTCCTTGCGCGCGTAGGCCACGGTCTGCGGTCGCGTGAGCTTGGAGGTCGCGGGGACGCGCTTGCGAGGCATGTCCTCGGTCGTGCCAGCGTTCGCGGGTTCACGCAAGTTTGCCGCCGTGCGATCCGCGACGGCAACGCGTCGCGTCACCCACGGCTCTCGTATACATTCGATATCCGGTGACGTCTCCGACGCAGAGCACGACCGAGCGCGTGGGTCGCTACCAGCTGCTGGAACCGATCGGAGTCGGTCCGAGCGGGACGGTGTCGCGCGCAAAGGTTTTCGGGGTCGCCGGCTTCGAGCGCCAGTTCGCGATCAAGCGCTTCCACGGCGAGCTGACCGCGACCGCGTCGCTGGCGCAGGCACTGTCCGCCGCGGCGCGCGCCTACGGTGGCCTCGAGCATCCACGGATCGCGCGGATGTCGGAGTTTGGCGTCGCGCAGGGCACGACATTCACCGCGGTCGAATTCGTCGTCGGACTCGATGCCCTTCGCCTGATCGGCGAGATCCGGCTCGCCGGGACCTCGCTCGCCGCGGGCGGTGCGCTCGCGCTGGTCTCGCAGGCGGCACGCGCGGTTGGCTACGCGCACGGACGCGGGCTGACCCATCTCGGGCTGTCGCCGACCAATGTGATCGTCACCGGCGATGGCGACGTCAAGATCACCGACTTTGGCATCCTGTCGGCGTCGCTACCGCAGCGCCCGATCGAGGTCGTGCGACTCGCCAACCGGATCCAGTACCTCGCGCCCGAGCAGCTCGCGAACGAGGCGACCTCCGCGGCCACCGACGTGTTCGCGCTCGGCGTGCTCGCGTACGAGCTGGTCACCGGGCAGCGCACGTTCAAGGGCGAGACCCCGCAACAGATCGCGCAGTCGGTGATGGGAGGGCCACCGGCCGAGCCGCCGTTGCCACGCCCGATCGTCCGCGTGCTCCAGCGCTGCCTCGCTCGCTCGCCGTTCGAACGATTTCCCGACGCGCGAGCGCTGGCCGATGCGCTCGATGCTGCGCTCCGGGTCGCGCCGGTCCCGGGGACTCGCAAGGACATCGGGGTGCAGGTCACCCAGACGCTCGAGCGACTGGCGGCCCTGCACTCGGGCGAGCTGTCGGGGATGGTCGCGTTGAACGTCGGCGTCGCGACGATGAAGTCCGCCGGCGCCACCGCGCCGGTGCCGTCGCTCGGCAATCGCAACACACCGATGCCTGTGCGCGAGATCCTCGACGGGATCGACGCTCCGACCACCCCACTCGCAGGACCTGGCAGCGTGTCGTTGAGCGAGCTCGCGGATCATGCGCGCAGCGCGAGCACGCTGCCTGACCTCCCGCGGCCGATGACGACGATGACCGGCCTTGCCCCGCCGCCGATCCCGGTGCCGGCGGGCATCAGCTCGCCAGCGCAGGTGCCGATGCCGCCGCCAGTCTCGCCGAGCCATGCGCCGGCCACGTTGCTCGGGATCCCGCCCGCGTCGAAATCGATCCCCACGCTCCCGTCGATCACGCCACGGCCCCCGCCGATCCCGCAATCACCGTCGGGCGCGACACCGCCCGCGCTGCCGAAGCAGGTGTTCCGTCCGACTGACACTGCGCCGGGAGCTCCGCCGGTGGTGCCGCCCGCGCGCCCGACGCCGCACCCAGCCACGACGACGTCCCGCCTGACACCGGTCCCGCGGCCGACGCCGCCTCCCCGCGCCACCACGCCGGCACCACTGCCGCCGCCCGACGCCCCGACGCCGACGCCGCCGCCGATTCCCCCTGCGATTCGCCCGCAGAGCGAGCCGACCGCGAGCCAGGCACTGACGATCGAGCCGCGGATCTTCGAGCCCGGTCGCAACCTCGACGCCACCGTGCCCGGGATCGGGATCGGATCGCGGGCGGACCACGGCGGCGAGCGGACCAGCGGTCCTGTCGAGCGTCCCGAGCTGCTGACCAACGAGATGTCACCCGCGCTCACGGCGCAGCTCGTCGACGAATCGAGCAAGCCGACCGCCGAATACGAGGCCGTCTCCGGCCCGGCGCCGACAAGGATCCGCCTGCCGTCACCGACCTCGGCCGCAAGGGTGCG
>JBBJLY010000346.1:0-7507 GCA_037720695.1 Kofleriaceae bacterium | reverse complement strand
CGCCGGCGAAGTGATGCAACGTCGCGCGGGCCGTCGCCGATGCGGTCGGGCCGAGTGCGGCCGCCTGGCGGGTCGCGGCCTCGGCGACGTCGATCCAGAGCTGGCCCTTGAGCGCGGCGTGGCGCCAGCCAACGAGCGCGGGCACGTGACCCGGAAGCGTAGCTTCGGCGCGCCCGAAGCACTGCACCGCGCCGTCGATCTGCCCGATCTCGGACAGCGTCTCGCCCGCGCGGGTCGAGAACGCCGCCTGGCTGCGGGCATCGCCTTCGAAGTAGACAGCGATCTTCTCCTCGAGCGCGGCCAGCTCCTCCGAGAACCCGCTGCGCCGCACGATCGACTCGAGGTGGAGCAGCGCGAGCCGCGCACCGGGATCGATCGCGATCACCTCGCGATAGATCTCGGCGAGCTCGAGCTCCGGTCGACCCTCGCGCGTCGCGAGCCCGGCGATGTCGAGCTGCAGCGCGGCGCGATCCTTTGCGATCTCCGTGGGCACGGTCTCGAGCTCGGCCCTGCGCAGCCGCAGCAGCTCCGACAGCTCGTCGCCGTAGTAGCGCTCGAGTCGCAGCATCAGATCGATGCGGGTCGGGTCTGATTGTGCCGCGCTCTCGAGCGCGATCTGCGCCTGGCCGGGATCACCGCGTAGCTCGCCGTCGATCTGGGCGAGCAGCTCGTAGGCGATCGCCTTGCCCGCCCCATCACCGGCATCCTCCGCAGTGCGCAGCCGCGCGAGCGCAAGCGCGGACAGCGGTCCCGCCTCGCGCTGCTCGGTGGCGACCCGCACGAGCGGCACGGTGGCCAGCGGATCCCCGGGCCGGAGCTCGAGCGCGCGTTGATAGAGGGCGAGCGCGGCGGCGCCGTCACCATGCGAGGCGGCGAGATCCGCATCGCGGACGATCCGCGCGAATGCATCCGCGGCTCCGGCCGAGGAGCCGGGCGCACGCCGGGCCGCGGCAGCAGATGCGGCGGTCGGGCGATCGCCGGCGCGACGACGCGCGGCCGCGAGCAGATCCGGAACCACGCCGAGCTGAGGCAGCGCATGTTCGACCTGTTGCAACAGGCGTGTCGCCCGCGGGGCGTCGGCCGCGTCGAGCGCGAGCTGCGCGGCGCGCAACCGCAGCGCGCCGATCTCGTGAGAGGCCTCGGGATCGAGCTGGTTTGCGCGCTCCTCGAGGGCCCCGGCGGCATCGCCGAGATCATTGGATCGAGCGGCCGCGAGCAGCAGTGCGACCATGCGCCGCGGATCGTCGAGCGGCAGGGTCTCGCGCAGGATCGATTCGACGCGCGGTAGATCGTCGGCATGGAGGCGCGCGCGACGGAACGCGAGGCTCGCCGCGGTCAGGCTGCTCCCCGTGGTGCCCCCCGTGCCGCCGGCCGCCGCCTGGGCGCGCGTCAGCACCTCGGAGATGATCTCGCGGTCGCCGAGCCGGCTCGCGAGCACGATCGCGGCAGCACGGCGCCGGCGGTCGGGTTGGTCTCGAGCACGCGCTCCACGCGGCGAGCGCTGCCGAGGTCGCGCGCTGGATCTCCTCCGCGCGGCCTCGAGCGCGCTCGCGGCACCGACGGCCTCTTCCCACGCGATCGCGCTGCGGAGCTGGGCGATGTCGCGATCGAGCTGTTCGCCCGGCACCTCGGCGAGCTCGGCGAACAGCTGCGCGCGCTCGGTCCACTTGCCCGCAGCGGCGAGCGCCTCGCCGAGTGCCTCGGCGATCGCGAGTGAGTCGGGACGGGTCTCCCTGCCCTGCGCGAGCTGGGTGATCGCAGCGTCGAGCTGGCCCTGCGCGATCAGGCCGTACGCGGCGCGCAGGCGCGCGCGGTCGCGATCCGGATCGCTGGCGATCGCGAGATCGACGTCGATCGCCGCCTGCGTGTTCTCGGACGCGACGTGCGCGGTGCGCAGCTGGGCCGCGGCGTAGTCGTCACCCGGGTCGAGCTCGAGCACGGTCGCCCACAGCTCCGCGCCGCGAAGCCCGTCAGGCGAGCTCGGCCGCGCGCGCCGCGGCGTACGCCCGATCGCTGGGCGCCTTCGCGTAGCGCGACCAGTGTCCGAACGCGGTGGCGGCGACGACTGGATCGGCACCTGCGGCAGCGGTCTCGGCCGACATCCGCGCGACCAGCGGATCCGCTGGCATCGAGGTGATCGCGAGCTGGGCCGCGGCGATCCCGACATCCTCGGGCATCTGATCTCGCTCGTGGTCTCGCTCGTGACCGGACTCGTCCGGTGTCGGTGCTTCGGTGGGCGTGGGCGACCACTGCTGGGCGCGGATCGCGAGCGCGGCGGTCGTCACCGGATCGGTAGGCTCGACCTGGCGCGCGAGATCGAGCAGCGCCCGGCCTGCCGCGGGAGCGTCGGCCATCGCGACCGCGTGCCGGATCGCGCCGAGCCGCGCCGCCAGGGCGGCCGGATCTGACTCGGCGGCTGCCGCGAACCAGCTCGCCGCAGCGGCGGTCTCGTTGTGATGTGCGGCCAGCGCACCACGCGCCGACTGCACCGCGGCTCGCAGCTCGTGGTCCGTGACGGTGTGCGCGATCCGCTCGAGCGCGATGCCAAATTCATCGGCGCGTCCGTCGAGGAACGCGAGCTCGAGCTGCGCGAGCAGCGCGCGGAGATCCGACGGCGCACTGTCGAGCATCTCGCCGACCGCGACGCGCTCGAGATCTTGATCGCCGCCTGCCATCAGCAGGTCGATCCGGTAGTGCACGAGCGGGCGGCGCTCGAGCGCGCCGGCGACCGCGATCTCGGTGTCGAGGTGGCGCGTGGCCTCGGCGAGGTCACCGGAAGCGCGCGCGATCCGGCGCAGGCCACGCAGCGCCGCGGTGGCGCGCGGGTCCGCGAGAAGTGCGGCGTCGTAGTGGAGCCGCGCACGCGATGCGTCGTTCAGGCGCTCGGAGAGCCGGCCGGCCTCGATCCGGAGTGCCGCGGACGTCGCGCTGTCATCGAGCGTGGCGACCTCCCGCTCGTAGACGAGCAGCGAGGCGGCGTGCATCTCGTCGAGCGTCGCGGTCGGCAGCGGTGCGACCTGGGTCGGCCACGCGTGCCCGACGGCGTCGAGATCGAGCGCCGGTTCGAGCTCGGCTTCGACCGGGCCCTCGACCTCGATCGGAAGCGGCGTCTGTAGCCGCGACGTCGGCCGCGCCGTGACCGGGCGCGGCTCACTGATCGGCGGCGGCGACACCGGTTCGATCGGCGTGCGTCGAGGCATTGCCATGCCGAGCGGTGGCACCGAGGTCGGCGTCTTGACGCGCGGGTAGAGGTCGGTGAGCGCGGGCGGCCGCGCGGTCTCGGCGCGCATTCCGGGAATCGTCGTCGGCACGGACGGGATGCGGGTCGGGATCGACGGCGGCGTGTCAGCGACCGCATCCTCGATCCGGTCCTCGATCCGGTCCTCGATCTGGTCCTCGATCCGGTCCTCGATCCGGTCCTCGATCGAGTCTTCGATCGCGTCGTCGTCGACGTCCTGATCGACCAGCTGCTCGAGCGCATGGTCGACCGACTGCGCGGGTGCGACCTCGAGATTCTCGAGATCGAGGTTGACCGTGCGCGTGCCCGCCGTGATCCGCTGGTGGATCGCCGCGTCGTGCGGCGCGGGCTCGTCATCCTCGTCGAGCGCCCCGAGCGAGCCGAACGAACCGACGGCTTCGGCGACATCCGAGAAGTCTTCCTCGCCCGACGAGCCAGCGCGCCGCGGCTCGTCGTCGAGCTGCGCCAGCTCGATGCTCGGCTCGATCACCGGTCCGGGCGCCGGAGGCGGCCGCGTTGGCTGGTCGCCGCGGCGCAACACGTGCGCGGTTCGCCGCACTGCCGGCAGACTGGTGCTCGCGGTTTCGACCGCCTGCTCGCGCGGAATCCCGGGCTGGCTGCCCCGGTCGTCGATCTCGATGTCGTCGTAAGCGTCCTCGTCGATCGCGGGCGGTACCGTCGGCACGGTGTGGCGAGACGCGTTGACCTGCGCCTCCATCTCGTCGGCGTGCTGGATCCGTGTGTGCTCCGAGAACGAATCCTCGTCATCCTCATCGTCGCCGTCGGTCGGCGCGGTCTGACGCTGCGGCACAGCCGGCGGCGTGTTGCGACGCACGATCGCGGGGCGTCGGCGTTCCGGCACCGGCATCGGCGGTGGCGCGAGCTCGTCGTCGATCTCGATGTCCGAGCTGTCGTCGGGTGCGTGGGGTACGGGGCGTGAGGCGGACGTGAGCACCCCATCGTCGTCATCCTCATGCGAGCCTGGCCTGCGCACGCGCGTGTCATCGCGTTCGGAGGCTTCCTCCTCGAGGCCGGTGTCGTAGGTCGCATCGTCGATCGGAGGCGGCAGCGTGATCGCGCCGCGCCCGAGCAGGTCGCCGAGCGCCGACGGCGGCGGATCCGCGCCGACGTCCGAGAACCCAGCGTCGCGCGCGACCCCGGACGCGTCGACGGTGGTCGCGGTCAGCTTGCGGGAGTAGGCGCGGTCGAGGGTCACGTCGTCGAGCGAACCAGCGAGCGTGAGCTGGTCGTCGACGTCGACCTCGATGTCGGGACCGAAGTCGTCGAGCGTATGTGGCTCGGCCGGGCCGGCGCGCACCAGCTCGGTCGGATCGGGCATCAGACCAGGCATCGGGTCAGGCATCGGGTCGGGCATCGGGTCGGGCATCGGGTCGGGCTCGGCGGGCACCTCGGGTGGTGGCCACTCCATCACCGGCGCCGCGGCGAGCGAGACTCCCCCGACCGGCGAGCCCGCCGGATCGCTCGCGTGCAGTGCGTCGAACGTGGCATCCCACGCGTCGAGCTCGGCCACCAGATCCTCGTCGCCGAGGAACGGCTTCACCGGGCCGGACTTGCCCTTCTTCGGATCGGACATCTAGCGCGTGCTCCCGAGCGCGACGCCGAGTAGCGCGCGCAGCCTGGCGTGATCGGCGGAGATCGACCACGCGGTGAGATCGAGCGCCGGGGCGCTGTCGGTGAGCGACTTGCCGCCCTTGCCAACGTCGAGCTGGGTCAGCGCGACCGCAAGGTCGCCGGCCCACAACAGCGCGGCGCGGTTCGCGAGCGCCAGCGCGTCGCGACGGAAGCCACCGACGTCGGCGAGCTCGGCACCGCGCGCGGCGACCAGCTGTTGCAGCGCCGTCTTCGCCTTGCGCGACAGCTCCTTCTTCAGCACCTTCGTCCGCTCCGCGATGCTGGCATCCTCGCCCGCTGCCTCCTCGGCCAAACCGGGCGGAATCGGGGCCTCGATCGCGCGCAGCGCTGCGACGATCGTCCAGCCGAGCTCGGTGTCGCGCAGATCTGGCAGCGTCGCGAAGCCCTCCGCGAGGATCGAGATCGCGCGCCCGAGCATCCAGCGCTGCTGGCTGGTCTGGGCGGCCGCGACGTCGGCGCCGACGCACAGCACCGGCGTCTCGGCCGCGAGCACGCGCGCGATCCCGGGCCGCGCAGCGCTGATGTAGAGATCGACATTGTCGACGCCGAAGCACGCGAGCGCCGAGACCAGTGGCGCGTATTTCTCGGTCAGCTTCTTCAGCGGAACGCGATCGCCGCGCACGAAGCCGAGCTTGCCGGCGTCGACGCCGGTGGCGACCTGGACTGCCGGTGCGATCGTCCGCCACAGGTCGATCACGGGACCGCGGAGCTCGCCGCGGATCGCGGCGCGCGAAGATTCGTCGAGCCGCAGCCGCGCCGGTGGCTTGATCTGCTGGCGCCCCTGCTCGAGCACCTGCCGCTGATCCGGCGACGGCGTGCCGAGCGCCTCGAGGCCGACCAGCGCGAGCCAACGGGCGTCGACATCACTCTGCCAGCCGGTGACCTGCGCGAGCCGGTCGTACAGCACGGCGCTCTTCGGGTTCTGCGCGATCGACGCGCGGAAGCTCAGCGCCGTGCTCGCGAGCACCTGCGTGCGAGCGTTAGGCTCGAGCAGCTCGGACAGCTCGCGCACCACGTCGAGGTTCAGCGGGTCGAGCGTGCGGGCGCGATCGAGTGCGAGCCGCGCCCCGGTGCGATCGTTCATCCGGTCGCGAAGCATGAGCCCGAGCCGGAGCTCCTCCCGCGCCTTGTCGGGCGGCGTCGGCCGCAGCTTCGCGAGCATGCGCAGCCCCTTCGCCGCGCGCTCCCAGTCCGACGCGCGCATGCACAGTCCCAGCAGGCGCTCGTGCAAGCCGACATCCTCCGGGCTCGCATCGACGACGCGCTCGAGGTTCTCGATCGCGCCCGCGAGGTCGTTGACGTTCTCGGCCAGCACCTGCGCCAGCTGGAGCTCGACCTCGTGGCGGCGCTGCGGCCGGGTCTCCGCTGCGATACACCGCCGCCACAGATCGACCGCTTGATCGACCCCCCCCGCGTTGAACGCGAGGTCGGCGCGGAACCGCAGTGCTTCGACGTGGCTGGCCGAGCGCTCGAGCAACGCGTCGAGATCCGTCATTGCCGCGTCGGCGTTCCCGAGCCCGTGCAACACGGTCGCACGCTCGAGCAGCAGCGGCACCATCTGATGATCGCGCGCGAGATCCTGCTGCTCGGCCTCGAGCCAGGTCAGCCGATCGGTGAGCGCGCTGACCAGGCCCTTGACGTCGGCGCGCTCGCGGAACAGCTCGAGCAGGCGCTCGTGCTCCGCCGCGCCCGGGTCGACCTGCAGGATCCGGCGATAGATCGCCAGCGCGAGCTCGCTGGTTCGCGGCTGCTCGGAGCTCTCGATCACCCCGGCTGCGCCGCGCAGCAGCTCGAGCTTCGCCGTCGCATCGCCGAGCTCGCGCGCCAGCTGGTAGCTCGCTTGCGCCCACGCCAGCTCGTCGCCGGCGCGCTTTGCCATCCGTCGCATCGCCTCGAGGCCGCGGACGTCGGTCGGACGCGTCTTGAGCGCGGCGGCGACCACGGTGCAGGCCTCGCGCAACCGGCCGGCGAGCTCGAGCGCCTCGCCGCGATCGAGCTCCCACGAGATCCGCGCCGCCGGATCGTCGGCGATCGCGCTTCGCATCTCGAGCACCTCGGCGCGCGCGAGCAACGAGCTCACGATGTCCGCGACGACGCTCTCGGGGCCGTCGACGTCGGCCGCCTCGACGACCGGCGCCGGCATCGTCTCCGCGAGCACGAGCAGCGCACTGGTGTCGTCGGGATTGGAGGTTCGCGCCGCCGCGACGCGGTGGTTGGCGAGCTCGAGGTCACCGGTCGCCGCAGCACTCGCAGCCGCGCGCAGGTGCAGCGCCGATGCCGCCTCGGGCATCTGCACCGACGCGGCGAGCCCGTCATAGGCGACCGACAGGGCCGACGGGTCGCCCGTGCGCGCCGCGACCAGCGCCGCCCCGAGCAGCGCGCCACGGCGATGCGGCTCGAGCGTGGTCGCCGCGCCGAATGACTGGGCCGCGCGATCGAAGTCCTCGAGCACGAGCGCGTACATCCAGCCACTATCCTCGGCGAGCGCGGCACCGAGTCGGGGCTCGATCGTGCGGCCGGCGAGAGCCGCGGTAGCCTCGACGCGCATCACGGTATCGGCGCGACCGGCGGCCAGATCCGCGAGCGCGAGTGTGGCCGCGGTGGCCGCGACCGAGG
>JBBJLY010000345.1:0-7577 GCA_037720695.1 Kofleriaceae bacterium | reverse complement strand
CAGTTCTCGGGCAGGACGTCGTGTCGCTGCCCGTCGACGGTGCGCCGCACGAGCGTGGGCTCGCTCGGGCGCGGCGGTGGCAGCTCGGCTGCCCGCGGCAGTATCGGGAGATCGCCCGGGCGCATGGGCCGCGTCGGATCGTTCGTGCGCTTGGTACCGGCCTGCGCCTTTGCGGCCTCGGATGCGAGCCGCGCGTTGATCGCCGCACTCTCCTCGGCACCGGGGCACCGGCCGAGCCCGGTGACGTTGGTCGGGATTCCGTTCGAACCGAGGGCGCCGGTCGTGCCGCGCGGGCGCGCGTTGGGCGTGCCGAGCGGGATCCCGTTCTTCGGCGTACCGAACGGCGGGCGCGAGACCGGGACGACGGGGACCTTGCGCGCGATCGCGGTGCGCGGTGGCATCGGCGGGCTCGACGACCGCGAGGTCGGATCGAGGGGGATCGGCTGGCCGACGATTGCGCCGGCAGCTTGCAGCACGATCGGCTGCGGGTTGCGCTCGGTCGGGCCGTCGAACACGGGGCCCGGGGGCGCGGCGATCGCGTGCTGACTCGGCTTCGCCGGCCGCATGCGCCGCGGTGCCGCGATCACGATCTCGCTGGTACCCATGCGGGCGCGCGCGGCGAGGATCTGCTGGAACACGTGCTTGCTGTTGCCGCGCAGCTCGATGATCCCGAGCTTGACGCCAGGCTTACCGAACTCGTTGTCGCTGTGCGTCCACGCACCGAGCACCTGACAGCGGCCGTGGAGCACGACGGTGCGATCGGCCAGCGTGATTGCGAACCGCGCCTCCGTGCCGACTTCCCACACGCGATTCGTCGTCACGAAGATCGAGCGCTCGCTGCAGAATGGATGCAGTCGCGCGACGAGCTCGTCGGTGCTGGTGCAGCGCGTGACGATGCACAATCCCTTCGGGGGCATCGTCGAAGGCCGCCCGGTGTCCGTGGATTGCATCCATCCATTGTGACCCGGCCGCGAGCCGCGCTGGGGTACGAGTCAGGGTGCGCGCCAGTGGTCCTTCCAGCCGCGGATCGCCGCGAACACAGCGACGGGGTCGTCGCTGGTCGCACCTTGTATGCGCGCAGCAGCGATCACGGTGGGCTCGCGCACGCGGAGGAACGGGTTGGTCGCGCGCTCGAGGCCGATCGTCGACGGAGTCGAGGTCGCGGGCAGGTCCGCGAGCCGGCGCGCGATCGCTGCATTTTCCGGCTCCACGGTAGCCGCAAACGCCAGGTTGGAGCGCGTGTACTCGTGGCCGAAGTAGACCTTGGTCTCCGCCGGCAGCCCGGCGAGCTTGTCGAGTGAGGCGAGCATCATGGTCGCGTCGCCTTCGAACACGCGACCGCAACCGGCACCAAACAGCGTGTCGCCGGTGAACACCGCGTCGCCGACGCAGTAGCTGATGGCGCCGAGCGTGTGCCCTGGATTGTGCAGGATCCTCGTCGGGCCAAACCGTAGCTGCGCGTCCTCGCCGAGCGAGCGAGTCACGCACTTGACGCGCGCAGCGTCCTGGGTGCCGGCGACGACCTCGACGCCCTTGTACTTCGCGACCAGCTCGACGATGCCGCCGACGTGATCCAGATGGTGGTGCGTCGCCCAGATCGCGATCAGCTTCACGCTCTCGCGGGCGAGTGCGTCCTCGATCGGTGCCGCTTCACCGGGATCTACCACCGCCGCGTGCTCGCCCTCGATCACGAGATAGGCGAAGTTGTCCTTGAGACAGGGGACGGGTACTACACGCATGCGTCGACTATGCCGCGGTTCATCCCGTCATGCGGGTCCAGAGAGCGCCCGTTCGTCGGCTTGCATCTACCGCGCGCGGCGCTGCGACGTTACCGTTCCCGCCATGACGCAAGCGATCGTGCTGGACAACCGGGTGCGGGTCCGGATTCGCGCGGTTGGGCTGACCCACCTCGACCTGTTGGAGCTGCGGTGCGGCCCGGCACCAGCAGGAGCCGCGTGACCGCACTGTCGCTGCGCGGGCTCGGCAAGGATTTCGGAACGCGGACCGCGGTCGGCGCGATCGATCTCGACGTCGCGCGCGGTGAGTGCCTCGGCTTGCTCGGTCCGAACGGCGCTGGCAAGACCACGACGATCTTGATGGCGTGCGGCGTGGTCACGCCGACCCGGGGCACGGTCTCGATCTGCGGGGTCGACCTCGCGACGTCGCCGCGTCCGGCCAAGGGCAAGCTCGGGCTGGTGCCGCAAGATCTCGCGATCTACGAGGACCTGAGCGCGAACCAAAACCTGGCCTACTTCGGCGCGCTCTACGGATTGCGCGGCACGAAGCTGCACGAGCGGATCGACTGGGCGCTCGGTGTGGTCGGGCTCCGCGACCGCGCGCGCGATCCGGTGAAGCAGCACTCGGGTGGGATGCGGCGGCGGCTGAATCTCGCGGCCGGGCTGCTGCACGAGCCCGAGGTGCTGGTGCTCGACGAGCCGACGGTCGGCGTCGACCCGCAGAGCCGCAACCACATCTTCGAGACCGTGCGCGCACTCCACGCGAACGGTATGGCCATCGTCTACACCTCGCACTACATGGAGGAGGTCGAGGCGCTCTGCGATCGCGTCGCGATCATCGACGGCGGCGCGATCGTCGCGACTGGTACCGTCGGCGAGCTGATCGCGCGCCACGCGGGCAGGGGCATCGAGCTCGAGCTCGCCGGTGATGTCGCAGCGGCCGCGCTCGCCGCCGCCGCCCACGGCACGGTCGCGCGCGATGGCGCGACGCTGAACGTGGTGCCGGAGAGCTCGCTCGCTTCTGTGATCGCGGCGATCGAAGGCACCGGCGCGCAGGTCGCACGAATCCAGTCGCGGCAGGCGAACCTCGAGACCGCGTTCCTCGCGCTCACCGGCAAGACGCTGCGAGATGCCTCGTGATCGGCGCCGCGATCAAGAAGGACGTCTGGCTGTTGCTCCGCGATCGCGGCGCGCTGATCAGCCTGTTCCTGCTGCCGATCATCTTCATCGTGGCGTTTGGCGCGATGTTCGGCCCGCGTGCGGGCTCCGGCAAGCCTCGCCCGATCGCGATCTGGCACCAACCAGGCGATGCGCGAGGGCAGGCGGTCGCGACCACGCTCGCACAGGCTGCCGGCTTCGCTGCCGCCCCGGCAGGCACGGCGGACGAGGTGCGAGATCAGGTCGCCAGCGAGCGCGTGATCGCAGGGCTCGTCGTGCCGCCGGGCACGGGGCCGATCGAGCTCGTGATCGATCTCGCGTCGCCGCTCCAGGTGCGTGGCCCGATCCAGGGCGCACTGTCCGCGGTCGTGATGCGGGCGATGTCGCCGTCCCCGACCGGGTCGCATGAGCCGCTCGTCGAGGCGAAGTCGCCACCCGGGCTCGCACTGCCTCCCGAGAACGTCTCGAGCTTCCAGATCACGGTGCCCGGCAATGCGGTGCTGTTCGGGTTCTTCATGGCCCTGACCGTCGCGATGGCGTTCGTCGGCGAGCGGCGAACCGGCACCTGGCGGCGGTTGCTCGCGGCACCAGTGCCGCGGTGGAAGGCGCTCGTCGCGACGCTCGTCCCGTACTTCCTGGTCGGCGTGGTCCAGCTCGCGTTCCTGTTCGGGATCGGTGCCGGCGTGTTCGGGATGCAGGTCGCCGGATCGGTTGGCGCGCTGGTCGCACTCTCGCTCGCGCTCGCGCTGTGTGCGGTCTGCCTCGGCTTGCTGTTCGCGGCGGTCGCGCGGACCGAGAAGCAGCTCGGCGCGATCGGCTCGGTGACGTTGCTCGTGATGGGGCTGCTCGGAGGCTGCATGTTCCCGCGCCTCCTCATGCCCGATGCCATGAAGCGGCTCGGGCTCGGCGTGCCGCATGGCTGGGCGCTCGACGGCTATCACGACGTGCTCGTTCGGTCGGGGACCTCGATCGCGGACGTCGCGCCTTCGATCGCCGCGCTGCTCGCGTTCGCCGCGGGCTTTGCGCTGCTCGGGCTCGCGCTGTTCAAGTTCGAGAGCTAGCGGCGGACACCGCTGCCCCGGCGAACTGTTGATCAAAAGCGTGCTGCAGAAGAGCGATGTCCGCATCGCGGATCGGCAGGCGCGTGTAAACGGCGCCTGTAAAACTCCGTGAAATGGCTCCATTCGGCTACAGCGCCCTCTACGGCACCTTCGGACCGGATGCAGATCTCGAAACGACTCCTCGTCAGTGTTTGCTTTTGAGTCGCTTCTCGATCCATTGTAGTCGCGCCGTTGGGGGACGGATAGCGTCCACCTGTGGCTCAACAAGGAGAACGAAGATGGCAGAGGGTAGACGTCCTGGTGGATTGACCGCGCTCGCGGTCCTGAATTTCGTGTTCGCGGGCCTGGGGCTCATCGGCTCGCTGGGCATGCTCACGCTGTTGGGCGCCGCCGACCGTGGAGGCGAGTTCGACCGTAGCTTGGCGCAGGCCGGTTCGACAGCGCCCTCCAAGGGAGCCATCTATGCCGTCCTCCTGGTTGGACTCGCGGCTTCGGCCATCATGCTCGTCGCCGGCGTTGGCTACATCAAGCAGAAGCGGTTTCTCGGACGTACGATGGGGAATGTCTACGTCGTTCTCTCGCTCGCAAGCACGGTCATGGGGATCGTCCTGTTGCACAGCGGCTTCGGCTTGTTCTCCATCATTGGGCTCGTCTACCCGGTGTTGACGGCGATCCTGATCAACGGCACTTTCAAGGATGACCTGGTTCAGTAGTTCGAAAGGCTTGTAGAGCGCGAGGTTCGTTTCGCGCTAGCCTGACGCCGATGATCAGAAGCAATCACCTGAAGCTCATCGCGCAGCACTCCGTGCGTCACGGGATCCGCGGTGGCGCTGGTTTGATGTCCATCTTCATCACGCTGCTGCTTGGACTGATCCTCGCGAGCGTGATGATCGCGCCGCTCGATGGACTCGACCAACGGATGGATACGCTTGGCAACACGCTCACCGCCGAGCAGCGGACCGAGGTCATCGCTGGGGTTCATGCCGAGGTGATCAAGGTTGCCGGCAAGGCGATCAACTGGGTCATGGAGCCCAGCCCAGAGCAGCTGGCTTACCTCACACGGGACAAGCCAGCGATGGTTTCCGCGATCCTCGTCATGCTGTTCCTTGTCACCCCGTTGCTGACATGTCTCGGAAGTTTCAATCAGACATCTGGAGACATCGGGTCCAGGGGGCTGCGGTTCCTGTTGATCCGGACCGAACGGCCGAACATCTTCCTCGGGAGATTCATCGGGACATTCCTGTTCACGGCGTTCGTGAATCTGCTGTTGTTCACGATCCTCGCGGTCTACATGGCCCTGAGAATCAAGGTCCATCCAGCCGCCGACCAGGTGCTGTGGCTCGCACAGGGCTACCTCAGGATGCTGGTGTTCGCGTTGCCGTACGTGGCCGTGTGCGCTTGGGTGTCGTGCTCGATGGGCTCGTCCTTCGCGTCGCTCGCGCTGTCCGTCAGTCTCGTCTACGTCGTGCCGTTGTTCATCGGCCGTGTGGCGGCCGCGCTGAGCGATAGCATCAGCTACGCGCAGTTCATTACCCCGTGGGGGTTCAAGTACTGGCTGCTCGAGCCCGCCGGAGCGAAGCTGTTCGGAGGTGTCGCGGCCATGCTCGCGTTCACCGCGGTGTTCCTGGCCCTCGGCATGCGCCACTTCGGGAAGCGTGATCTATGAACGCGGTCTCCATTCGCAATGTCGTCAAGACATTCGGCACGCAGCGCGCGGTCGACGACGTCAGCTTCGACATCCCGGTCGGCTCGGTGTTCGGCCTGCTCGGCCCCAACGGTGCCGGCAAGACGACGCTGTTCTCGATCATGGCCAACTTCCTCAAGCCGGTCAGCGGCTCGATCGAGGTCCTCGGCATCAATGTCGAGAAGATCGGCGACCTCCAGGGCAAGCTGACCATCCTGCCGCAGGACGCGCTGTTCCAGTCGAACGTGCCGGTCCGCGAGCAGCTCGAGTTCTTCGCGTTGTTGAACGGGATGACCAAGACCCAGGCCGCGGAAGAGACCACGCGCGTGCTCACCATGGTCGGCCTGCTCGAGGCGCAGAAGAAGAACGCGCGCGCCCTGTCGCACGGCATGTCCAAGCGGCTCGGCATCGCGCAGGCGTTCATGGGGAACCCCGAGGTGATCGTGCTCGACGAGCCGACCGCCGGCCTCGATCCGGTGAACGCATCTGCCGTCCGTACCTTGATCAAGGACATCAAGCGGAAGGGCACCGGGACGCTCATCATCTCGTCGCACAACATGGCCGAGATCCAGCAGATGTGTGACTCGGTCGCGATCCTCAACAACGGCAAGCTCGTCGAGTGCCGCTCGGTCGCCGAGCTCACGGCGCATACCGGCGTGGTTCGCCTGACGTTCGGTCGCAAGCTCACCGATGCCGAGTACGCGCTGCTCGCGGGGTTCGACGGCGTCGGCGCGGTCACCGTCGATGCAGAAGGCGAGTACAGCGTCGTGCTGCAGCTCGCCTCCGGCCAGACCACAGATCAGGTGGTCGGCAACATGGTGGCGCAGCTGGCGCAACGCGGCATCATCCCGCGCTCCGTCAAGGAAGGCTCCTCGCTCGAGGAGAAGTTCCTCGAGGCAACGCGCAACTAAGCGGTCGTCGCCGGCGCGCGCCGCATCAGTAAGATCACGGCGAGCGGCCACACCAGGCCCGCAAGCACGGAGAACACGATCCCGATGCCGATCGCAGAACCCGCATCGGCCTTGCCGAGCGCGGGCTCGAGCCACGCGAATACGACGACGAGCCACGCGACGGTCGACGCCAGCGCGAGGGCGGCGTAGCCGAGCGCGAGCTTGCGCGCGCGTCGCGATTGGCGCGTCACGGCCAGCCCGGCGACCAGCTCGAGCGCGCTGATCGCGATCCCGAGCACGCCGAACGCGGTGTTCAACGACGCAAACGTCTGCCACACGGGCGCTGCGTTCGCAGGCGGTGCGCCGCCGGCGAACACACCGAGGGCGCCGAACACGACGCCCAACCCACCAAACACGGTCATCAGCGTCCCGAGCGTTCTGGGGACGGTCATGGCAACGCGATCAGATGCCGGCGCAGGCGGCCTTCGCGGCCGGGCGCGACATCAGCGCCATCACGATGATGGGCCATGCCGTGCCGATCAGCGCTCCGAAGATGACGCCGAACCCGATGAGCGTGCCGATCGACGAGCCCATGCCGGAGTTGGCCATCGCCGACTCCATCGCCGGCTTCAGCCACGCGTACACGACGACCGTCCACGCGAGGGTCGTGACGATAGCGATCGCGCCATACGCCATGGCGAGCTTGGGCGCCGACTGCTTGTAGCGGACCGCCGAAAGGCCAGCCGCGAGGTGCAGCGCGCTGATCCCGAGCCCGACGATGGTCATCACGAGGCTCATCGTCATGAACCGCTTGTACTCGGGGAACGAGTCGAGGCTCCGGGTACCACTTCCGTTGGTGACGAGACCGATCAAGCCGGACAGGAGCCCGAGGCTCGCGAAGATGATCATCAGGATCCCGATGACCTTCGGGATTCCCGAGCGCTGCGGTTGCTGCTGGTACGGCTGCTGATAAGGCTGCTGCTGCTGGTACATGGCGACCCTTCCTGTGACGTCACCCACCGTGACGCCGCGCGGTCATAGCACGGCG
>JBBJLY010000127.1:0-23060 GCA_037720695.1 Kofleriaceae bacterium | reverse complement strand
GCGAGAACCCGCTGCGCCGCGCGATCAGCTCGAGCACGGTGGACTCGAGCGCGGGCAGCCACGGCTCGCCGTAGTTCGGTGTCGACAGCCACAGCCGGCCGCCGGGGACCAGCGCCCGTCGCAAGCCCGCGAGCCATGCCGGCCATGCGAGCACGTGCTCGACGACCTCCTTGGCATAGATCCCGGCGAACGCGCGACCCAGCACGACGTCGAGCGGCGCCTCGGGCGGGACCACGGTGCCGCCGGAGATCCGCGCGTCACCGCGCCCGAGCACGGCCGCGACCGCACGCTCGTCGATGTCGACCACGTGATAGCGGAGCCCTCGCGGTGCGGCGTCGATCTCGTGCAGCAGGCCGCAGCCGACGACCAGCACCTCGCCGGTCGGATGATCGCTCGCCAGCTCGCCGAGGAACCGCGCGAGGTCGCGCTCGATCGGCTGGTGGTAGAGCGTCCACGGGAACTGCCGGGCACGCGCGTGGTTCGCGAAGTAGTCGCCCTGATCGAGCCGGTCTTCCGCAGGGCTCATCGTGCTCATCGGTCTGGCAGCTCGGCCGCGTCGGCGACGATCAGGTACTCGTACGCCGTCGAGGACTTGACCGGCACCAGCGGGTCGGTGACCGCCCACTTGACGAGCTTCGCGAACGGCTTGAGCGCGGCGTCAGGCAGGAAGCGCGCGAGCTTCGACGGGTAGAACCCGGTCAGCTTCTTCGCGACGAACTCGCCGAACGCCGGCGGCATGAACAGCCGGAACAAAAATTCCGAGCGCGCCGACCCGAGGCCGTAGGTCGCCCGCACCTTCCAGCCGTTCGACGCGAGGAGGCGGGTCCACACCTTCTCGTCGTAGAGGTGCCAGTGCTGGAAGAACCCGTTCAGCGCGCCCGACACCGTCATCGCGACGCGCGGCGCGTGGGCGAGCAGCCACTGCTGCATCTGGCCCTGGAACGCCCACCGCGGGGTCGGTACGAACATCAGGAGCCGCCCGGTCGACGACGCGGACTTGCGCAGGTTCAGCAGCGCCGCATCGATATCCGGCACGTGCTCGAGCGAGCAGTTGCCGATGATCTCCTCGAACTCGATGCCCGGGAACGGCCGTTCGCGCGACACGTCGGTCAGCGCCGCATTGATCCGCGTCTTCGCCTGCGCGATCTCGCGCGCGGAGATGTCGATGCCGTAGACGTCGCGGTTGCCCTGGCGCAGCGTCCACCAGAAGCCGTCGCCGCAACCGACGTCGAGCGTCGGACCTTTGCCAGTCGCGACCGCCTCGATCGCGATCAGCCGGTTGATCTCGCGCAGCGTGAGCGAGAGCGGTGCGTGCCTCAGGTAGGCGTAGACCCAGCGCTCGATCTCGTCGTCGCTGGGAGTCTGCACGTCATCCGGTGGCTCGGTCGCGGGCACGTCGAAGTCTGGCACTACATGCACGCCTCTCCATTACACGAATCGAGACGGCTGTCATGCCCCGCCTCCCATCGGCTTGCCGTCGGCGGCCCGCGCGCCATCGACCACGCCGAACGACCCGAACGGCACGTTGAACACCTCGAAGAATCCGTGGGTGAGCTTGCGAGCCGGCTTCGAGCGCCCGTCGAGTAGATAGTCGAACAGCCCCTGCGCATTGAGCGACAGCCCGAAGTACGCGCGCTGCGTGTAGTCGTAATCGACGGTGACGTCCTCCGGAGGGTCCGGCTTGTAGCCGCGGGTCTCGAACCCGCCAACGACATCGACGAACCGCGACCAGCCGCCGTACTTCGAGTCCCGCAGCGCCGGGATGCCACCGAGGTGCATCGCGAGCAAGTAGGTCTGCCCCGAGTAGTCCTCGGCGATGTTGACGTTGCCGCCCTCGAACTGGCGCCGGTATGCGTGGCTCGGCCAGTACTCGACGCGGAAGTCGATCAGCGCGTCGAGCCGCGGGGCGTTCGACAGCAGGACCGCGAGCAGGGCGCCGGTGGTGTTGAATGTGAGGTCCCCGAACGAGAACTCGTAGTGATAGCCATCCTTGATCTCGACCCCGAAGAACAGCGCCTCGGACAGCGCCGCCGCGACCAACGATGACGTCAGCTTGCTGTAGCCGCCCCACTGATGAAGCAACTCGGTCCCGCCGCGCGCCAGAGACATCGTCGCCCACGCGTGGCCGAACTTGTCGGCGCCGCCGGCGTAGGTCTTGGGACCGAACCACCCCTTGTCGTCCCACAGCCGCCAGTTGCCATCGCCGCCCCACTTGAAGTCCTGCGAGTCCGCGTCGCGGTACCACGCGAAGTAGCTCCAGGTGACGAAGCCAGCATAGAACCCCGCGAGCGTCAGGGTGGCTGCCAGCCGATGGTCCTTGGGGGTCATCTCTGACCGCTGTTCAGAGGCCGACTCGAATACCCGGGTGGGTGCCTGGTCGATCCAGGGCGTTGGCTGATCGGACGCCCGGGTCGCGCCATCTCGATCATGGGGGATCGAGTCCGCGTGCTCGGGTCCACTGACCGCAGTGGCTTCCAACCATGCGATCAGCAACAGCGCTGTCACGCCCTGTCGCATCGGCCGGGACATCTCATGGGGCCTGGGTGAAAACAAGTGGTGGATCCTCAAGTTCCTGAGGGGGTCGTGCCTAGGTCACGCCCGATGTGGCAACGTGCGTCAACCAACTTGAGTTAGCTTGCGAAGCGTAATAGTTTGCCTGCATTACTTGTGCGCGTGCCTGATCTTCAGCGCGCGTTTTGCTCCGAATAGCCTACGCCGTGAAACTTCGACACTCCTGTCCTGCGTCGCCCACTGACGTGCGTCCTCCCTTGAGTGGCGCGCGCCTCGCATCAGAGTCGAGGCACGGATGACGACACACACGCTCTGGGTGATCGTCTACTGCCTTGCGGTAGTCGTGTTCGTCAACCGGTACATCGGTGGCCTCATCTTGAGGCTGGTTCGGGGCAAGTCCTGGGACGAAGCTCGGGATGACTACGAGCCCACGATCACGGCCGTGATCCCGATGTTCAACGAGGGTGCGGCCATCAAGGAGACGCTGCAGAGCATCCTGGATTCGCACTACCCGCACGCGAAGCTCAACATCATCTGCATCGACGACTGCTCGAGCGACGACAGCTACGAGCACGCCCGCGAGATCGCGAAGAAGTCGAACGGTCGGCTCAAGATCATTCGCAACCGCGCCAACCTCGGCAAGCGCCGCTCGATCATCCGCGCGGTCCGCGAGTCCGACAGCGAGATCATCGTCTCGGTCGACTCCGACGTCGTGGTCGACGGCGACGCGATCCGCCAGCTGATCCGCCGCTTCACCGATGATCGGATCGCCGCCGTTGGCGGCTGGGTCGATGTCCGCAACAAGCAGGACAACTGGCTCACGCGGATGCAGGTCGTGAAGTACTGGTACTCGTATTACTTCCTGAAGAACCTCGAGTGGGGGTTCCGCCGCGTGATGTGCCTGTCGGGCTGCCTCACCGCGTACCGCCGCACCGTGCTGGTCGAGCTCGAGCCGGTGCTCCAGCAGCGCCACGTCCTCGGCGTCCCCATCAAGTACGGCGAGGATCGCTTCCTCACCCGCCAGATCGTAAAGGCCGGCTACCTCACCACGATGACGCTCGACGCGCGCTGCCGGACGTTCGTGCCGACCACGCTGAACGCGTACTTCTCGCAGCAGCTGCGCTGGCGGCGCTCGAACATCGTCGACTACGCCGGCGGCTTCAGCCACGTGTGGCGGTTGAACCCGATCCTCGCCATCCACTTCTTCTCGCTGTTCGCGCTGCTGCTGGTCTATCCGATCGCCGTCGTCCGCGCGCTCGCGTCGTTCAAGTTCTTCCCGGGCATGGCGCTCCACCTCGCGGTCGTCGTGGTGTTTGGCCTCGTCTATCGCTGGCGCGTTCGCAAGCTCCCGAAGGAGGAGCGCGTGAACCCGCTCGCCTTTGCGCCGCTCACGTTCCTGATGCCGATCACCTACGCGATGCTGACGCCGCTCGCGCTGTTCACGCTCGACACCGCGAGCTGGGAGACGCGCAACCACGAGGAAGCGCTCCCGGAACCGCAGGCGGATCCAAAGCGCGACTCGATGCGAGAATCAGGTACCCAGGAGATCCTGCTTGCCGCCACGAGCGAGCCAGCTCACGCCGCGGTCTCGGCTCGTGCACGATCTCACGCCCAATTGCCCGCGGCGTAGTGTAAGCAGTCGCAATGGAAGCGAGAGCGCAACCTCCACGGCCCCGATTCTGGGTCACGCTGCAGCCCACGATCGTCCGCATCTACAAGATCGCCGGACTCGTCGCGCTGACCGCGATCCTGGTCGGGCTCGTCAGCTTCCTCGTCGTCAACGTCTTCTACTTCTTCGATCACTCGTGGGTCCGCCCCGTGATCTTGTCGCCCAGCCATCACAAGGTTGTCGAGGCGTCGACCACGCTCGCCGACGCCGAGCTCCGCACCAGCCAGTTCGTGACCGAGAAGGCGGAGATCGAGGCCTCGCTGCTCGAGATCGAGCGCACCATCACGGCGAACGACAAGTTCATCGTCGAGCTCGGTGCCCAGGTCGACGCGCCGAAGTCGACGGAGCAGTGGATGCTTCGTCGCGAGCTAGAGAAGGCCAAGCTCGAGAAGGAGAACGCGGTCGGCCGCCGCCAGCCGCTCGGCCAGCGGCTCGAGAGCATCAAGCTCCGGATCTCCGAACAGGAGGCCGTGGTCAAGCGCCTGAAGGATTCGCCGTACCTGCGCGGCATCGACCAGCGTGCGGTGCTGGCGTTCGTGCCGTACGAGAACATCCGCCGCAACATCAAGCTCGGGACCCCGCTCTACGGTTGCGCGTGGGGCCTCGTGGGGTGTTCCAAGGTTGGCAAGGTCACGCGCGTGCTCGAGGGTGAAGTCGAGAACACGCACCCGCACGACGAGACCATCCAGCGTGGTCAGATGGTCGAGATCCACCTGACCGATGCGTCCGCGGCAGGTGACAAGGTCCTGTTCGCCGGCGGCAAGCCGCTCTGGCTGTTCTGATCGGGTGACGCGGGTACGACCGCCTCGCCTGCCGGGCCTGATCGGCCTGATCGGTCTGATCGGCGCGCTGATCGTCGGGCTCCTCGCGGCGGCGCACGTCCTCTACTACTTCCCGCGGGTCGTCGATGACATGTTCATCTTCTTCCGCTACGCCGAGAACCTCGCGGCGGGAGATGGTCTCACCTACAACGTCGGCGAGCGGGTCGAGGGGTTCTCCAGCGTCACCTGGATGATGCTGGTGGCGCTCGGCGAGTGGTTGGGCGTCAACCTCGTGACGTGGTCGAAGCTGCTCGGGATCGCGAGTATCGCGGGCCTGATGACCGGGCAGTACTACTTCGCGCGTGAGCGGCTCGGGATCGCGGCGGATGCCGGACCTAGATCAGCGCGCCATCTGCTGCGCTTCCTCGCGCCCGCGTTCACCGCGTGCTGCTCGTACGTAATCTCGTGGGCGATGTTCGGGCTCGAGACCCCGCTCTACCTCGCGCTGCTGCTGTGGACTGCCGTCACGCTCGGCCGCTACGTCGACCAGCCGCGGCGACGCACGCTGATCGCGGCAGGGATCGTGAGCGGGGTGTTCGTCCTCGTCCGCCCGGAGGCGCCGATGATGCTCGTCGCGATCGCGGGTGGGCTCGCGGCGACCATGACCGGCACGGTGCGCCAGCGCGCGCTGCGGATCGCGATCGGCGTCGCTCCGGCGGCCGCGGTGTTCGCCGTCTACTCGGTGTTTCGCCGCGCCTACTTCGGGCTGTGGTTCCCGCACACGTACTACTCCAAGCGCGGCGATGGCTGGAACGTGCTCGGCCTGCGCCAGTTGATCGGCGACGGCGCCGGTGTGCTCGAGGTCGTACTCGTTGTCGGCGGCATCGTGATCGCCGGGCTCGCGGTGTGGCGCCGGCGCGATGCGATCCTGCTCGCGACCACAGCCGCGACGATGGTGTTCGTCTCGAAGGTCGAGATCGACTGGATGCCCAACGTCCGGTTCTGGCTGCCGCTGTGGGTGATGTTGCCGCTCGCCTGGGCGTGGGGCGCCGATCGCGCGTGGCCGACCTCCGAGCTGATGCCGCGCTGGAAGCGTCACGCTCGCCGTGGGCTCACGATCGCCGCGGTGCTCGTCACGCTCGCCACGATGGCCGTCCAGGCGACGATCGACATGCGCTACAGCATCTTCAGCTACCGGTCGCGTGGGTCCAAGGCGTGGACCAAGAGCAAGTCGCGCGCGCTCTGGCATGACACCTGGCTGTGCCTCCAGCACGAGTGGCCGGCCTACATCGCGAAGCAGGACAAGCTGAACATGGGGATGATCACGCAGGTGTTCCGCCTCATCGAATCGGATGCGCGGCCGCTGGAGCACACCTGGTTCGTCGGGCCCGACATCGGGATGGTCGGCTACCTGACGCCGGTCAACGTGTGGGAGCCACCGGGGCTGTTCACGCCGGACATCCGACGCTACGGCCAGGACCTGAAGCCCCACCGCCGGCTGTCCCCGCAGCTGCTCGACGCCGCGTTCGATCGCCCGATCGCGATGACCGAGCTGTTCGACGGGCTGTGGACCACGGCGATCAAGCAGCATCCGGTGCTGTCCAAGCGGCTCGAGCCGACCTACGACTGGTTCTACGTTCGCGAGCGCGGCGCTCCTCGCCCATCACACGAGCAGATCATCGCGCGCTATCGCTGGGGACTCGCGAAGCTGCCGAGCAGCTACTACGTGATGTTGATGCACGGCAGCGCGCTCGGGGCCGAGCTCGACCGCCGCGTCAAGATCGTCGAAGCCCAGCCGTAGTCAGCGTCCGAGCGGCAGCGTGCCGAGGACGCCGAGCGTCGGATCGCCCGGTGCGGTCGCGCCGGTCGGAGCGACCTTCTGATTCGCGGGGTCGATCGCGACCAGGCCGAGCGTGACATCGCCCTTCCATTCGGCGGGCAGCGTGATCGTGAATCGCTCTCGGATGTGATCGCCAGCCTTCCACTGATCCGACGCGAACGCGCCCTGCGCCGTGGCGCGTGCCGACGCCCGTGCGGTCGAGGATGCCGGGGTCGTGCCCGCTGGCCACGCAACCAGCCCGAACCGGTACACGCTGGTGGTCGGGCGATCGACGCGGAAGTAGACGTGGACGTCGGTCGGCTTGTTCGGGATCAGGGGCCCGGCCCACGACATTCCGAGGACCTCGATGCCTTCGATCCACTGGCCCGCGGTCCTGGTGACCGGCGACGGCGGACCTGACAGCACCACATCCTGGATCTGCCGGAACGCCTGGTTGAACAGCGGATCGCGCGCGTTGACCACGCGGTTGATCCACAGCTGCAGCGTGCGCTTCATCTCGCCGAACGCGGGTGGGTTGGCCGGCGCGAGGTTCTTCTTCTCCCAGGGGTCGGCCGCGAGGTCGAACAGCTCGTAGAGGTTGTCCTTCATGTAATAGATGATCTTCCAGCGCTCGGAGATCGCGGCGCGCTGACGATGCGGCGCGTTGGTCTCGGCAAACACGATGCGCTGCCGGTCGTCGAGCCCGTAGAACAGCGCCGGCACCAGGCTGTGGCCCTCGACCTGGAGGTCCTTGATGTCGATCCCGGCGAGCTCGGCGATCGTCGGCAGGACATCGAGCGGCGTCGTCGCGCCGTCGACCAACCGCGGCTCGTTGCCGGGGATGTGGATGATCAGCGGGACGTGCAGCATCTCGCGATACAGCGCCGTCCCGTGCGTGCCGAGTGGAACCGAGTGCTCCGCCATGCTGTCGCCGTGGTCGCTCGTGATCACGATGATGGTGTTCTTGGTCGACGGCAGCCGTCGCAGCTCGTCGAGCAGACGACCGAGCTGCTGATCGGTCCACTGGATCTCGGCGTCGTACAGGTCGGGCTCGCTGGTGCCGTAGTCGACGACCTCGGGATGCGCGACGTAGCGGCCGTGCGGATCGATGTAGTGCGCCCACATGAACCACTTCTTGTTCTGCTGGCGCGACACCCACGCGAGGATCTTGTCGGTGACCTTGTGGGCCGACGAGTCGTACGGCTGATGGTTCTTGCCGAGCGAGTTGTCGTAGTCGTCGACGCCCTGCTCGAGGCCCCAGTTGGTCCACCACTCGTGCGAGCCGATCGCGCCGGTGTAATAGCCGCCGCGCTTCATGATCTCGGGGAGCGTCGTGTTGATCGGCAAGATCTTCGGGGGCGTGCCGCGCGGGCCGCTGTCGTCGATCGCGATCCCGGAGTGAAAGAACCGCGACGTCATGATCGCGGGGATCGACGCCATGGTCCCCGCCGAGGGCGCCTGCGCGAACCGGAATGACGTCGACCGTCCGACCAGCTCGGCGAGCCGCGGCGTGGTGTTGCGCTTGGTCTTGTCGCGATAGCCGCCGAACGTGGTGCGGTCGTAGCGCATGGTGTCGATCGTGATCAGGAGAACGTTCCAGTCCTGCTTGAACTTGTCTGGCACCGGCTTGGTCGGGCCGGTCGGGACGCGGAACGAGGCCCAGGTCAGCGGGGTTCCGTCGCAGTCCTCGTCGATCGGGTTGCCCGGCACGTCGTTCGCGCCCGGGTTGATCCGGCGCTCCAGCGGCGCGCAGTCGTTCTCGCCGAGCACGGAGCCAAAGCCGTCCCGATCGAGGTCGTTGGTGATGCGGACGAGGCCGATCAGCTTGTCGAGCGCCGGCGATCCGGTGATCGCGACGTATCGGGTCTCGAGATCGGCGCCGAACCAGAGCAGCGTCGAGGTCACGAGCACGAGCGCACCACCCGCGAGCCACGGCGCGCCCTTCCGTGGCCTGCGCACGTGCACCAGGTGATGCGCGCCCAGCCCCATGCCGAGGCCGATCGTGATCCCGCTGATCACGATCCGCACCGGCAGCACCGAGCGGCTCTGTGGCACCGCGAACCAGCAGACGATCATCGCGGCGCCGATCATCGCTGCCAGCGCGACTCCCGCGGCCCGCCACCGCGCGAGCGTGTTCGCGACGCCGAGCACAGGCATGAGACCCTCGGCGGCAGCGGCCAGCGCGATCGCGAGCGGGCGCTGGAGCGCGATCGTGATCCCGACGACGATGATCGCGATCGCGCCGACCAGTGCGGCCGTCAGCTGCGGCTCCTTGAACGTGTTCAGCGCCCACACCGCACCGCGCTGGACGGCGAGCCCGATCACGAGCCCGGTCACGACCGTGGCCCACAGCCGTGGCACACCCGCGCGCACGCCACGGACCAGCGGTGACGCGACGAACCAGCCGGGACCGCGTGCCGCGGTCGTAGTCACCTGCGCACGCACGAGCCGGCTCGTCACCAGCACGCCGGCCAGCGCGATCACGAGCACGAGCCACAGCCACAGCGCGAGCGTCGCGACCAGCGCGACCAGGCGCAGCTTGCTCGCGATCCCGACCGAGCCCGAGTACGACCACAGCGTGAGCACGTACTCGACCGGGACGAACGCGAGCGCGCCCCCGGTGGCCATCGCGATCGCGCGTCCGACATCGGCGACGAGACCGCTGCGCAGCGTGGCGTGCACGAGCACCTAGTCTAGAACATGCAGAGGTACGGGAACACGCCGCCGGCACCGGTAGCTGGATCCGGCGCACACCGGCGGTCGTCCCACTGGCCGCCGCGGACCCCGTTGATCACGATGCAGTCCTCGGGGTAGACGCCGCTGCCGTCATTTGGCTCGTTCAGATAGAAGTTCGTGTAGCCGACGGCGGTGCCGTCAGACCACACGAACGCGCCCTCGGTCGCCTGATCGGTGAGACCGATGAACAGGTCGGTGGCGCCGGCGAGCGTGCGCGCGAGGGCATCGCGTTCCGACGTGTTGACGATCGCGAGCTGCGATCCAAACGCGACGCACGCGGCCGCCGCGTCGGCGTACGTGGCCGGGGTGTCGAACCGCACGACGCACGCACCATCAGGTGCAGTGCCGCGCCCCGTACCGCCCTCGCACGGCCGGGCATCGATCGGCGGCGTGTCGCGGGGACCATCGGCTGGCGGCGCGGCATCGGTGCCCTTGACGTCGACGCTCGCGCTGCACGCAGCGAGCAGGACGGTCAGCAACCAGCGCATGGGCCTAGTGTGCCAGGTTTGGCGTCTCAGGAGCCAGCTTCATCGACGGCAGGCGCGGCGAACTGCGCATGATACAGCGTGTGATATGCGCCACCTGCGGCCAGCAGCTGGTCGTGGGTGCCCTGCTCGACGATCGTGCCGCGGTCCATCACGAGGATGAGATCGGCATCGCGGATGGTCGACAGCCGGTGCGCGATCACGAAGCTGGTCCGGCGCTCGCGCAGGGTCGCCATCGCGCGCTGGACCAGCACCTCGGTGCGGGTGTCGACCGAGGACGTCGCCTCGTCGAGGATCAGGATCGAGGGATCGGCGAGGAACGCGCGCGCGATCGTGATCAGCTGCTTCTCGCCGACGCTCAGGTTGCTGCTCTCCTCGTCGATCACGGTGTCGTAGCCCGCGGGTAGCGCGCGCACGAACCGATCGACGTAGGTCGCCTTGGCCGCGGCCAGCAGCTGGTCGTCGGTCGCAGCCGGGTTGCCGTATTGGATGTTGTCCCGGATTGTGCCGCCGAACAGCCAGGTGTCCTGCAGCACCATGCCGAATCGCGCTCGCACCTCGGCGCGCGGGATCGCGCTGACGTCGACGCCATCGAGCAAGATCTTGCCGCCGTCGAGGTCGTAGAACCGCATCAGCAAGTTCACCAGCGTGGTCTTGCCGGCGCCGGTCGGCCCCACGATCGCGATGGTCTGGCCTGGCGACGCGATCAGCGACAGCTGCTCGATCAACGGCACGTCGGGCTTGTAGCGGAACGACACGTCCTGGAACCGGACCTCGCCGCGAACGGGCTGCGTCAGCTCGGCGTCGTCACGATCCAGCGACTGATCGGGCGAGTCGAGCAGCTCGAACACGCGCTCGGCCGACGCGACCCCGGACTGCAGCACGTTCGCGACCGAGGCGAGCTGCGACAGCTGCTGGGTGAACTGCCGCGAGTACTGGGTGAACGCCTGCACGCTGCCGAGCAGCATCGCGCCCGAGGCGACCCGCAGGCCACCGACAACGACGATCGCGACGTACGTGAGATTTCCGAGGAAGTTGATCGCAGGCATGATCAAGTTCGAGATGAACTGAGCCTGGAAGCTCGCCTCGTAGAGCTCGACATTCTTGGCCCGGAACCGATTCTCGATCTCGCGCCGCCTGCCGAACACCTTGACCAGCGCGTGGCCGGTGAACGACTCCTCGATCTGACCGTTCAGCGCACCGAGGTGCTTCCACTGCGCGACGAACCCGGACTGCGCGCGCTTGCCGATCTTCGCGGTGACGACCAGCGACAGCGGGACGGTGATCAGCGCGATCACGGCCAGCAGGGGCGAGATCACGACGAGCATGATCAGCACGCCGATCACGGTCAGCAGCGACAGCAGGATCTGGCTCAGCACCTGCTGCAGCGCGAGCGCGACGTTGTCGATGTCGTTGGTCGCGCGACTCAGCACCTCGCCGTGCTGCTGGCCGTCGAAGTACGCGAGCGGCACCCGCATCAGCTTGGCCTCGACGTCGCTGCGCAGCAGGCGCACGGTCCGCTGCACGACGTGGTTCAGCAGGTAGCCCTGGAGCCACATGAACAGCGACGCGCCGATGTACAGCACGAGCACGAACCCGAGCAGCTGTGCCAGCGCGTCGAAGTCGATGCCCTGGCCGGGAATCACGCCCATCGCGTCGACCATGTCAGCCACGCGCTCGCTACCGTTCTCCCGCAGCGTCGCGACCGCCTCGTCGTGCGTCTGATCGGCCGGCAGCTGGCTGCCGAAGAACCCCGCGAAGATCAGATCCGTCGCCTTGCCGAGCATCCGCGGTGCATTGACCGACAGCAGGACGCTGGTGACCGCGAGCGCGATCAGCACGAGGACCAGCGTGCGCTCGGGCGCGAGCCGGCGCAGCAGCCGCCGCGCCGAGGTCCCGAAGCTCTTCGCCTTCTGGGGCGGGCCCATCATCGGCCCGCCGAACGGCCCGCGGGTCGGCGGCGGCCGGCTCGGCGCGGGTGCGCGGTCGCTCACGTGACCACCTGCACCTCCGCAGCCTCGGTCTGCTCGGTCTGCGAGGTCACGATCTCGGCGTAGGTCGGGCAGCTCGCGACCAGCTCGTCGTGCGTACCCCGGCCGACCAGCTTGCCACCATCGAGCACGAGGATCTGATCGGCATCGCGGATGCTGGCCACGCGCTGGCGACGACGATCACGGTCGCGCGGATCCGTGCCGTAGCGCCGCACGAGTCGCGACTCGGTCGCGAGGTCGAGCGCCGAGAACGAGTCATCGAACAGGAACACGCCGTCGCGGAGCAAGGCGCGGGCGACCGCGAGGCGCTGGCGCTGGCCGCCCGACACGTTGGTGCCGCCCTGCGAGATCGGCGCCTCGAGCTTGAGCGGCATCTCGGTCACGAATGGCTTGGCCTGCGCGACCTCGAGCGCCGCCCACAGCTGGTCGTCGGTGGCGTCCGGGTTGCCGAACCGCAGGTTGCTCGCGACCGTGCCGGAGAACAGGTACGAGCGCTGCGGCACCATGCCGATCCGCGCCCACAGCTCCTCGGGCTCGCGCTCGCGGACATCGACACCATCGACGAGCACCCTCCCCGCCGTCGGATCCGACAGTCGCGGCACGAGCTCGAGCAGCGTGGTCTTGCCAGCGCCGGTCGAGCCGATGATCGCCGTGACCTGGCCGGGCCGCGCGACGAACGACAGATCCGCCAGCACGGCGGCCGACGCGCCCGGATAGCGGTACTCGACACCGCGCAGCTCGACCGTGCCGGTCAGCTTTGGCGGGACAACCGGCGTGGCCGGCGGCGCGACCGCCGGCGCGGTATCCAGCACCTCGACGATCCGCTCGGCGCACACCGAGGCGCGCGGGATGATGACCCCGAGAAACGACGCGATCATCACCGCGACCAGGATGTTCATCAGGTAGCTGAGGTACGCGATCAGCGCGCCGATCTCGAGCGAGCCGTCGGCCAGGTGATGGCCGCCGATCCACAGCACCGCGATGCTCGAGACGTTGAACACGAGCATCACGGTCGGCCACATCAGCGCCTGCAACTTGCCGATGCTGAGCGCGCTCGCGGTCAGGTCCAGGTTCGCGGCCTCGAAGCGCACCGCCTCGGCGGGCTCGCGGACGAACGCGCGCACGACGCGCATGCCGGTGATCTGCTCGCGCATCACGCGGTTGACGGTGTCGATCTTCGGCTGCATCGCGCGGAACTTCGGCACCATCCGCCAGATGATGAGGCCGATGCTGATCGCGAGCGCCGGGATGCACACCAGCAGCAGCTTCGACAGCGACAGGTCCTCGCGCACCGCCATCACGATGCCGCCGATGCACATGATCGGTGACATCAGGAACATCGTGACGCTCATCTGCACGAGCATCTGGACCTGCTGGACGTCGTTGGTCGTGCGGGTGATCAGCGACGGCGCGCCGATCTTGCCGACCTCGCGGGCCGACAGCAGCCCGACGTGGTGGAACACCGCCCCACGGAGATCGCGGCCGTACGACATCGCGACCTTGACCCCGAAGTACACCGCCGCGACCGAGCACAGGATCTGGAACGCGGCGACCCCGAGCATGATGCCGCCATGAGCGAGCACGTACCCGAGGTCTCCACGCGCGACACCGTGATCGATGATGTCGCCGTTCAGGCTTGGCAGAAACAGCGTCGCCCCGGTGGCGAGCAGCTGCAGCACCACGACGGCGGCGAGCGGCCGGCCGTAGGGGCGGAGGTACGTACGGAGGAGGCGCAGCAGCATCGAACGCGTCCGACGCGTGCAGCTTGCGGGCGAACGGTCCGCCCGGCAAGCGTCCCTGGCCACCCGATCACCGGGCTATTTCTGCTTGGCTGGTGAATCGCAGTACGCGCCGAGCAACCGGTCGTCGGCGAGCTGGCCCTTGTCCTTGAAGGCCGCGATGAATGCGACCTCCTCGAGCTTCTGGCCCTTCTTCGTCTTGTAGGTCGCGCCCGAGATCCAGGACCCGCTCTTCTTCGCGTCGGCCTGGAACTCGGCGAACCATTCCGCGCGTGACTTGCCATCCTTCAGGTGCGCCTTGCAGCGCTGCGGGTTCGTCCCCGCGTTGACCTGGGCGCGGTCGAGCGCGTGCTCGAGGCGGTTGTACGCCTGCGCTCCCTTCGAGCCGCCGGCCTCGCAGAAGATGTTCTCGCCGCCGCACGGATTCTTCGCGAATCGAAACTTCTTCGAGTACGCGACGAGCTTTTGATAGCGATGCAGATAGCCATCGGTATCGCTCGTGTCGACGAACGGCTTGCCCGCGCTGACCACGACCAGGCCGCTCTGCGGAATCTCGATGTACCGCGCGTAGTCGGTCACCGCCTCGGCAAACGCAGGCGCGAAGGTGTTCTTCTTCGCGAGCTTCTTGCAGTCGAGCTTCTCGGGATAGCTGGCGCCTCCCTCGGTCCGGGTGTACGCGGCGAAGGTATTCGGTCCGACGCGAATGCCATCGGCGAGAAACTCGGCGCTGCCACAGCCGACCGCGACCTCGGTCGCGGGCACGGTCTCCTCGACATACTCCTCCGCAAACCCGCTCGCGGCCGCGGCGAGGTCGCCCTCGCAAGTGAGGAGCGCGTTCGGGATGTCCTTCGTGGAGTAGCGACTCTTGGTGTCGCCGAAGTAGCGGAACGCGTTCGCATCGACCTTCTTCACCCGCGCGAGCGCCCGTTCGTAGGCCGTGACCTTCTCCGCGAGCGCACCACGGTTGCGAAGGTCGTGCGCGCCGTCGCAGGCATCGAGCACGCCGACCAGTGGCTCGATGGCCTTGTCGTCGACCCCGTCATCGGTGAGGCGCGCGCCGGTGCTGACGAGCGCATGCAGGCGTGGGAACGCCTTGTACGCAGCGGCATCGACGGCATCGAGGCGCTTGATGATCGCATCCCGCTTGGATTCACCGGACAGCCCGTTCTCGAACATGAAGTACGACCGCAGGCGCGAGCTCTTGCGTGCGTAGTCGGTCCACTGCTCCTTGCCGAGCAGGCTCTCGAGCTCCGCGAGGTCACCCAGCTTGTTCTTGACCGCCGGCGAGTCCTTGTCGTCCGCCCTGACGGCCGGAGCGCCCAGGCCGCTGGACGATGCACCGCCTTCAAGTGGGCTGTTCTTCGTGATCAAACTGCACGCGCACAGCCCGACGAGGGCCACGCTCATGAACTTGCGAGATGTCGTCATGGGAGCTGCGCCTTGATCGATGCCGTGTAGCCTTCGAGCGCCTCCTTGTCGGACACGATCATCTTGCAGGCCGCGGCGCGCTGGTCGCCTGCGAGCGCCTCGCCGCTCGGCCCGGTCAGCTCCTTGTCGATCAGCGGGCCGACCTTGTCGACTGCCGCGCCCGTGCTCTTCGCGACCTTCTGCTTGAGCTCTGCGCAGGCGTCGCCGCTCTTACCGCAGGCAGCTGCGACGACGGCCAGACCGATGATCATCACGAACGTACGAGTGTTCTGCATATCCGTTGCTCCTTGGTTCCGGGATGCGCCGACGGGCGCACACCCTGGTTCCAGGATCCGGACAACCGTCGCAGGTTATTTTTCGCGACCTCGGCAGCTACCGCGAACGGCTGGCTTCCAGGGCTTTGCGTAGGTCAGGCAGCTGCGCCGCGCTCTCGGGCATCTTCGCGAACCAGGTCAGCGCCCGCCGCGGCTGTCTGGCGGTCAGTGCGACCTGCGCGAGCTCGGAGAGGGTCTCGACGTCGCCCGATTTATCGCGTGCCGGGTTGGCCAGGTGGACCGTGAGGGCTTGGTCGTAGAAGTCGAGCGCCTCCGCCGGATCGCGATGGGCGACGAACCGCGCGAGCTCGGACAGCGTGAAGGCGTGCAGGCGCTCGGGCACACCATAGCGTCGCAGCGCCGCGAGCGCCTTGCGTGCGAGCTGCTCTGCCGCGAGATAGTTCCCGCGCTCGGCAGCGATCAGCGCCACGTAGACGTCGCCCTGGATACGCTCCACGTTCCCGGGTGGCAACGTGTGCTCGTGAATCGTGCATGCTTGCTCGATCTCGGTCTGCGCCTCCTCGAGGCGACCGAGCTTGCGCAGCGCACGACTCAGGTACATGCGGCTCTTCGCGGTCGTCGGGTGATCCGGTCCGACGGAGGCGGCGTAGACCTCGGCCGCCGCACGACAATGCCTCTCGGACCGCGACCAGTCCTGCTGGCGCCACGCGACCGCGCACAGGTTCTGATGCGCCTGGCCGACCGTCGGATGGCGTCGTCCGCCCTCGGTCGCGCCGAACGCCGTGATCACGGTCTCGAGGCGGTGCTGGGCATCGTCGAGCTTTCCGAGCAGCAGCTCGATCGAAGCGATGTTGATGTCGGCGACCGCGACGTCATAGTGCGAGGGACCGCGCGCCGCGACGTAGAGCTCGCGTGCGCGCAAGAACCGCTCGAGGGCTCGCACGGTGTTGCCCGACGCACTCTCGACCAGCCCCTGCGTCTTCGCGAGATCTGCCTGGTGCAGGGGATCGTCACCGGCCTGGAGCACGGCCGCGCGAACCGCCGGCTCGAGCGCGAGCGCTTCATCGGGACGACGCTGCTCGAGCCCGATCACGCCGAACAGCCGCAACCAGACGCTCGCGACGAGCGCATGATTCTGCGCCGCCGCGCCGAGCGCGAGCGCACGGCGGAGCTGGGTCTCGGCGGCTGCGAGGCGCCCGAGGTCCGCCTGGATCCACCCGAGGTTGAACACCGCGCGCGGTAGCTGCGTTCGATCGCTCGACCGCTCGATCGCCGCGACGGCGGCCTCTGCTTTCGCGAGCGCTTCTACGTTGCGGCCGATCAGATGCATCGCCTCCAGCCGATGCAGGTCTGCATCGAGGGCACGCCCCTCGGGGGTGCTCGGCAACACCGATTGATGCGCGAGCTTCGCGACGTCCGCGCAGCCCGCGACCTCCGGCAGCGATGTCACCGCATCGCGCGCCTGCGCGAGCTCGGCCGCCGTCACGGTCGAGAGCACGCGCACCGTGGCATGCATCGCATTCGCCATCCGCTCGAGACACGCGATCCGGCGCTCCAGCGTGTCCTGGCTTTGCTCGCCTCGCACCCGAGTCGCGGCCCATGCGTCGACCCGGGCTGCCAACCAGTCGACGCGATACGCATCGAGCTGCCGGACCAGGCCTTGGGCGAGATCTGCCGCGACCGGGACGCCGAGCGCACGCACGTGCATGGCAAGCTGCGCGCGCTCCGCGTCGCCCCAGATCATGCTCATGCGGGTCGACGCTGCGCTGCGCACGCTGTCCTGCGGATCGCTTCGCGCGCTCCACGCGAACACGGCAACCGTCACGGCGAGCACGACCGCGCTCGACGAGCGCCGCCCGCCGCTGACGGCCGCGGCGGCCGGCCGCGCGCGAGAACTCGTCTAGCAGGGCATCCATCGAGGGAAAGCGCTGCGCGGGTTCGCGCGCCAACCCACGCAGGAGGCACCGGACCACGCCGCGCGGAACGCCTCGCGTGCGGTCCGGTGGCGCAGCGCCCCGTTCCACCGAGGTGACGAGGTCGACGATGCTGTCCCCCGAAAACGGACGCGAACCGAACAGCGCCTCGTACGCCGTGACGCAGAACGAGAACTGATCGCTGTTCGGCCCTGCCGATCGGCCCTCGAGCTGCTCGAGCGGCATGTAGACCGGCGTTCCGATGATGAGGCCGGTCGTGGTCAGGGGATGTGGCTGTGGTCGCGCTCGCGCGTGTGCGGGGTGCACGCGCACCGTCGTCGACGAGTCCGTCGGGGCCGCGTCGTCGGCGTCGTCGAGGTCGTCGAGATCGCCCAGCTTCGCGAGTCCGAAGTCGGTGACAAGCGGTCGACCGTCTCGGGTGACGAGGACGTTATCGGGTTTGATGTCGCGATGAACGAGCCCCGCGGCGTGCGCGGCGGCGATCCCGCGACCCACCGCGAGCAGGAGGTCGAGGGTGTCGAGCCACCGTCGCGGCACCTCGAGCCACGTCCGGAGCGTGACACCGTCGACCAGCTCCATCGCGCAGAACAGCTGGCCCTCGGCTTCTCCGAGCTCGTGGATCGCGACCACGTTGGGGTGACGAAGCCGCGCCATCGCCTGTGCCTCGCGCTTCAGGCGCTCGGCCGCCTGTGCGCCGAGCAGCTCCGCGCGGACGCGCAACAGCTTCACCGCGACCTCGCGATCGAGCACGCTGTCGTGTGCCGCCCAGACCTCGCCCATCCCACCCTGCCCGAGCAGGCGCGTCACGGTGAACCGACCCAGCTGGTGCCCTGGGATCACCGCAGGTGGCGTTGGGTCGCGACCATCGCCGCGCGCGCGCGCGGCGGGGCGCGGGCGCTCCGGATCCGCGAGTCCCCGGCGCGCGGCGTGCGCGGAGTGACCCGCCCCGCGCGCCGACACGATGCGCCGGCATCGCGTGCACGCATCCAGATGCAGCGCCACGACGCCATCGGGATCCGTGCCCGCGACGACCGCCGCGAGCGCGTCTTCGGACGGACAATCGCTGCGCTGCACGCGAGTCATCGTTGCTGGGTTCGTGGCTGCGGTACAATCGCGGTGCGTGACATTCGGTGCGACGTCATCGGTCGAACGTGTCGTCGCGGCGGGCCGGGCCGCGTATCCAGCGATCGTGGCAAGCGACGAGCTCCGCGCGCTGATCGCGCCGCACGCGGACGCAGCCCTGGCCGGAGGGGACACGCGTGCCGCGGATCTCTATCTCGCGATGGCGTGCGCGCGTGGCGACACGGCTGCGATCGCTCACCTCGATGGCACCCTGCCCTCGATCATCAGACCTGCGCTCGCGCGACTCGGAGGTGCCGCGTCGGACGATGACGAGATCGTGCAGCGCGTCCGGGTCGCGCTGTTCACGAGCACCAGCGAGCGCAAGGCAGGGATCGCCGGGTACTCCGGCCGCGGTGACCTGCGCAGCTATGTTCGCGCGGTCGCGGCGAAGCTCGCGCTGAAGCGCCTCGAGCGGGAGGAGATGCCATCGCCAGATGACGACAGCGAGACGCTCGCCCTGCTGCCGAGCGACGGCGACACGCCCGCGCTGCGCCTGTTGAAGGAGCGCTCTCGCGGTGACCTGAGGGAAGCGTTTGGCGCTGCGATCGCCGCGCTCGGCGCGCGCGACCGCACCCTGCTCAGGCAGCACTATGTGGACGGGAGCTCCCTCGACGCGCTCGCGGCCCTGCACGGTGTCCACCGCGCGACCTGCGCGCGCTGGCTCGCGTCCGCCCGTGAAGACATCCTGTCCGCGCTGCGCAAACGCCTGCGTGCCGCCCTCGGGCTCGAACCGCGCGAGATCGAGAGCGCGATCGAGATAGTACGCAGTCAGCTCGATCTGAGCCTGTCGCGACACCTGCGATCGCGTAGCTCCGGATGACTATTCGAACAGGCTGCAGCCGTAGAAGTCGAGATCGTTGATCTCGGCCGCCATCGTCAGCGCGCCGCCGTTGAACACCGCGCCGTACGAGTTGTCACCGGCGCCGTACTCGAAGATGTCGACGATCGCGCCCGAGGTGTGGCGCTTCGTGATCACGTTGAGCTCGCTCTGATCGATATGCTCGAGGCCGTCGGCGAGGTCCGTCGCATCCTCGTACGCCACGCGGATCGCCGCGAGCGCCTGCTCCGCCGCGATGCCCGTCAGCTCCGAGGCCTGGGTCACCACGCGTTCGCTGGTGGTCGTGAAGTCCGGCGAGGTCTTGAGGTCGTTCCAGCTCGAACCGAGGAGACAGACCTCGGGCTCGACCGTGCAGCCCTCGAGATCGCCGTCGTGGATCGAGGACACGAGGTCCGTCGTGTCCCAGTAGAAGATCGCGCCGTACGAGTTGTCGCCCGCGCCGTACTCGATCGCGGTGAACGTGCGCGCACCCGCGGGCTCGTAGATCCGCACGAAGTTGAACTCGTGCTGGTCGACGCGCTCGAACGCCTCTTCCACCGTCGTGACGTCGGTGTGGCTCGACTGCTGGACCGCGATGATCACGCGCTGCTTGTCGAGGTCGGACAGGCCGACCGGGCTGGTGACCTTGGAGTACGCGGGCGCCAGCAGCGGGTTCTCGCGGATGTCGTTGTAGGTGTCGCCGAACAGGCAGCCCGCCGGCGGCGCGCAGCCGTCACCGGTGCAGTCGGCGGTCAGGTTGAACTTGCCGCGCAGCGCACGGGTGTGGCCCTTGACCAGCAGCCGGTACTGACCGGTCTCGAGATCGCGATCGATCGATGACCACTGGTTGCGGCCGTCATCATCGTTGCGCGCGACGTACGGACCCCAGCCATTCGGGCCGAGCTTGTAGAGATAGAGCACCGTGTCGATGCTCTTCTCGTGCGGCACGCGGCTGGTGAACGCGTGGATCTGCGCCGGGGCGGACAGCTGGAACGTCCAGGTGTGGAAGCCTTCGTCGGCGGTCAGCCGGCCAACAGCCGCGGTGCTGAACGGGAGGTCGCCGTGATAGGTCGGGGACGGAAACGAGTCGAGCTTGCCGTCGACCGGGACGTCATCCTCGGGAGGCTTGCCACCGTCGTCGCAGCCGAACAGGGCCGCGAGCATGGGGAGAACTACGAGCGTACGTTGCATCCCGTGGAGTTATCCAAGTCGCGTTCCGCTTCACGCCCTCATGATCTCGACGACTTGAGCTCGGGTGGCTAGCCGACTCGCCGGCTGGAAGTAGAGCCATTTCCGCCACATGTAGGCCCCAGAAGGCAGCACAACCGCGCGATCAACTCCGGATCTGATCAGGCGACTCGGTCTACAATGAATCGGTTTGGGGGAGACCGCATGAGCGAAGACAAGACGCGGGTCGGGCACACGTCAGATCCGAGTGGGGCTCACGCGCGACCGCTGGTCGCGACGCCCCCGCAAGATTCGACCGTCGTGCTCGCGTCGTCGATGCCGCCGTCCGGACTCGCGCCACTGCCCCGCACCAACGCGAACGAGCGAACCGTCGTGCTCGGTCATCCGAACGGCGCCGCACCGACCGCGCCATCGTCCTATCCGAACGGCACGCCGCTGCCCAATCAGCTGGCGGAGGTGATGCCGCCGACGGGCCAGACGGTGTCCGCCCATCCGCGCGCGAAGCGGTCCTCGCAGTCGCCATCGAGTGCCAACGTCAGCGCGTGGGACACGTTTGACGGTGCGTCGACCGCGGTCCACGCGACCAGCGCCGCGCCGCATCCCGGCGTTCGCATCAACCAGTACGAGATGATCAAGATGATCGGCGAGGGCGGGATGGGGACCGTCTACCTCGCCCGCGATCTCCGGCTGGGCCGCCGGGTCGCGATCAAGTTTCTCCAGAGCAACCAGCCCGAGCTGACGCAGCGATTCCTCGTCGAGGCCCGCACCACCGCGCGCTGCCAGCACGACAACATCGTCGTCATCTACGAGGTCGGCGAGCACGACAACTCGCCGTACATCGTCCTCGAGTTCCTCAACGGCAAGCCGCTCACGACGCTGACCGAGAACGGCCAGAAGTTGCCGTACGCGCGCGCCGTCGAGATCACGTGCTCGATCCTGCGCGCGCTGCAGTGCGCGCACGAGCACGGCATCGTTCACCGCGACCTCAAGCCCGACAACATCTTCATCATGGACTCCGGGACCATCAAGGTCCTCGACTTCGGCATCGCGAAGGTGCTCCAGCAACAGCAGGGCACCGTCGACAAGGCGAGCGGCGCGGCGATCCGGATGCCCAGCCCCCTCGAGCTCGCGACCGGGACCAACACGAGCCTCACCCGTCACGGCACGATCATGGGGACGCTCAAGTACATGTCCCCGGAGCAGTGGGGCATCGGCATCGAGATCGACCACCTCACCGACATCTGGGCGACCGGCATCTTGCTCCATCGCATGATCTGCGGCCGGCACCCACTGCATCCGCTCGACGGCAACCAGCTCGTCGTGACCGCGATGCTCGAGCTCCCCATGCCGTCGATGCAGGAGGCCGCGCCGTCCGATGTGCCGCGCGAGCTGATCCAGATCGTCGACCGCTGCCTGCTGAAGATGAAGGAGGGGCGCTGGCAGTCCGCCGGCGAGCTGCTCACCGCACTCGAGCCGTTCCTGCCGGGCCGTCGCACCCAGGAGCTCCAGCTCGACGAGAGCCCGTACGCCGGGTTGTCGTCGTTCCAGGAGGCCGATGCCGGCAAGTTCTTCGGCCGCAACCGCGAGGTCGCCGCGATGATGACGCGGATCCGCGACCGGCCGTTGATGGCCGTGGTCGGTAGCTCCGGCGTCGGCAAATCGTCGTTCGTGCGCGCCGGCGTCGTGCCCGCGCTCAAGCGCTCGGGCGAGACCTGGGAGACGCTCGTGATCCGGCCGGGCCGCAAGCCGCTCGAGTCGCTCGCCCGCGTGATCCAGCCGATGGTCGCCACCGCGGTCAACCTCGCCGACGAGATGGAGGAGCAGAAGCGGCTCGTCGAGACGCTGCGTCGCGAGCCGGGTCACCTCGGCCACGTGCTGCGCGGCCGGGCACGCCGCGACGACCGGCGGCTGATGCTGTTCGTCGATCAGTTCGAGGAGCTCTACACCCAGGTCTCCGATCCAGCCGAGCGCGCGGCGTTCACCGCCTGCCTGTCCGCGGTCGCCGACGACGCGACCAGCCCGCTGCGGGTCGTGCTGTCGATCCGGTCGGACTTCCTCGATCGCGTGGCCGAGGATCCGCAGTTCCTCGGTGAGTTGATGCAGGGCCTGTTCTTCCTCGGTCCGCCGAGCCGCGAGGGCCTGCGCGATGCGATCACGCAGCCAGCCGAGATGGCCGGCTTCCGGTTCGAGCTCGAGGCGACGGTCGACGACATGCTCGATCACCTGGAGACCACGCCAGGCGCGCTGCCGCTGCTCCAGTTCGCCGCGAGCAAGCTGTGGGAGACGCGCGATCGGGCGCGCCGGATGCTGACCCACGCCAGCTACGCGTCGATGGGCGGCGTGGCCGGCGCGCTGTCCAGCCATGCCGAGCGCGTGGTCGAGAGCCTGGGTCCGGCGAAGCTTGGCCTCGTCCGCGCCGTGCTGCTCCGCCTCGTCACGCCCGAGCGGACCCGCGCGATCGTGCCGATGACAGAGCTGCGCGATCTCTCGCGCGAGGTCGGCGAGGTCCAGCGGCTCGTCGATCAGATGGTCGATGCGCGCCTGCTCGTCGTCCAGACGCCAACGTCCGGACCCTCTGACGGCGG
>JBBJLY010000126.1:0-23073 GCA_037720695.1 Kofleriaceae bacterium | reverse complement strand
GAGTGGAAGCCGGCGACCTCTGACGAGATCGTCTCTCGCCTCGCACCGTACGTGACGGACTTCGACGAGAACTCGCGGTTCACCGCGATCGAGGGCATGTCGAACGGCGAGCCCTCGAAGATCGCGCCGCCGCTGGTCGTTGGCCTGCTGCGCCCCGAGGAGGAATCGGGCCGTATCAAGCGCACGATCCTCGAGGTGCTCGAGAAGTCGAAGGCGCCGCTCGGCGACAAGGCCGATGCCGTCGCCGGCGTGATCGCCGGTAGTGGCCCGCTGTCCCAGGACTTCAAGGTCGTGGGCGGAATCGTCAAGAAGGCTTAAGCGGCGACGAGCAGCGGCATGCTGCGCTGACCGACCCGCCGCGCCGCCGCCGCCGCCGAGACCATGCACCACAGGTGCAGGAGCAAGCCGGGCAGGACCAGCGCGTAGCCGATTCCGACGGCCGCGAACCACAGCGCGCCTGCGCCGAGCCGACCCGCATAGAGGTGCCCGGCACCTGGCAGAAATCCGCTCAGCACCACCGCGAGCAGCGGGCTCGGCGAGGGCAGCGCGTGCGCCGGCAGGCGCGCCGCCCGGCGCGGTGCATGCGGTGCATTCGGTGCGTGCCCTGCGAGCTTCTGGCGGCCCGGCATCGTGTAGACGATCGAGCCGTCGTCCTCGACGTCCATGCTTACGCGGTCGTGTGCGGCGAGCGCTTCGAGGACGCTCGCGGCGTCCTCGATCGAGCACGGTGCAAAGTACGCGAGTGCAGGCGCCGTGATCTTCGCGTCGGTCGTGTGCGCGAGCTCGAGGAGCCGCGCCTCGATCACGCTCGGATCTTTGATTCTAGTCACGGATCTCTCTGTAAGTATTCACAGCGCGCCGAGCGCACCCTCGGCACCGCGCACGGCCAGCTTCAAAATCATCGCGCCAGAGGCGAGAAGATGCGCGCAAAGGCACGCCGGGTCGTCATGCGTCGCGACGGCCACAGCATCTCGTCGCCCGCGCTGTTGTGCAGCTTGAACGGCGTGGCGATGCGCTTACGAGCGCTTATAAACAGCGGCGATCGTCGCACCCTGAAGCGGGAAACCTGGGCGGGACGCTGCGTCGAGACGCGCGAACGTATCGACGACGCGCAGTCCACTGCGGTCACAAACGTCACGCCGCGGCCGTGGAGCACGGCATCACGCTGCCGACACCGGTGATCCGCCACCAGGCCGGAGGAACGAGATGCTCATCGGCAAGGCGATCGCCGGTCGCCGCGACAAGGTCGAGCTGTCCGTTGTTCTGGGAGCGCCGGCGCGGGCCCGACGGCTCGCGAACGGCCCCGATGCGCGGCCGGTCGCGGTCAAGAACTTCCTCGGGTACAGCCTCAAGCGGCTCGGCACCGACTATGTCAACACTACCGGCCTGCCCGCCTCGACCCACGGTCCCGATCGAGGCCAGGACGGCACGATCGCGGACGGCGACGGCCGGCACGCGGTGATCGGGCTCTCCGAGGTCGGCGCGACACGATCGCCGCGCGCAGCGGTTCATCCGATCGTCGATCTGCAGATCGAGTACTCGCCGATCTGGCGCGGCGCTGAGGACAAGATCTTCCCGACGCTCGCCGCGCTCGGTATCGGCGCGACGCTCTACGGCGTGATGTCGCGTGGCCTCCTGACGGGAGCAAGGTCGCGCGCAGGACTTCCGGCGGTTCCTGCCGCGGTTCTCGGCGGAGAACTACGCCAAGAACGCGAGCATCGGCGAGAGGTTCGGCGCGCCGCCGTCGTGGGGCATGATGCCCGGGCAGCTCGCGCTCGCGTACGTCCGCACCAAGCAGCCGTCGCTGACGCCGCTCGTCGGTGCCCGCACGCTCGCGCAGCTCGACGCACTCGGCGCACTCGACAAGTCGCTGTCTCTCGATCACATCTCCGAGCTCGAAGCCAGGTGAACTGGGGAGATCGCCGGCCAGCGCTATCAACCTGCGCAGATGACACCCCGATAGCGAGCGCCGTGGTAAACGCGGGCGCGATGCCGCGCCGTAAGGATCTGGAGTCGGTGCTGATTATCGGGTCGGGGCCGATCGTGATCGGTCGGGCCAGCGAGTTCGATTACTCGGGCACGCAATTGCAAAGCACTCCGCGAGGAGGGTCTGCGTGTCGTGCTGATCAACTCGAACCTGGCTACGATCATGACGGACCCCGATCTGCGGACGCGACCCACGTCGAGCCGCTGACGGTCGAGGTGCTCGACAAAGTCCTCGCGCGAAAAAGTCAGCGCGGTCCTGCCCACGTCGGGCGGCCAGACCGGCCTCAACTCGGGCGCGCGAGCAAGGCCGGCATCCTCGAGAAGCACGGCGTCGAGCTGCTCGGGGCGAACGTCAAGTCGATCGAGATGGCCGAGGATCGCGAGCTGTTCAAGCAAGCGATGGCGCGCATCGGCCTGTCGTGCCCGAAGTCGGTGCTGGTCACGACCATCGAGGAAGCGCGCGCGGCGGTCGAGGAGATCGGGTTCCCCGCGATCCTGCGGCCATCGTTCACGCTCGGCGGCTCGGGTGGTGGCATCGCCTACAACAAAGGCGAGCTCGATCGCATGGTGCAGTTCGGGCTCGACATGTCGCCCGTGCACTCGATCCTCCTCGAAGAATCGGTGCTCGGCTGGAAGAGTTCGAGTCGAGGTCGTGCGCGACACGAGGACAACGCCGTCATCGTGTGCTCGATCGAAAACTTGGATCCGATGGGCGTGCACACCGGTGACTCGATCACCGTCGCGCCGCGATGACGCTGACCGACAAGGAGTATCAGCGCATGCGCGACGCCTCGATCACGGTCATGCGCGAGATCGGCGTGACCACCGGTGGGTCGAACGTGCAGTTCGCCGTCGATCCGAAGACCGGCCGCATGCTCGTGATCGAGATGAACCCGCGCGTGTCGCGCAGCTCCGCGCTCGCATCGAAGGCAACCGGCTTCCCGATCGCGAAGATCGCCGCGAAGCTCGCGATCGGCTACACGCTCGACGAGCTGCAGAACGACATCACGCGCGTCACGCCCGCATCGTTCGAGCCGACGATCGACTACGTCGTCGTCAAGTGGCCGCGGTTCGCGTTCGAGAAGTTTCCGTCGGCGAAGCCCGTGCTCGGCCCGCAGATGAAGTCGTCGGCGAGGCGATGGCGATCGGCCGGACGTTCCGCGAGGCGCTCGGCAAGGCGATCCGCTCGCTCGAGACCGGCCGCGCGGATCTGACTTCCGCTCGCCGCGATCACAACGACCTCGCCGCGTCGAGCGGGATGGCGACGCCGACCCCGACCGGCTGTTTCCGGTCGGCCGCGCGTTCCAGCTGGGCTCACGCTCGAGCGCGCACACGAGCTGACGCGGATCGATCCGTGGTTCCTGCATCACATCCACTCGATCGCGCTCGCCGAGCGCGACTCGCCACCGCGCTCGGCAATCGCTCGGCGGAGCTCGCGCGCTACAAGCGGCTCGGCATGAGCGATCGCCGGATCGCCGCGCTCACCGGCGCGACCGAGCCAGGTGCGCCGCCCGCCACGCCGCGGGCGTCGGCCGGTCTACAAGCGCGTCGACACGTGCGGCGGCGAGTACGAGTCGCACACGCCGTACTGTACTCGTCGTACGAGGACGAGACGAAGCGCGGCCCAGCAACAAGCGCAAGGTGATGATCCTCGGCGGCGGCCCGAACCGGATCGGCCAGGGCATCGAGTTCGACTACTGCTGCGTGCACGCGGCGATGGCGCTCCGCGAAGGGCATCGAGTCGATCATGGTCAACTGCAACCCGAGACGGTGTCGACCGACTACGACACCTCCGACCGGCTGTACTTCGAGCCGCTCACGCTGGAGGACGTGCTGGCGATCTGCGATCTCGAGCAGCCGTCCGGCGTGATCGTCCAGTTCGGTGGCCAGACCCCGCTCAAGCTCGCGGTCGCGCTCGCCGAGGCTGGCGTGCCGATCATCGGCACCAGCGCGGACGCGATCGATCGCGCCGAGGATCGCGAGCGGTTCGGCGAGGTGATGCAGAAGCTCGGCCTGCGCGCGCCGCGCTGGGGCATCGCACGCAGCCTCGACGAGCTTCGCGCGGTGGCGATCGAGATCGGGTTCCCGGTCATGGTGCGCCCGAGCTACGTGCTCGGCGGCCGCGCCATGGAGCGGGTCTACGACTCGCAAGGCCTCGAGGATTACTTCCAGCGTACGATCGGCTCTTCGGGCGCGTCGCGTGACGAATCCGCGACCATCGGATTCCCGCTGCTCGTTGATCAGTTCCTCGCCGACGCGGTCGAGCTCGATGTCGATGTCATCGCCGATCACACCGGCAACGTCGTCGTCGGCGGCGTGATGGAGCACATCGAGGAAGCCGGCATCCACTCCGGGGACTCGGCGTGCGTGCTGCCGCCGTACTCGCTGCCGGCGGACATCGTCGACGAGGTCAAGCGCCAGGCCTGCGTGCTCGCGACCGAGCTCGGCGTGATCGGCCTGATGAACACGCAGTTCGCCGTGCACGAAGGCGAGGTGTTCGTGCTCGAGGTCAATCCCCGCGCCTCGCGCACCGTGCCGTTCGTGTCCAAGGCGATCGGCGTGCCGCTCGCGAAGATCGCGGCCAAGGTGATGACCGGCCGGACGCTCGCCGAGCTCGGCATGGTCGAGGTCGAGCCACGCCACGTCTCGGTCAAGGAGGTCGTGTTCCCGTTCGTCAAGTTCGAGGGCGTCGACACCATCCTCGGCCCCGAGATGCGCTCGACCGGCGAGGTGATGGGCATCGACACCGACTTCGCGCGCGCGTTTGCCAAGGCGTGCCTCGCGGCCGGCATGAAGCTACCGACCTCGGGGACCGCGTTCCTCTCCGTTCGCGATGCGGACAAGGTCGCCGCGATCGAGATCGCGCGCCGGCTGATCAACCTCGGGTTCACGATCGTCGCGACTCACGGCACCGCCGCCTTCCTCCGCGATCACGGGCTCGCGGTCAGCGGAATCAACAAGGTGCTCGAGGGTCGCCCGCACTGTGTCGACGCGATGGACAACCGCGAGATCCAGCTCGTCATCAACACCACCGAGGGTGTGCAGGCGATCCAGGACTCCCGCTCGCTGCGCCGCGCGGCGCTGATGAACGGCATCGCGTACCAGACCACCTTGCGGGGTGCCCGCGCCGCGCTCGAGGCGATCGCGGTGACCAAGCGCAGCGATCTCCGCGTCGCCCCGCTGCAGGCCTACAGCTCGCGCTGAACCAGCGCGACGTCCTGCGTGCTGGCGCCGTCGATCTTCGCGACCAGCTCGCGATACCAGCGGGTGGTCGCCGCGGTGCGGCCGACGAGCGCGCGCGTGCCCCACACGATCACGATCGCCGCGCGCGTCGCCGCTGACGTCTTCGTGCGCTGCGCATCCTTGACCGGCGTGCCGGTGGGACCGCTCGCATCGAACAGGCAGACGAGGCCGCTCGCATCGATCACCTGCCCTGATGGATTGAACACGTAGCTCGTGGCCGGCGGCGCGATCCGGATCGCGAGCGCGCCCTCGACGCGATCTAGATCGACGAGCGAGATCGGGAGGCCGGCGTGCAGAGAGACCACGTTGCAGGTGTCGACCAGCGCATTGATCTGCGGAAAGCGTCCATCGACGACGGCGCCGACGAGGTATTCGGAAGCAGGCTTGCTGCGACCTGCGGGCTTGAAGCCGCCATGGCGCAGGAGATCCCGCACCGGCTTGCCAGGGTCGACCGGCTCGAGCGGGACGCGAACATCGGGTCGCGCGAGCTGCGCGATCGCCTCGGGTGTCGCGAGCTCGCCGAGCGGACGCGCGAGCTGGATAAGGAACGCACCGGCGTCGAGGAGCGGGTGTGGTTCGACCACGATGGTGAGCGTCATACCTACACTTCGTATGTACTCTGGACTCGGTTTGAAAATCGCCACTGGGGGTACACTGAACGGGTGCCCGCATTCGGGGATGCCGGCCGACCGTCAAGACTGGGCCGCTACGAGCTGATCAGCCAGATCGGCCAGGGCGGGATGGCGGAGGTCCAGCTCGCGCTCCAGCGCGGTCCCGCCGGGTTCGAGAAGCTCGTGGTCGTCAAGCTGGTACACGCGAACCTCGCGACCCAGAAGCCGTTTGTCGACATGCTGCTCGATGAGGCGCGCATGGCGGCGCTGGTCAAGCACCCGAACGTCGTCGACATCTACGACCTCGGCGAGGCCGAGGGTCGGTACTTCATCGCGATGGAGTACCTCGAGGGCGAGCCGCTGCTCGCGGTGCTGCGTGCCGGACGTGAAGGGACGCGACTCGATCCGCTGTCGACGACGCGGCTGATCGCAGACACCGCCGAGGGGCTCGATGCCGCGCACGAGCTGCGCTCGATGGCCGGCGATCCGATCGGCCTCGTCCATCACGACGTGTCGCTTGGCAACATCGTCGTGCTCTACAACGGGCAGGTGAAGCTGGTCGATTTCGGCGTCGCGAATGCGTCGATGTCGACGGCCAGCACGCGCGTGCAGGGCAAGTTCAGCTACATGGCGCCGGAGAAGCTGCGCGGCGGCGCGGGCGATCGCCGCAGCGATATCTGGTCGCTCGGCTGCGTGCTGTGGGAGGCGCTGACCCTGCGCCGGTTGTTCCGCGGCGGCAACGAGGCGGAGACCATGCGGCAGGTCCTGCACGGCCAGATCCTCGCGCCGTCGCAGGTCAACCCGGAGGTCCCGGTCGCGCTCGATCCGATCGTGCTGCGCGCACTCACGCGCGACTCCGCGGGGCGCTATCCGACCGCGAAGGAGATGGCGCAGGACCTCGAGGAGGTGCTGCGCAAGCAGGGCTACGGCGGCAAGAACGACGCGATCGCGCGCTACATGCAGTCGACGTTTCGCGAGCACATCATCGCGCGCAAGAAGCTGCTGCAGGAGGTCTCGAGCAAGGGCCGCGCGAGCGCCGACGTGTTGCAGGCGGCGTTCGCGGACTCGATCCCACCCGGCACCACGCTCGACAGCCGGCCCTCGATCGAGGTGACCGCCGAGGGCACGCCGCACGGTTCGCCCTACCCGCGCGCGAGCGAGGACCAGATCCAACGCTTCGGCACCGAGGCGGAGCCCGCGCCGCTCGAGCTGTCGGAACGCTCGAGGATCGACGCGCCGGCGCCGCGGCCGCGCTTCCTGCGCTACCTGATCGGCGGCGCCGTGGTCGCCGCGCTCGTGGTCGGCGTCGTGATCGCGATGACCCGACGAGCCGACGTGCCTGCACGGGTGGCGGCCGCGCCCGTGGGGCGGCCGCCACCCGCACCCGCTGCCGGCGGGATCGCCGCTGCCGCGGTCGCGCTCGCGCCCGATGCCGAAGTGCCGGAGATGGTGCGGCCCCCAGATCCGCCGGCGGGGCGACCCCGGCCGCCGCCCGGCAAGCCCTCGGCCGAGGAGCTGTATCGCAGCGGGCTGCAGGCGTTCGTCAAGGGCGAGACCCGGAGCGCGCTCGGGCTGTACAAGAAGGCGCGCGATGCCAATCCGCGACTGGCAGGCACCTGGCGCGGGATTGGTTTGTGTCAGGAGAAGCTCGGCGACCAGCGGGGCGCGAAGCTGGCGTTCACGCGATACTTGCATCTCGCCCCCGCCGCGAACGATGCCGACATGATCCGGGCCCGTCTGGAGAAGCTGTGACCCGCACGATCACCGTGCTGTGCGTGATGGCGTTCGCGCTCCCGGCGATCGCAGGTCCCCGCCGCGTGCTGGTGCTGCCGCTCGATGGCTCGGCGGATGCGCCGACCAGGGCGCGGCTCACGACCTCGGTCCAGCGCCTCGCTCGCGTGATCGACGGCATCGTGCTGCCCGGCGACACCACGTTCGCCGAGACCGCCGCCGCCGTGGGATGCGATCCACAGGTCCCGGCCTGCGCGGACGACGTGCGCAGGACGCTCGGCGTCGACGAGCTGGTGTACGGCACGGCCAACGTCGACCAATCAAGGATCACGATCGTGCTCCGCCGCAAGGCCAAGGGCGCCGCCGCCCGCGACGTCACGGCGACCGTATCGATCACGGACACGCCCGAACGGGTCGAGCCCGCGCTGTTGCCGCTGTTCAGTGTCTCGACCGCGCCGGTCACCACCGAGCCCGTGCTGGTCCCTGCACCTGTCGTGGGCGAACCGGCGCAGCCGCCTCCGCTCCCGCAGCCGACCGAGCGCAAGCCGATGTCGCGCGACCGCAAGTTCGGGATCGCGGCGGTCGCCGGCGGCGGCCTGCTGGTCCTGTTCGGGCTCGCCGCGTGGTCGAGCGCGTCGAGCGTCAACGACCAGATCGACAATCACGACACCGCCGACTACCAGGACTTCCTGGACCTGCAGGAGCTCGAGAGTCGGGCCAGCACGCGCGCGTGGGCGGGCAACGTGCTCGTGCTCGGCGGGCTCGCGCTCGGAGCGTATGGCGGCTGGCTGCTGTGGCGCGACCGCGACCGCCAGCTGACCGTGACGCCCGCGCCGATCCCGGGCGGTGCCGCCGTGATGTTCTCGCTCGGGGCGCGCCCATGATCACCCGCGCCCTGCTCGCGCTCTCGCTGCTGGTTGTCGGCTGTCTGCCGAACAACCAGTCGGGCAAGTTCGAGTGCACGAACGACGATCAATGCAGCAACGGGCGGAGCTGCGATCGTGGCTTCTGCGTCGAGGGCCAGGTCCAGCCCGACGCCAACCCCTGCCCCGACGGTTGTGACACCTGCGACCTGGCGACGTTCGAGTGCACGATGCGATGCACCAGCCCGAACTCGTGCAACCGCCGCGTGTGCCCGCCCGGTTACAAGTGCACGATCCAGTGCAGTGGCACCAAGGCGTGCGACAACGTGAGCTGCGCGGAAGGCCAGTCCTGCGACATCACGTGCTCGGGCACGGGTTCGTGCGATTCGATCGAGTGCGGCCAGGCCGCGTGCAACATCAGCTGCACCGGCTCGACGTCGTGCAACCAGGTCGAGTGCGAGGCCTCGTGCAAGTGTGACGTCAACTGTGCCGCGGGCGCGACGTGCGCGACCAGCTGCCCCGCCGCGCCGACCACGCCGGACCTGTGCACCGAGAACGGGACCGCGGCCACGCCGTGCGACTCGAGCTTCGACGACGCCTGTACCTCCTGTTAGTTGCGGAGCGATCGCCGAGGGGGTACGAATACCCGTCGCAGGACGAGCCATGGGCGAGAAATTTCCGATGACCCCCTCCGGGTACGCGAGCATGAAGGCGCACTTGAAGCGCCTGAAGGACGTCGATCGGATCGCGAACAGCCGCGCCATCGAGGTCGCGCGCGGTCACGGTGATCTGTCCGAGAACGCCGATTACAGCGCGGCGAAGGAAGAGCAAGGCCTGATCGAGGCCAAGATTCGCGAGCTCGAAGCAAAATCGGCAATGGCGGAGGTTATTGATCCAACCAAATTGTCGGGTACGACGGTCAAATTCGGCGCCACCGTGACGATCGAGGATACCGAGAGCGGCGACCAGGTCACCTACGTGATCGTCGGGGAGCACGAGGCAGACATCAAGCGCGGTCGGATCTCGATCGGCGCCCCGGTCGCGCGTGCCCTGATCGGCAAGGACATCGGGGACACCGCCGTCGTGCAGAGCCCCAAGGGCAAGCGCGAGGTCGAAGTGACCAAGGTCGAGTGGAGAGATGTGTTCGCGCTCGACGACATGACGGCCGACAAGGAGCCCCCGACGTGAAGAAGTTTCTCGCGATTCCGCTGTGCCTCGCGTTCGTGGCCGGTACCGCACTGTTCGTCACCGCCTGCAAGCAGGACGAGGGCGAGCGGTGCCAGGTCAACACGGATTGTGCGGATGGCCTGGTCTGCAACCAGGCGACGGACGAGTGCGCGCAGACCACCGGTGGTGGGATCGACGCCTCCGTTCCCGATGGTCCTGATGGGGCGCCCGACGGGCCGCCCGACGCCACGCCAGACGTTTAGTCGCGGCCGGGTTTCGCTCGCGCCGGTGCGGGCTCTGCGGACGGCGCGGCCGTCGTTGGCGTGATCGAGCGCGCGCACCGAAACCCGACGTGCGAGAACCGGCGATTGGGGTCGTACTCCTTTGCGAACGGGTCGCGCAGGTTCGAGCGCGCGATGAACGTGGGCTGGCGCCAGGATCCGCCGCGCACGATGCGAGGATCGTGGATGCCACCGTCGCGCCGTGGATTCGACGCCGGGAGCCCGAAGTAGCCCTTCTTGTCGGGCGTCGCGAACATCGCATCGGCCGTCCACTCGGCGACGTTGCCGGCCTGATCACGGGTGCCGAACGGACCCTCGCCCCACGGGTAGCTACCGGGCGGCGCGAGGATCTGGGCGCCATCGCTGTCGTCGGGATCGCCGAGGAACTGGATCGGGGTCTGGGCCGGGACGCGATCGATGTTGCGCATCGCGTGAGCGCGCGGCTGGCCGTGGTTGTAGTCGTTCGACTGTTCCTTGTCGCCCCACGGGAAGCTCGCGCCGGGGTCGTCGCCGCGCGCCGCGCGCTCCCACTCGGCCTCCGTCGGCAGCCGACCGCCGCGCCACCGGCAGTAGTCCTTGGACTCGCCCCAGGTGACGTTGACCATCGGCCAGCCGCTCTGGATGTAGCGTTCGTCGCCGGCGACCAGTGGGTCGAGCGTGCAGCTGCCGGCGGCGACACACGCGCGATAGTCCTCCACGCTAACCTCGTCGCGATCGATCATGAACGAGTCGACGTAGACCTCGCGCGACTCCATCGCGGTCAGGTCATCGAAGTAGTCCTCGCAAAAGTTCACGCGCTGGTTCGAGATCGTGACCGCGTTGATCGCCGGGTAGTACTCGTTGCACAGCGTGCGCGCGGTGTTGCGGCTCTGCTCGTCGACGCCCATCCAGAACTTGCCGGAAGGGATCCGGACCTCGACCCGCCTCGGCAGCTCGATGCGCACGACGCGGCCCGCCGGCGCTCCGCCATCCGCGTTCCCCTGCGCGTGGCCGCTGGCTGCGAGCAGCGACAGAGCGGCGAGGAGGCCAGAACGCATGCTCGTAGGTTGTCGCACGCCTAGCGCGCGAGCAACCACGCGAGTGCGATCCGCACCCGCGCCCTGCCCCCCGGCGGGGCCCCAGCGAGCCGGGCCATGAACGGGGTGGTGATCGCGGTCCTGCCGCGACGGGCCGCGAGCTTGACGAGCGCCGCGGTCGCGACCTCGGGCGAGTCGTCTGCCGTGAGTCGCTCGAGCAGCTCGTCGTCGACCGTCCTTCCCCCCAGGCCGGCGATCGCGGCTGTCCGGACCTGCGGCGCCGGATCGGTGGCAGCGCGGGTCACCAGCTCGGGCGAGCGATCGCCGAGCGTCGTGATCGCCGACGCGCGGACATCCGGGTCGCGATCCGCGGCGAGCACACGAAGCTCGCTCTCGCTGGCACCACTGACCGACGCAGCGCGAACCTCGGCCGCAGGATCGTCGATCGCGCGGATCCGCGCCGCTGGCTCGAACACGCCGAGCGCGCCGATCGCCCGGGCACGTACCGCACGGTCACGATCGCGTGCGAGCTCGCGCAGCCGCCGCACCAGCGTGGGGTCGGGGCGCGACCGCGCCTTGTGCCCGCGCACCGCCGCATCGACGCAGCTCGCGCGCACCATCGCGTCGGCGTCGCGCAGCCCCTTCATGATCAGCTGCGGGGCGGCCGCGGGCGCACCTGCCGGCAACGCGGCACACACCCCGGCTCGGACCCGCGCATCGCCGCGCGTGAACCAGCCCGCGAGCTTCGCCGCGAGCTCCCGATCCGGCGCGAACCCGAGCACCGCGATCGCCGCCGCGGCAGATCCGTCGGGGATCGTGCCGAGCCGCGCGCGCACGATCGCGATGACGTCGCGCGTGCGGCCGAGCGTGACCAGCGCCTGCGCCTTGGCCAACGCGAGGCGGTTGTGAGTCGTGAGATCCGACGCGAGCCCGGCGAGCAGGAGCGGTGCGGTCGTGGTGTCCGACGGATCGGCGAGCGTCGCGGCGCGCCGATCGCGAGCAGCTGGAGCTCGAGGTCGACGCTCGGGAACACCAGCGGCTGGATGTCGGGGGCGAGCGCCTGGACGCGCGCCCGCGCCACCGCCTCGACCGCCGCGCGTCGCACCGAGCCATCGGAGCTGGCGAGCCCTTCCTTCAGCACGAGCACGAGCACCTTCTCCGTCGCTGCGATCCGATCCGGATCGTCGGGCTTCGCGGCGGCGATCCGCTGCGCCGCGCGCACGAGCTTGTTCGTGGCCAGCAGGCGCTCGACCACGCCGAGCAGCGGCAGCTGGAGATCGATCACCTGCGCGCTCGCCGCGCCGGCCTGGCGGCCATCCCGCGCGAACGTCCACTGCACGTGGACTCGCTGATCGTCGGATGCGAGCTCGCGCGGTGGCGGCGGCAGCGGCGACGCGTCGCCGAGCACGTCGAACACGGCGGTGTCGAAGTCACCGTTGCCGCTGCCGGTCATGATCCGCTTCTGCAGCACCAGCCCGTCCTCGGCGACCACGAGCTCCGCGGTCGCGACCAAAGTCGGCCGGTTCAGCACGTGATCACCGGGCAGCCGGAGCCGGCAGTCCTCGAGGAACTGTCCCCAGGCAGGCTGGAGATGGGCCGCGACCGCATCGAGGTACGCGGCGCCGCGCGTCGATGCACGCGCCGGTGGTGGCGCCGGCAAGGGTGGTCCCGACGCCGCGAGCCGCGGTGTGATCACGGTGGGCCCGGAGGAGGAACCACCTCCGCAACCGACCACGGCGATCAGGAGCAGCGCCCGCATCCCGCGTAGGTTGTCACGCGTCGGGCGGAGCATCCAGGGGCGCGTCAACACCAGCATCCGGGCCGACCAGATCGAACGTGATGGTCGGGTTGTTCTTTGCCACCCCGACGAACGTGTCGAACTGGCGGTCGAACCGAACCGTTCCGGTCATGTCCTTGCCGATCACGTGGAACGTGGCGGGACCATAGGGCAGCCCCTCCGCAAACTGTGCGAATTGCTCCGTCAGCACGCGGCAGGGTCGCGGGTCCGTGCCGTCGAGCTTCTGCCCCTTGTCGGTCACCTTGTCGACCGGGAGGCCGTTGGCCCGTAGCTCGAGCGTCTGCGTGGTGACCGGCGGGACCGTGGCCTCGCACGACTGGCCGCCCCACGACAGCCGGAACAGGAACGTGCCGGTGAACGTGTCGCGACCGATCCACGCCGTGTGGGGCACGTTCACCGTGACCTCGGTGTTCGCGCCGGGCGCTCCGGCGGCCAGCAGGCCGACCGCGGGCACCGTGACCAGCGGGGTCCCGGCCGCATCGAGCGGCGTGACGAACGCGTTGTACATGCCGGGCTCGAGCCGGAGCAGCGACGCCTGGCCCTGCCCGCATGCGACGTCCATCGACTGACCGATGGCCGGATCATCGACCTGCGCGACGGCGACCCGCACGGTCACGATGGCGAGATCGAGGCAGGTGTCGCCCTGGAACAGCCACTCGGGGTAGCTGTCGAACGTCCACTTGACGATGCTGCGGGTCGGGATCGAGCAGTCATCGGTGGTGCACGACGGCGGATCGCTCGAGCACGACAGGCCCTGCAGCGCGACCAGCCCGATCAGCGCGAGCCACCTCACGCTTCGGCCTCGCGGACGTGCAGCCCGAGGTGGCGCCGCACGCCGAAGTAGCTCTCGCTGACCGCATACGCGAGCAGGTCGCGGAGGCGATCCTGACCGACAGGCTCGACAGCGCCGAGCCCTCGGTGGCGATCGCCTTGGCCGCCGTCTCGAGATCGTTCGCCACGATGAAGCCGACCCGATTCGCGGTCAGATCCGTCGCCGTGCGCCACGCCGAGATCAGGCCATTGCCGACCCTCCCCGACAACTTCGTCGACAGCTCCCCGACCTGGTCGAGCAGCGGCGTTGGCACCTGCTGACGCAAGATGTCTGCGAGCTTCTTCGCCTCGTCGCTCGCGTGCTCGCCATATTGCGAGCCATCGTGCGAGGTCAGCTTGGCACCACCGGCCATCACCGAGGCGGTGAACGCTGCCTCGAGTTTCGGCAACGTCCCGAGCGCGAGCGTGATGAAGCGCTCCGGACGGAGGTACGCCATCCGCTTGCCGACCTCGAACGCCCGCTGGCGCTCGTCGGTGTGGCTGATCATCGGCGCGCCGACGAGCAACGTCGGCACCAGCCGCTGGCGTTCGGCGCCGAGGCCGACCGTGTTGGCGACGCGCAGGCCATCGCCGGTCTCCTGGAGCCACACCATCGGGGTCGGATCGATCGCGAGCACGCCGGTGACGTACTTGACGATCCGGCTGACCGGGCGGAGGTCGCGATCGAGGTCCGCGCGGCCTTCGGGCAGGAGCCCGAACGCGCTGACCTGCTGCGCGGTGCCTGCCGCGAGTGCGCCGAGCGTCGACGAGAAGATCGCCCCGACGTAGCGGTCCTCGCGCGGATGGATCACCGACTTCTGCCACAGCTCCTCCGTCAGCCGGCGCGGTGCAGGCTGGAATTGTGACGGCCGGAACCGCTGGTAGAGCAGCTTCTCCTCGTCGGATGCGGCGCCGAGGAACACCAGCGCCTGCGCGACACACCACGCCTTGTCGAGCTCGTGCTCGGCCCGGTACAGCAACGCGAGTGCCTTGTAGAGCTCCACGCGATCTGGTGCGTGGTTGAGCAGGAACTGGAGCTCCGCGATCGCCTCGTGGCGGCGCGGCTCGCCGGCCTCGAGGTAGAGGTCCGCGAGCTGCTCGTGGCGCTGGATGTCATCAGGCGCTAGCTCGCATGCGACCTGATACGCCTCGGTCGCGGCCTCGTTGTCGCCGAGGTGATCGAGGTACGTGTCTCCGAGCTTGGTCCACAGATAGAGCAGGACGTCCTGCGGCGCGTCCTCGCCCATCCGCTTCAGCTGGCGGCGATACGCGCGCGCCAGGTTCTTCCATTCCTTGCGATCGGCGAGCAGCGCCTCGACACCCTCGAACGCCTTGGCCGTGAACGGCGCGTCGTCGAGCGCGGCGTGGAACCGGTCGACCGCGAGCTCCATCTCGCCCATCTCGTCGCGCGCGATCACGGCGGCGGCGTAATGGAACCGGGCGCGGCGATCGCGCGAGGTCTCCTGCGCAGACAGCGAGTCGAGTGCATCGATCGCCTTCTTCCACTCGCGCTGCTCGGTGTAGCCCTCGAGCAGCTTGTGGAGCAGGACGCGGGAGGTGGGCTGCAGCGCGAGGCCATCGGAGTACGCCGCGATGCCGGTCAGCTTGTCGCCGAGCCGCTCGCTGTAGAGGTCGCCGATCTCCTCGAACAACTTCGCGCGCCGCTCCTCGGTGTCACCGTCGCTGCGGGCGAGCGCTGCGATCTGTGCGCGCTTGCTCTCCGCGACCAGCTTCCACTCGCCGCGAGCGCCGCCGAGCTCGACCAGCGCGCCGAGTGTCGACTCGTGCAGCGGATCCTTCTCGAGCGCGCGGCGCAGGCTGGCCTCGGCCTTCTTGTCCTCGCCAAGCGCACGCGACGCGACGCCGAGCCGGTACCAGATCTCCGCGACCTGGCCGTCGTCGAGCGCGGTGCGATGCCGCGCGAGGATCTCGCGGTAGCGCTTGTCGACCTCGCGCCACTGCTCGCTCGCCGACTCGTTGCCCTCGTTTGCCTTGGCCTCGATCACGAGCACCGCAGCGAGCCCGAGGGCCGCCGCGAGGCTGCCCGGATCGTGCTCGACCGCGTGGCGGTAGTGCCGCGCTGCCTTCTCGGTGCGATGCAGGGCCTCGTAGGCCTTGCCGACGTCCGCCTCGCGACGGCTGCGATCGATCGGATCGAGCCCCTCGGCCTGGCGCGCCAGCATCTCGAGCACCGGCAACGCCTCGTCCCAGCGCTTCGCGGCGGTCAGTCGCTCGGCCACGCGCTGGCCGGCCTCGACGTGGTCCGGCTCGAGCTTCAGCACGCGCTCGTAGAGCTCGAGCGCACGCTGCGGATCCTCGAGCTTCGCCTCGGCGAGCTGCGCGGCCTTCCACACCAGCTCGACGCGATCGGCGCGGTTGGTGGCGCAGGCCTCGGCCCGCAGGGCGAGCTCGACGGCCTGGCCCCAGTTGGCGCGCTTGTCGTGGACGCTGGCGAGCCCGCGCAGGGTCGCGAAGTGCTCGGCGTTGTTCGACAGCGCCTTGTCGTAGTGGCGCTGCGCGAGCTCGAGATCTCCGAGATAGACGTCGGCGAGCCTGCCGGCCTCGGCATACAGCGCCGCGCCATCGAGCTCGAGGGCTGCGTGGCGCGCGAGCGTGTCGACCGCGCGGTCGTATGCCCTGGTCGCGACGTACAGCCGCGACAACCCGGCGAGCGCCTCGCGGTTGGCGTCGTCGAGCGCGGTGACGTCGAGCAGCGCCTCGATCGCCTGCGGTGCCTGTGCGAGCTTGTGCTCGAGCACCCGGGCGTTCGCGAGGAACAGCTCGATCCGTTGCGCCGGCGCCTTGGACGCCGTGATGTGGCGGCGCTGGACGGCGGCGAGCTCGTCCCAGGTCTCCTGCTGTTCGAGCACGCGCGACAGGCCGCGGAACGCGGCGTCGGCGCTGGGATCGACCGCGAGCACGTTCTCGTAGGCGGCGATCGCGCGCACGGGATCGCGGCTCTCGAGCTCGCTCGCGAGCTTGCGTAGCGTTGGCAGCTTCTCGGCTTCCGGCGCGACCTGCGCGAGCCGCTCCATCGAGCGCAGATAGTCCTCCGTGCGCCCCGTCTTGTCGTAGAGCTCGACCAGGGCCTTGAGCGCCGACGCGTCGCTGGCATCGCTCGCGACCGACGCCTCGTAGCGCGCGATCGCGCCCTCGAGATCGCCGAGCTTCTCGGCGCGCATCGTCCCGAGCTCGCGGCGGAGTGCCGAGGCGCGGACGTTGTCGCCTGCCGCTTCGCTGATCTCGGCGCGGCGGTCGAGCACCTTCGCGAGGTTGGCCCACCGCTCGTCACGGCGGTACAGCCGCTCGAGCGCGGCGAGCGCGTCATCCGACGAGTCATCGACATCGGCGGCCTGCTGGTAGACCTCGATCGCCTTTGCGGTGGATGCGAGCTGGCTCTCGTACAGATCGCCGAGGCCGAGCAGCAGATCGACCTTGAGCGAGGGCTCGGTCTCGATGTCGATGTGCGCGCGTAGCGTCTCCGCGAGATCGGCCCACTTGCCGGCCCTGCGATGGACCTCGGCGAGGGCGGCGTACGCGATGTGATTGGCAGGATCGAGCTCGAGCGCGCGTCGCAGCGAGGGCACCGCGTAGTCCGGGCGATCCAGCTTGACGCTGTACCAGCCGCCGAGCCGGGCCCACCAGCGAGACGACACGATCGGGTCCTGGGTGTCGGACGCGATCTCGGATGCCTCGGCGACCAGATCGGCCCAGCTGCCGGTCGCGGTCGCGAGCTTCTCGGCGAGTGCGGCGGCCTCGTCGTCCTCGGGCGCGACCTGGCATGCCGTGGTCACGGCCTCGAACGCGCGCTGCAGATCGCCGAGCCCTTGCTCGTAGACCTCGGCGAGCTGGCGCAGCAGCAGCGCTCGGTCTGGCCCGTCGCCGGCGTGCTCGATCCGGCCGAGCAGCACCTCGATCACGGTCTCGAAGTCCTTGGCCTCGCGTGCCTTGCGCTCGATCAGATCGAGCGCGAGCTGTGCTTCCGCGGATTCCTCGGTGGTGTCACCGAGCAACGCGATCCAGCCCTCGGTATCGTCGAGGTCCGGGCGCGTCTGCGCGAGCGTGATACTGGCCGCGGCGCACGCATCGCGCAGCGCCTCGAGCCATTCGATCACCGAGCGCTCCGCCGTCTCGTCGAGCCCGCGACCCTCGAGGTGCACGACCTCGATGTGGTGATCGGCCATCAGCTCGTCGACGGTGACCGGCCCGACACCGGCACCGAGGTAGTAGTGCGTGCCGCGTGGCGGCTCGAACATGCCGAACACGCGATCGAGCAGCGCCGAGAGGTCGGGATCTCCGTGGCGGAAGCCGACGAACACGAGCGAGCCGTCGACGTAGAGCTTGCGCGTGTAGTCGCGCAGATCGACCGCACGCGACAGCGCGCGGCGGACCGAGTTTGGCGTCACGACATAGGTGTCGAAGTTGCCGAGCATCTTGACCAGCGTGCGGCGACGCGGCGACAGCTCGCCGAGCTCCTGGTACGTGACGACGCGGGTCGGCGGCCAGGCGTCGGGCGAGCAGGTCTCGAATGCGTGCTCGAGCACGTCTCCCGGGAACGTGGTCCAGACGTGGCGGAACGGGAGCTGCGACAACGCGCGCGCCAGCGGCGGAACCTCGGACGGCGCGGCCCAGGTCTCCTCGACGATCCGGTCACAGGTCTCCTCGCCGAGTGCGCGTGCGAGGAAGCCGACCGCGCGCACGAGGCTGCCCTTGTGAAGGAGTTTTTCGACGTCCTTGGTCGCCGCTTCATCGCCCTCGCGACCGCGGGTCTCGAGCGCCTTGGTCAGGCGCTCCAGCAAGTGTTTCCAGGAAGGTACGCCGAGCCCTGCACCTACCACGAGCGCGGCTTTGCCCGTGCGGATCTGTTCGATGAGGGACTCGGGGATCGTGTGCTCAGGCATCCTAAACCCCGTTGTCTTGGTTGTTCACGCGCAACCTATCCAGGATCATCACCGAGCCACAAGCCTAATCATGCGCCTCCGACGCAAGCTCACGGTCGCGTTCTTCGGGGTCAGCTCGCTGCTCAGCGTCTTGCTCGCGGTGTTCCTGTATCGCTTCGTCGAACGCCAGCTCGGCGACGATCTTCGCGACCGCTTGCGCGACATCACGAGCATCGGTTCGCACCTGGTCGACCGTCCCGCGTACGAGCGACTCGCCGCGCAGCTCGCTCGGCAACCCGGGGAGCCGCTCGACGACGCGCGAATCTCCGCGGTCGAGGGCTCGGCCGACTACAAGCAGATCTACGACCGGCTGCAGCTGATCCGGCAGACCGAGCCCGACCTGATCCACTTCGCGTATCTGCTCGCGCCAACCGCGAATCCTGACAAGCCGCGGTTCGTGGTCGATGCCGACGTGCTCGCGCTGCGGGCCAAGCTCGCGCGTGGCGAACCGCTCGGGGACCACGAGGACATCAGCCACTTCGCACAGGAGTACGACGTCGCGGGCATCCCGCTGCTGCGGCGCGCGCTGACCGAATGCACGCGCCAGTTCGAGCCCGACTTCGTCCACGACGAACAGTTCGGAGTCAGCTCGGTCTCGGCATACATCCCGTTGAGCGATGCGGAAGGAAGGCCGCTGCGCGACGCGGCGGGGCGCTGCCTCGGCGTGCTCGGAGTCGACATCACGGACAAGAACATGCGCACCGCCCTCGACTCCGCTGGGAGCCTCGCGATCAAGGTCTCGATCGCGATGATCGCGCTCGCGCTGCTGGTCTCGATCGCGATGGGCACGGTGCTCACGCGATCGATCCTCGCGCTGTCCCGGACCGTCCGCCGGTTCGCCGACAAGGACTTCTCCGCCCGCGTCGCGACGCGCGCCGCCGGCAGCGACGAGATCGGGCAGCTCGGCCGCAACTTCAATGCGATGGCCGAGACGATCCAGATCCACAGCGAGCAGCTGGAGGATCTGGTCGCGCAACGGACCAAGGAGCTGTCGGCCGAGAAGCACACCTCGGAACGCCTGCTGCTCAACGTGCTTCCCGGCCCGATCGCAGATCGCTTGCGGACGGGTGAAAGCCTGATCGTCGATCGCTTCGAGGCGGTGTCCGTGCTGTTCGCCGACATCGTCGGCTTCACCGCGATGGCGCAGCGCACCACCCCGGAAGCGCTGGTCACGATGCTGAACGAGGTGTTCAGCGCGTTCGACGAGCTCGCCGAGCAGCACGGCCTCGAGAAGATCAAGACGATCGGCGACGCGTACATGGTGGTCGCCGGCATCCCTTCACCGCTCGCCGACCACGCGATCGCGATCGCCCACATGGCGCTCGACATGCTCGCCAGCGTCGAAGCCTACGGCAGCAGGCACGGCACGCCGATGTCGATCCGGGTCGGGATCCACACCGGCTCGGTCGTCGCCGGGGTGATCGGGACCAAGAAGTTCATCTACGATCTGTGGGGCGACACCGTGAACACCGCGAGCCGGATGGAGTCGACCGGGGTGCCCGGCAAGGTCCAGGTCACCGAGGTGACCTACCAGCTGCTCAAGGATCAGTTCGAGCTCGAGTCGCGGGGGCCGATCGAGATCAAGGGGAAGGGCGCGATGGCCACCTACCTGCTCGGCGCGCAACGTGCCGATCCGACGCGGGTCTCGATCAAGGCGATCGTCGGCTTACACGCGCCCGAGCGCACGGTGCGCGCATGCTCACCGGCTCCGCGCCGCCTGCTTCGCGGTCCGGCTGCGACGCGCCTGGTTGCGCTTGCGGGTCGCCGCGCCCTTCTTGGCCGCCGCCGATCGGCTCGCCGCGGTGCGGCTGGTCTGCGACCGTCTGCCACCGCGGCGCGACGGCTCCTTGTTCTCGGGCTTGCCGTAGCCTCCGCCGCCCGGCTTCTCGCCCCCGCCGTGCTCGGCGTTGACCGTGGCCCAGGCGCGCGCCGCGGCCTGCTTGGCCGACATGCCCTGCTCCTTGTAGGAGTCCTCGATATGCTGGGCCTTCCGTTTCTGCTTGTCGGTGTACCGACGTTTATCTCCGCGTGGCATCGAATACCTCCGCGGTGATTCCTCGCAAGTCACGTGCCGCGGGCGATCTCCAGGTGGTGGTAGTGTCGGCCCGCGCATGTTCTCCGAAATTGCCGCCATCTATCGCGGGTCGAAGAAGAAGCGCGACATCAACTGGTTCACCGAGTGGATCGCGCGGCCGCCGGCGGCCGTGGTCGTGTACTTCCTGCAGCACACGCCGATCACCCCGAACCAGGTCACGTTCCTGTCGGCGGTGATCGCGGCGGGAGCGTGCGCGATGCTCGTGCTCCTGCCCGGCCACCTGTGGCTGGTCGCCGCCGCGCTCGTGTTCGAGTTTTCCTTCGTGCTCGACTGCGCGGACGGTCAGCTCGCACGCCTGCGCAAGATCGCCTCGCCGCTCGGTCACCTGCTCGATTTCCTGATGGACGAGCTGAAGGCGATGATGCTGTTCGGCGCGGTCGCGGTGCGGCTGTGGCAGGACACCGGCGCGGTCCATCTGTTGATCGTCGGCATCGCGGGGCTGTTCTGCCTCGCGGCCGGCCTGTCGTTGACATCGTTCACCCGTCGGCCGGAGTACGGCGCGAAGCCGCCGACCGAGGATGGTCAGCCCGCGGAGGTCGGCGGCCGCAAGGGACCGATCGGCATCGTGCTGACCGGGATCGAATTCCTCGCGCGGATCGTCGTGCACTACCCGCAGTACCTGTGGCTGGTCGCCGCGGTGAACCGGATTGATCTGTATTTCTGGGCGTACGCGGCCGTCAACGCCCTGTACCTCGCGAAGACGTTCGCGATGATCATGTTCCGGCTCGGCCGGTTCGCACCGCGAGGAGCTCCATGATCAAGCGAGCGATCCTGATCGCCGCCGGTCGCGGCAAGCGGCTCGGCGCGCACACGGAGGAGATTCCGAAATGTATGGTCGACGTCGGCAAGCGCCCGATCTTCGGCTGGGTGTGGGAGGCGTTCCGGCTCGCCGGGATCGAGGCGCTGATAGTGATCCGGGGCTATCGCGGCGACGTCCACGAGACGTTCGTGCGCGGGCTGGTCCGCGATGTCACGTTTGTCGACAACGTGCACTGGCAGTCGAACAACGTCTTGCTGTCGCTCGCCTGTGCGCGGCCGTTCCTCGATCAGCCGTGCCTGGTGTCGTACAGCGACATCATCTTCACGCCCGCGGTCGCGCGCGCCGCGGTCGAATCCACGGCCGAGATCGGGCTCGTGATCGACCGCGAGTTCCGGACCATCTACGAGGGCCGCACCGAGCACCCGCTCGACGAAGGCGAGATGTCCGATCTGATGCCCGACGGCTCCGTCGCGCGGGTCGGCAAGCGCGCGTTGCCTCCTGCCGATGCGATCGGCGAGTACATCGGGCTGACCCGGCTCGGCGCGCGCGGAGTTGCGACCGCCGCGAACACGCTCGATCGCCTCGCGCAGCGGTTCGCCGGGCGCGAGACCGAGCCGTTCCAGCGCGCCGCCACGTACCAGAACGCGTACCTGACCGATCTATGGCAGGAGCTGATCGACGGTGGACTCCACATCGATCCGATCCTGATCGAGGGTCAGTGGCGGGAGATCGATACAGGACAAGACCTCGACCGCGCTCGCCAGCTGGTAGAGTCGAACGAGAGGGAATGGACATGACCAGGACGAAGACGATCCTCGGGCTCGTGGTCGCCGCGGGACTTCTGGCAGCGTGCGAGAAGCCAACCGAACAAAGCTGCCGCGCGGCGCTCTCGAACGTCCGCGCGCTCTACAAGACCAACACCGTCGAGGCCAAGAGCGAGACCACCGCGGGTGACGTCCGTCGCTGCGTCGGCGGGTCCAGCAAGAAGGCGGTCGAGTGTGCGGTGAACGCGAAGACCATCACCGAGCTCGAAGCCTGTAACTTCGGCAAGAAGTAGTCGCCGGATGATGTTGGCGCGGACGGCGGTGCTCGCATCGCTGGTCGCGTGTGGAGTCGCCGCCGCGCAGCCCGCGCCCAAGCTCGCGGCGCTCGCGCCACCGGCAGGTGATGACGCGCGCAAGGCGATCGCGATCGGGCCGACCGGCCAGGTCTACGAGCCCGACGGGAAGGGTGCCTGGGTCCGCATGCAGCCGATCATGACGGCCGACACGCTGGCCGTGGCGGGACGCGCAGCCGGGGACGTGGTCGCAGGTGGCGATGGCGTCGTCTATCGGCTCGCGCCGAACGGCTGGACCGCGCTGCGGCTCGCGCAGAAGGGCAAGGCCGTGCTCGCGGGCGGCCCCACCGCGATCGCGGCGATCGGTCGTCAGCTCTACGCGCTCGACAAGCGAGCCGGCGGCGAGGTAGCGAAGCTGTTCCTCGCGCCCAGCCCGGTGCTCGCGCTCGGCGCCGGCAAGCAGGTGGTGATCGCAATCGATCGCGGCGTGTTCCGCGTCGCGAACGGCAAGCTGGCCCCGATCGCGGGTGCGCCCCGGCGCGTCGACCAGCTGGTCGGAGATGCCTGGGCGTTGCTCGGCCACGGCGCCCACGAGCTGGTGACCCGGAAGCTGACCCGGTGGCCCGCCGGCCTCTCGGTCGCGGTCGCGGCGGTTGGCCCGACCGGCAGCCTGGTCGCGGTCGCCACGTCCCGCGGCAAGCTCGAGCTGGTCACA
>JBBJLY010000344.1:0-7596 GCA_037720695.1 Kofleriaceae bacterium | reverse complement strand
GTCCACACGTCGCCGTCGCGCACGAACGCGATGGTACTGCCGTCGGGTGACAGGTGCGGATCGTAGGCGTCGCCCTTCGGATCGACGACGACGCGCTTGCCGGTCGCGCGGTCCACGAGGTGAAACACGCCGCCGATCGGAATCATCACGGTCGTGCCGTCGTCGCTGACATCGATGTCGACCACGCCGCGCGTCGCGGTCCGTGTGCGCTCGCGCCGCGCCTTCTCGGCGTCGGAGAGGTGCTCGTCGGTCTGGCCGATCATGTCCTTGACCGCGGCGAGCGTCTTCACGCTCCCGTCGGGCGCCATCTCGTAGAGGTCCGACGCGAACTCGCGCGGCGGCGTGCGCCGAAACAGCACGGAACCATCGCGCGTCACCGCGAGGACGGCCGGCACGCCGAGCTTGAAGTTGAACGTCGCCGCGGCATCGGCGAGGAGCTTGTCATCGAGAGCAGGCCACTTCGTCATCGGACCCTTCGCATGGCAGGCGACCACGAGAGCTAACACAGCGACGCGGGCGAGCACGCCGGCAGCTTACGCCGGAAAGTTGCGCCAGGCCGGGAGGCCACGGGACCATTGCGTATGCGCACTGAACGCCGGCGCCGTCGCGCCAATACTGCCACGCAAGCCCTTCGCTACCAGCTGGCCGCGTGCTGCGAGGATGGACGAATTTCAGCCATGGTGGTCGCAGATGGTGATGGCCTGCCGCTCGCCTCGTCGGGGGACACGTTCGCGTGTGACGAGGTGGCGGCCAGGATGGTGCTCGTCGGGCCGCGGATCAAGGAGTTCAACGGCACGCTGCTCGGCGCCGACCACCGGTGGGATGTCCAGATGTTGAAGGTCGACTTCGAGGGCAGCGAGCTCCTGGTCTGCGCGGTCGGCGGCACCTCGGACGCACGCAAGCGCCAGATCACGCGCGGCGCCGAAGGCGCGGTCCGCATCCTCGCCGCCTGACGACATCTGGTTGCCGCGCGAATAGCCGCTACAGTGCGTCCATGAACACCCTGCTGGCCGCTCTGTCGCTGTCGCTGTCGCTCGCCGCCTGCTCGTCGCCGCCCACGACCACGAAGCTCGATGGCGACGAGGCGAAGCGCCTCTTGATCGATCGCAACTGGCTCGATCGGATGCCCGAGACCGATCGCGACAAGCTGTTCGTCTATCGCTTCGTCCCGAGCATGGGCGGCGGCGTGTACCAGGATCGCACGCTCTACAAGGGCACGTTCGAGCTGTTCACGTTCGAGGCGACCGGCGAGCAGATCCGGTTCGACCTGCCGGAGACCAAGACCAAGGTGATCTCGGATTACGCGATCGAGCGCGTCGAGGGTCCCGAGCCGTTCGATCTCAAGCTGACGCTGACCGAGGACCCGCGCGGCCCGAAGGTGTACTTCGGGATCCGCAGCGAGACCGATCGCGACGGCCGGCTGCTCGAGCAGCGGCTCAAGCACTAACGCAGGTACCAGGGCGTCGCGACCGCGCTGCGGCACTGCCAGTTGAAGCTGCGCAGGTGCGGCGAGCTCGCCCGGGACTTCGTGCCGGCGACCAGCTGATCGGCCGCGGTCCGCAGCGCCGCATCACTGCGGCCACCCCAGTGCCAGGCCATCGCGACGACGTATGCGGCCTCGCCCCAGTGCTCGTCATACGGATCGATCTCGTCGGCCGCGGCGCCGATGCCCATCCAGTAGTAGGGACGGCCCGTCGAGTCGCGACCATCGCGCGCGATGATCTTGCCGAGCTTGACGATCGCGGCACGCGCGGCCGTGGCCTTGCTGCCGCCGCTCTCCGTCGCGTACGCGTCGAGGCCATCGGCGAGGATCGCGCTCATCCACGGGCTGCAGCCCCACGTCGGGTACGGCTCGCCATGGGCCGAGCCCTGGTGCGCGTAGCAGCGCGCCTCGGGATCGGTCCAGCCCGGCGAGTAGGTCGCCTGCAGCGAGTGATATGCGGCGACCGCTGCATCGGCGCGCTGATCGAGGATCGCGCCCTCGTCGTCGGTGACGATCCGCGCCCAGACGTAGGCGAGCAAGCCGAAGCCAGCGTGGCGCTCGGTCCAGAAGTCGCTGCCGCCCCCGTAGCCCGGGCTGCTCCACAGACTGGCGACGCGGGTCGCGAGATCCTCGGCACTCTCGCGGAATCGATCGTCGCCGGTGAGCAGGTAGTGGATCGCGAGGTTCTGGTTGTAGTGGTACTTGAGGTCGTCGACCGCACCGGGTACGCCGATCCGCGTGCTCGCGCCGGTGCCGGTCATGCCGTTGCGATAGATCGCCGTCTCGCGATAGGCGGACTCGAGCGTGAGCTGATCGCCGCGACGCGCGTAGCCGCGATACATCGCGGTGCCGCGATCGTAGAGCCAGGCGCCGCGATCGGACGTCATGGTCAGGAACTGGGTGACGGTGTGATTCTGGTAGTCGCATGCGCCGTCCCACGCATCGAGCGCGGTGCCCTCGGTCACCGCCTCCGGAACCTGCGGACCGGTGACGCCACTCGCGGCGAGCCACGCGGCCGGGAGCCGCGCCCACACGCGCGGGCCGAGCGAGCCATCTGCAGGGTCGAGCGTCGTCGAGACCTCGACGGGCGCGAGCGCCGCAGTGGTGGGCGTCTCGTTGAGCCGGACCTGCAGCACCGTCCCGGCGACGACGCTGGTCACGACCTGGAGCTGGACGCTGCGCAGGCTGCCGTCGGGATACGTCGCCAGCTCGCGGCGGGCGGCGGGGAGCTCGATGCCCCCCTTCAGCACGCGGACCTGATCCGGGTCGAGCAGGACGCCGCGCGCGAGCGGCACGGCGAAGTTCACCCGCTGGGTCCCGCTAATGCCGGCCCGCGGCTGCAGCGTGACGTCGACGGTGGCGCCTCCGGGCGGCGGCGGCGGAAGCGGCGGCGGAGGCGGCGGCGGAGGCGGCGGTTCCGCGGTGCCGGTCGTGATCACGAGCTCCGGCCGTTCGGCCGTCTCGCGCGTGTGATAGGTCGAGCCATCCGAGGCGCTGGCGATCAGGAGGAAGTCGTAGGTCGCGTTACCCGTGATCGCGGCCTTGACGTCGACCTCGACCCAGGTCGCGGTCGGTGCGTTGCCGATGTCACCGAGCGCGCCGCCGGTGACGGCGGGCCGGGTGTTCCAGGTGACCGTGCTCTCGGCCCACGCGCCAGTGGCGCGAAACACCGAGGGACCGTCGGTTGATGGGTTGTTGCCGTAGAGCCGGAGCTTCGCGCCGGTGACGGTGCCGGACAGATTCGACACCGCGAACCGGATCACGCTCTGTGCCTGCGGCGCGCCGTCCGCGCTCATCCGCGTGCCGGACGCGTAGTTGGCGGTCGGGACGTCGGACATCAGCTGCGCGTCCGCCGTCGGCGTGAACGTGGCGGTGCCCGCGAGGGCGGTGCCTGTGGTCAGGAGCATCGCGCCTGCGATGAACCCCGAGAACGGCATATCAATAGTTCGAGCCATGGCGCACATCTAGCCAACGCGCGCGCACGTTGTCGTTGTACGCGTTATCCCACGGGAGCAGAGAGTTACATCCCGAGCGAAATCCGGAGAGCGATTCCTCGACGGGAGTCCAGCTCATTGGTGTACTGGCGCGCGATCCAGATTACGGATCCAGCGCGCCAGTAAGACTGAATATTTGGATCCGAATTACCCGGATCAGCCGACGTGCTTATGCGCGCACGTCGGTCGAGCGCGTCTTGCCAGACTTCTTCGCAGGGACCGAAGTCTTCGCACCGTTGACCGCGTGCCCGTTGCCGGCGTGCGCCGCGTCCTTGAGCTTCGCGAGGAGCGGCGTCTTCTCCCACGTGAACTCGGCGTCCTCGCGACCGAAGTGACCGTACGCGGCCGTCTTCCTGAAGATCGGGCGGCGGAGGTCGAGCTCCTTGATCAGCATGCCGGGACGCGCATCGAACGTCGCGAGCACGGCCTTGGTCAGCTTGTCGTCCGACACCGTGCCGGTGCCAAACGTGTCGACCAGCATCGAAACCGGCTCCGCGACACCGATCGCGTACGCGAACTGGACCTCGCAGCGGCGGGCGAGCCCCGCTGCGACGACGTGCTTCGCGATGAAGCGCGCGTAGTACGCGGCCGAGCGATCAACCTTGCTCGGGTCCTTGCCCGAGAACGCGCCGCCACCGTGACGGGCATAGCCGCCGTAGGTGTCGACGATGATCTTGCGGCCGGTGAGGCCGGTATCGCCCTGCGGGCCACCGATGACGAAGCGCCCCGTCGGGTTGACGTGGATCTTGGTCTTGTTGGACATCAGCTTGGCCGGCACGATCGGCTTGATCACGAGCTCGCGGATCGCTTCCTCGATCTGCTTGTGCTTGACCTTCTCGTCGTGCTGCGTGGACACGACGATCGCCTCGATGCCGACCGGCTCGCCGTCCTCGTAGCGGATCGAGACCTGGGTCTTGCCGTCCGGCCGCAGCCAGTCGATGCCCTTCGCCTTCTTCTTGCGAACCTCGGCAAGCTTGTACGCCAGCTGGTGCGCGATCTGGATCGGCAGCGGCATCAGCTCCTTGGTCTCGTCGCAGGCGTAGCCGAACATCAGGCCCTGGTCGCCGGCGCCCTGCTTCGCGGGATCGCCGCGGTCGACGCCCTGCGCGATGTCGGGCGACTGATGCTCGAGCGCGACCATGACGGCGCACGTGTCGGCATCGAAGCCCATGGCCGAGCTGGTGAACCCGATGTCACGCACGGTCTGGCGGACGATCTTGGGGTAGTCGAGCTGCGCGGTGGTCGTGATCTCGCCAGCGAGCAGCACGAAGCCGGTCTTCGCGACCGTCTCGCACGCAACGCGACTGCCCGGATCGACTGCGAGGCAGGCGTCGAGCACTGCATCGGAGACCGCGTCGCACAGCTTGTCGGGGTGACCTTCCGTGACGGATTCGCTGGAGAACAGATGACTGGCCATGGGGGCGGACTATTCAGCGATGGCCGGGCGCTGTCAACGACGGAACGAGGTACGATACCCGCGATGCGTTGCCTCGCTGTCGTCGTCGCCGTGACGCTGGCGGCATGTGGTGGCAGACCGCCTGTTCCCAAGCGGTTGGTCGTCGAGACCGACGTCGGTGCGTGGAAGTTCCGCCGGTTCCAGGGCCCGCTCCTCGACGTCGAGGTCTGGGTCGAAGGGAACAAAGGGGAAGCTTATTCTGCGAGCTACATCACGGCCGAGGCCGAGAAGCGCGCTCAGATCGGCCAGCAGGATTTGGTCAACGTCACGGTCACCCGCTACGAGCGCAAAGATGGCGTCGTCCGCGAGACCATCAAGCTGGTGCGCCGGCTCGCGCAGGAGCGTGGCTACCAGGTCGCGGAGAAGAAGATCGAAGGCGTCCGCACGCTCTCGATCTCGGGCCCGAGCGAGAGCTGGGTGATCTGGGCCTCGACCCAGTACGTGGTGAAGGTCGGCGGCCAGGGCCGCGAGAACGTGCCGGAGTCGGTGGTCGAGAGCTACGGCGCGCGCTATCCGTCGCAGATCCCGGGCGGCGCGCTCGAGGGTCCGCTGCCGGAGCCGGAGCTACCGAAGGAAGATCCAAAGCAGCCGTATGACCCGAAGAACCCGAAGCCCGACCTCGATAATTACGATCCCGACAAGGTGAAGATTCCGGGCAAGGACAAGGACAAGGACAAGTGACGGTCCTGAGACTCGTGCAGCACGGATCGCCGGAGGCCGCAGCGCTCCTCGATCGCTCGACGCGGATGGCCGGCGACATCGACGCGCAGGTCGCCGCGATCCTCGCCGACGTCCGGACGCGGCGCGACGAGGCGGTGATCGAGTACATGCGGCGCTTCGATCGACGCGAGCCCGAGGACCTGTCGTACGAGCTGCCGCGCGACCGCTGGGACGCGCTCGCCGGTCAGGTGTCCGCCGAGGTCCGCACCGGGCTCGAGCTGGCGGCGCGCAGGATCCGCGCGTTCCACGAGCTGCAGGGGGAGCCCGACCTCGACGTCACGCACGACGGTGTTCGCCTCGAGCTTCGCGTGACGCCACTCCGCCGCGTCGGGCTCTACGTCCCGGGCGGCACGGCGCGCTATCCGTCGAGCGTGCTGATGACGGCGATCCCGGCCAAGGTCGCCGGGGTGCCCGAGCTCGTGATGGTGACGCCAGGCGCGTCTCCCGAGACCCTGCTCGCGGCGCAGATCGCGGGAGTCGATCGCGTGTTCGAGCTCGGCGGTGCGCAGGCGGTCGGCGCGCTCGCCTACGGCACCCAGACCGTGCCGCGGGTGGACAAGATCGTCGGGCCCGGGAACGCGTGGGTCGCGTCGGCGAAGCGCCAGGTCTACGGCGAGGTCGACATCGACTCGATCGCCGGGCCGTCCGAGGTGCTGATCATCGCCGACGCTGCCGCCAACCCGGCGTGGATCGCGGCGGATCTGATCGCGCAGGCCGAGCACGATCGCGAGGCGTGCGCCGTCCTCGTCACGACGTCGGCCGAGCTCGCGCTGCGTGTCGATCAGGAGCTCGTGCGCCAGCTGTCGGATCTGCCGCGCCGCGAGATCGCCGAGCACGCGCTGGTCACCCACGGTGCCGCCGTGCTGGTCGACACGATCGACGAGGCGATCGACTACGCGAACGGGTTCGCGCCCGAGCACCTCGAGCTGCAGGTCGCCAATGCCCGCGAGGTCTCGCGGCGCTGCGTGACGTCCGGCGCGATCTTCGTCGGCGCGTACTCCTCCGAGGCCGCCGGGGACTATCTCGCCGGTGCGAATCATGTGCTGCCGACCGGAGGTGCCGCGCGGTACGCGTCGCCGCTCGGCGTCCACGACTTCCGCAAGCGGACCTCCGTGATCGAGTACGACGAGGCCGCCGCAGCCCGTCATGCCGGGCCGATCGCCGCACTCGCCGCGTGCGAGGGCCTGGTCGGGCACGGCCGCTCGGCGCTGGTGCGGAGCAGGCGATGAACGATCTCGGGCTCGGACCGCTCGCGGCGCGGGTCCCCGAGATGCTACGCGGCTCGACCGCGTATCACGTGCCGGTGCCGCCGACCGTGGTGGCCAAGCTCGATGCGAACGAGCTGCCGTACCCGCTCCCTGCCGAGCTGCGCGCCGAGCTCGCCGGCGAGCTGGCCGCGATCGCCTTCGAGCGTTACCCGGATCCCGCGGCGCGCCGGCTGCGCAGTATGGTCTCGCGCCAGCTCGGGGTGACCGGCGATCAGCTCGTGTTCGGCAACGGCAGTGACGAGCTGATCGCGATGCTGAGCGCGGCGTTTGCCGGACCGATCCTGTATCCCACGCCGACGTTCGTCTATTACAAGCTCGCCGCGATCAATCGCGGGCTGCCGATGCACGAGGTGCCACTCGGCCCGCGGTTCGAGCTCGACGAGTCGGCGATGCTCGACGCGATCGAGGTTCACCAGCCGGCGGTCGTGTTCCTCGCGCTGCCGAACAACCCGACCGGCACGCTGTGGCGGACGTCGTTTGCGACCGAGCTCGCCGCGCGCCACCGCGATCTGGTGGTGGTCTCCGACGAGGCGTACGTCGCGTACTCCGGCGCCACCAACTTGCCCGCGCTCGACGAGCACCCGAACCTGGTCGTCATGCGCACGCTGTCCAAGCTCGGCATGGCTGGGTTGCGCGTCGGCTTCACGGTGTCCTCGCGCTCGATCGCCTCCGTGC
>JBBJLY010000343.1:0-7649 GCA_037720695.1 Kofleriaceae bacterium | reverse complement strand
CGGCTTCGTGGTCGGCCGCGGGACGACGTGGGGGTGGGGTTGGGTGACCCGGGGCAGCGGCCGTGGGGGTGGGGCCGCAACCACCGCCGCCTCGACCTCCTCGGCTGTCGCCCGGACGCGTGCGAGTGCGATCTCCCATTCCCATTCATCCTCTTCCACCTGGGGCTGCGGCGCCACCGCGGGGGCCGGCTGCGACCGGGCCACCCCTGGAATCGCAGGGATGTCCGGCATGATGGCCGGCAACATCGGCGGGGTGGCAACTCGATTGGCCACGGCTCGCTTCGGCGCCGGCCGGGCGGGCTCCCATTTCTGGAGCTCCATCGCCGCGAGATCCGTGTCTTCCCAGCCCACGATCCGGCCGCCGAGGCCATCATCCAGCACCTCCGGACGTAGCGACATGATTCGACCTTCTGGCGTCAGCAGCAGGCCATAGCGGTCGAGTCTCACGAAGCCAAAGCGCTTCATCAGGTGCTGGATGGCGGGCATGGACCAGGCGCGCTGCATCGACCAGGCCAGGGGTCTGGCAGCGTGTCGGTGCGTTCTACTGGCCCTGGAAGCGCGGCGGGCGCTTCTCGGCAAACGCGAGCAAGCCCTCGTCGCGGTCCTGGCTGTGGAGCGTGACGTCGTAGAGCTCGCGCTCGAGATCGAGCGCCGGCTCGATCGACTGGCCGTAGCCCCGCTCGATCGCGGACTTCGCCTGCTGGACCGAGATCGGGGCGCAGCCAGCCAGCTCGCCGAGCAGCGCGTCGACCGCGGCGGTGAATCCCGCACGCGGCACGACCTGGTTGACGAGCCCGATCTCGAGGGCACGGGCCGCGGTGATCTTGCGCCCGAGCAGGATCAGCTCCTTCGCACGCGCCTCGCCGATCAGGCGCGGCAGGCGCTGCGTCCCCCCCGCACCCGGCATGATGCCGAGCCGGACCTCGGTCAGCGCGAGCTCGCTGCCCTCGACGAGGATCCGGAAGTCGCACGCGAGCGCGAGCTCGAGCCCGCCGCCGAAGGCGGAGCCATTCATCGCGGCGATCGTCGGCTTCCTGATCTCGGCCCAGTTGGTCGTCGCGCCCGCGATCGCGTTGATGTACGGGCCCGACTCGGAGGCCGGTACGCCGCGGCGCTCCTTGAGGTCGGCGCCGGCGCAGAACATCTTTTCGCCCGCGCCCGTGATCACGATCGTGCGGACGTCTGGATCGTGCTCGAGATCCGCCGCCATCTGCTGGAGCGCGAGGTTCACGTCCATCGACAGCGCGTTCAACACCGCCGGACGATGGAGGGTGACCCAAGCCGTGGTGCCGCGCTTCTCGAGGACCAGTTCCAACATGGCCGGACCCTACACCATGTCAGCGACCGGCTTCGGCACGCCGGCGCGCACGCGCCTGCTTGCCGAGGTGCGCCTTCAGATACTTCGATGGCAGCTCGTGGCCGACGAACGTCGACGCCGTGCGCGACGCCTCGGTCAGCTTGTCGAGATCGATGCCGGTCTGGATGTTCATCGCGTGCAGCATCGCGACGACATCCTCGGTGGCGAGGTTGCCCGAGGCCCGGGGCGCGTACGGGCAGCCGCCGAGCCCGCCGGCCGCGGCGTCGATCGTGGTGATGCCCATGGTCAGCGAGACCAGGCAGTTCGCGAGCGCGGTGCCCTGGGTGTCGTGGAAGTGAACCGCGAGGACCTCGGCGGGATGCTGCGCGAGGATCCGCCCGAGCACGTCTTCCACCTGCTGCGGGTTGGCGACGCCGATCGTGTCACCAAGCGAGATCTGGTAGACGCCCATGTCGCGCAGCTGACCGACCAGCGCGACGACGCGGTCCGGATCGACCTCGCCCTCGTAGGGGCAGCCGAACACCGTCGACACGTACGCGCGCACCGGCACCCGCTGCGCGCGCGCGACCGGGATGACGTCCTCGAACGCCGTGATCGTGTCGGCGATCGTCTTGTTGACGTTCTTCTTGTTGTGCGTCTCGGACGCCGACAGGAAGACCGCGATCTCCTTCATGCCGGAGGCGAGCGCGGTATCGAGCCCGCGCCGGTTGGGCACCAACGCGCTCATTCGTACCCCGGCGAGCCGGTGCACGCCGCGCGCGACCTCGGCCGCATCCGCCAGCTGCGGGATCCACTTGGGAGACACGAAGCTCGTGATCTCGATGTCGCGGATGCCAGCGGCGACCAGCGAGTCGATGAACCGGATCTTGTCCGCGGTCGGGACCTGGCGGGCCTCGTTCTGCAAGCCATCGCGTGGACCGACCTCGTAGATCGTCACGTGCGTCGGCAGCTTCACGGGCTCACTCCCATCGCCGAACCATAGTGCGCCCACACGTCCTCGACCAGCGCGGGCGTGAACGCCTCGAGCGTGTCGATGATCCGGTGCGCTCCCGACTGATCCCAGCCCCCGAAGTTGCCTGCCCGAACGGCCAGCACCAGGCAGCCCGCCGCACGTCCGGACGCGATGCCTGCCTCGGAATCCTCGACGACGAGGCAGTCCCCTGCCGGCAGGCCGAGCTGGGCCAGCGCGGCCAGGTAACCATCCGGCGCCGGCTTGCTCCGCGCGACATCCTCGGCCGCGACGATCACGGGAAAGCTCGCCTGCGGGCCGATCCGGGGCAGCACCTGGGTGACCTCGACGCGCGAGCTCCCGGTGACGAGCGCGCGCGGGTACGGCTGCGTCCACTCGAGCACCGCGCGCGCCCCGGGCAACACGGTGATGCCGAGCTCGGCGAATACCTCGTCGCGCAGGATCGCGGTCTGCGCGATGGTCTCGGCGCGGCTCCACGCGAGCTGCGGATAGCGGGCCTGCAGGCTGTCGTAGATCGCGAGCCACGATCGGCCGACGATGAAGTCGCGATCATACTGCTCGATCGCGATCCCCTGCCCGCGCAGCAGCGCACGCGCCATCGCCTCGGCGGTCTCCCGCTCGGAGTCGACCAGCGTGCCGTCGAGGTCGAACAGGAAGCCGCGAATCACCTCGCCTTTCTAGCACTGAACGACGGCCGGTAACCAAACGCCCGGCGGCCGGCACTGTCTCCATGTCATCGTGATCTGGAATCGTCATCCGGAATCGTCATCCGGAATCGTGATCGGAGAGCCCATGCGTAGCCTTGTTCTGTGTTTGCTCCTCGCGAGTTGCGGTCGCAACAAGCAGTCGATCTCGCGCTACGAAGCGGGGGACTACGCCGGCGCAGCGCGCGCGGCCGATGAGGGGCTCGCGTCCCACCCCGGCGACGACGGTCTGTGGCAGATGCGGGTCCGCGCCGCACTCGCGCTCGGTGACGGCGAGGGTGTCGCAACGGCCTATGGCGGCTATCGCGACCACCGCGACGACGAGGACGCCGCGCTGCTGCGCGACCTCGCGACCGCCACGCTCGGCCAGGCGCTCGCGTCGCCGTCCGCGAAGCTGAAGATCATCGCGATCGAGGCCGTCGCCGCGGCCGAGCTCCATGATCTGGCCGACCAGGTTGGCGAGCGCCTGGGCGACGATGACGATCTCGTCGCCGCCACCGCCGCGGCCGCGGTGCTGCTCGCGTTCGAGCAGGCGCCGAAGGTCGCCTCGAACATGCTCGACTCCGAGGATCCCGAGGCCCGCCGGATCGCGGTCGAAGGCGTCGGCAAGAAGATCGGCAAGCTCGCACGTCCCGATCTGGTGCGACTCGCCGGCACCGATCCGGATCCGCGCGTCCGCCGCGCCGCGATCCGCTGGCTCGGTCAGCTGAAGGATGTCGAGTCGGTCGAGCTGCTGGTTCGCCAGCTGCGTCACGCCGACGACGGCGTGCGTGCGGCTGCTGCCACCGCACTCGCCCAGATCGGCCGCGGGGATCTTGGCAAGCTCGGCGAGCAGGCGGTGAAGGATCGCTCGCTCGGCGTCCGGCTCGCGGGCCTCGAGCTCGTGGTCGCCGCGAACCGCACCGACCTGTTGCTCGCGCTCGCCGAGGATCCGCAGCCGATCTTCGCAGCGGAAGCTGCGCTCGCGGCGCGCCGCACCGATCTCGCGGTCAAGGCGCTCGAGCGCGCACGCGGTGCCGAGGACTGGACGCTCCGATCCGCAGCGTTGAACCTGGCCGTCCGCGCGTACGGCGACCAGGCCGGCGGCTTCGCGAAACAGCTCGCCGCGGACCCGGAGCCGCGCGTGCGGGTGTCTGCCGCGCGCCTGATCGCACGTGGCGGCGACCGCGCCGCCGCGAACGCGATTCTCGTAGAGTCGCTCGCCGGACCCGCCGCGCTGGCTGCCGCGACCGAGCTGGCCGAGCTCGGGGATCCCCGCGGGCTCGCCGCACTGTCCGCCGCGGTCCGCGACCTGAAACGGTCCGCGGAGGACCGCGTCGCCGCGACGTTCGCGCATCGCAGCGCTCATCGGGTCACCCCCGGTCTGGTCGCCGTCCTCGCTGATCGCAACGGCGTCGTCCGGGTGGAAGCCGCGGCGGCGATCGTTGCGCTGGTCAGGTAGGTGTCGTTCGCACCCGCTTCGGGCGCGGACCCGAGGCGTTCGAGATCGCACCGCCGGAGATCAGGATCTGACGGATGCGCTCGATGTGGACCTCGATGTCGCGCACACGGTCATCCGAGCCTGCCGTCGGATACCCGCGTCCCTTCATCGCCCGCAACAGATTCCGGCGCTCCTCGAGCATGCGCAGCGTGATCCACAGCGTGTCCTCGATCCTGTCCGACTGCTCGGCGAGCAGCGACTGGGCAGTGAACGAGTGCCCGGTGTGGCACCGGTAGCGCGCAGTCTTCGACGCCTCGATCTGCCAGAGCACCCCACCGCAGCTCGGGCAGTTGTACGGCACCTGCTCACCGAGCGACTCGACCGCCCGAACATCGGAGAGCACGCGCTCTGCGATCGTGGCTTCGATCCGGACGCCCTCGGGAATGCGCTTCCGCTTGCCCGGCGCCACACGCACGAGCCGATCGAGCAACACGCCGAGCTCGCGCACCGGCACGCTGTGATCGACCCCCATCTGCGAGGCGCTGGCTGGCATGTCGGGATACGCAGCGTCTGCTGGATCCTGGACGATCGTCGTGCCACCACATGCCTTGACCGCCGCGGTTCCTTCCGTGCCGTCGTCGAGCAGGCCGGTGAGCACGACCGAGATCACGCTCGACCCGTGAGCCACGGCCGCGGAACGAAACAGCGGGTCGATCGCCGGTCGGTAGCGGTTCTCGCGCGCACCCTTGGTGATCATGATCGTCTTCTTGTCGATCATCATGTGGTTATCGGCGGGCGCGACGTAGATGCACCCTGGCGTGAAGCGCTCACCGTTCACCGCGACCTTGCAGCGCAGCCCGCCCGCCTCCTGCAGCGTCCCGGCGAGCACCTCGGCGTGCGCACGCGCGGACATGTGCTGGACGACGAAGATGGGCGCGGGGAGCTCGCGCGGCAGCTGGGGGACGAGGTGCTTCAGGGCGTCCATGCCGCCTGCGGACGTCCCCACCACGATCACCCGGTTTCGCCTTGGCATGGCCCGCATCAGACCATCGTCGATCGTTGTTCGTAACAGGATCGGGCGTCAGTCTCCGAACCGGCTCCAGAACTTGGGCTTGATCCCCGCGGCGCGAATCGTGAGCTCGAGGTGCGCCGGGTCCGCCTGGCAGGTCCGGCGGATCACGTCGAGGATATCGGCGCCCGGATCGCCGCCGAGCGCGTCGGCCAGCTTCGGCAGGTCGGCCGCCTCGACCTCGGTCATCCACTCGTACTCGCGGATCCCCTTGCCGATCGCACGCTCGACCCCGTCGCCGAGGTCGTGACCTTCGACCCGAAGAGCGCCCGTGTCGCGCAGCGTGACAGACAGGTGGCGACGATCGGTGGGCGAGACCTCGTCGCGCAGGATCAGCGGCTCGGAAGGCACGTGCGCATCATGCCCGAACCCTGGAGCGAAGTGACCTGGGTCCTCGAACAGACGGTGCGGGCCCGCGGGCTCCAGCGTGTCATCGATCTGTATTCGGCGCGACCGGAGTTACGAGCGGGCATGGCTTTCGCACTCGCACGCGGAAGGATGTCCGCCGTCGCGCTCGCTGAACCCGTCGACGACGAGCTCCACGATCTCGTCGTCCAGGCGGACCCCGACGCGCTCGCCCTGGATCCGCACGCGGGCACGCTGTACGTCGCCGATGCGTCGAGCGGCGCGATCCTCCGGATCGATGGTGAGCTGCAGCAGCGCGTCACGTTGATCGAGGCGGGCATCATGTCGTCGGATCGCATCGGCGGCATCGCGATCACGCCGTGCGGGACGCTGTTCGTGACCCGGCTCGGCTACGGGCGCGCCGGCGCGATCCTGCGCGTCGCACCGGATGGCCAGGCCGAGGAGATCTCGTCGCTGTCACCAACGTGGTGGCGACTCGGCATGGCGTACGACCCGTTCGAGCACGCGCTCTACACCACGCAGTTCAAGAAGGCCGCTAATGGTCCGTGCGATGGCGCGATCCTTCGCATCGATCTCGCGACCAACCGGCCGCAGATCCTGATCGAAGGCCTGGTCGCGCCGGTCGGCATCGCGGCGCTCGGCGGCTGCCTCGTGATCACCGACGCCCAGCAGCGCGGCGTCTATCGCGTCGATCTTCGCGATGGTCGGGCCGAGAGCTATGCCGAGCTCGCGGTCAACGTCGATGGTCCGGACTCGGTCTGCGCGTGCGGTCGCGACTCGGTGCTGATGACGACCTACGACGAGCCAAATCGCCTCGGCTCGGTCCGCCAGCTCTGGCTCGACGGCCGGATGCGGACGATCGCGTGCGGCCCCTGGCAGCCGCGCGGGGTCGCGACCGACGGCGAGCGGGTGCTGGTCGGGGCACGCCGGACGGGAAAGATCCTCGTCTTCAGGTTGTAAGTGGGGGTGCCTCCACCAGCCGATCAGGCGTCCGCAACCGTCCTGTAACTCGGTTCCGTGTAGTTGCGTGAGGCACAGCAGTTGCTGACAGATCCGGCATGAACAAGCTCGCGCTCGTGGTTCCGCTGGTCCTGGCTGGATGTGTCGTCGGCGGCGACGACCCCGCTGGCGGCGATGATGATGGACCGGGGTCCGGCTCGGGTTCGGGATCCGGCTCGGGATCGGGCTCGGGATCAAACGCCATCTGCTCGTTGCCCGAAGCCGGCGGCGACGCGGGCGACCTCGCCGCCCTGAAGGCGCAGCAGTGCAACGTCGCCGGCTCGGGTGGCGCGCAGAAGTGGTACCGGCTGTCCGCCACGCTCGCCGGCTCGATGGACGTCGTCCAGATCGACCTGTGGGATGGTCGCGGCGCGTTTGCCGCCGGCGCGGTCGCGCTCGGGACCTATCCGCTGGCCGGGGCCGAGCTCGACTACAACACGTGCGGCGTTTGCGTCCGCGGGCTCGGTGACAAGGGCGCCGCGACGCAGAAGGAGTACTTCGCGAGCGGAGGGAGCGTGGAGATCACCGCGATCGGCGGCAACGGTCAGCCGATCTCGGCGACGGTCACCAACGCCACGTTCGTCGAGGTCGACGCGACCACGCGCGCGCCGGTCACCGGTGGCTGTGCCGCTGCGATCTCGCGCGCGAAGGTCGACGGCACCGTGGTGACGGTCGGTGGCGGTGGTGGCGGCGGTGGTGGCGGTGGCGGCGGTGGCGGCGCGTGCCCGGCGGGTATCGGCGACTGAGCACGAGCGACCTGACCGCGCGGCTTCGACGGATCCTCGTGCTAATCCGTCGATCAC
>JBBJLY010000342.1:0-7662 GCA_037720695.1 Kofleriaceae bacterium | reverse complement strand
CGCGGCGAGCCGGGCGAGCCCGTTGGACAGGTTGACGACATCCTCGTCGGCGAGCGCGGGCAGCCCGCCCTCGCCGTGCGGAGGCTGGGTTGCCGCGGGCTGGGGCAGATCGTCGAAGAAGCCCTTGGGCGCCGGCAGATCGCCGCTCGGTTTGGCTCCGACCGGCGTCAGCAGATCTGGCACCGGAGGTCGCGCGCCAGGCTTTGGCGTCGGCAGGTCGATCACGTGACCCTGTGGCTTGGGCGACGGCAGATCGTCGAGCGATCCAGGCGCGCGCGGTGCCGGCAGATCGATCACGCCGCCGGGCACGGACTTCGGCACCGGCACGTCGATCGGCGGCGGAAGATCGAGCGCGCTCGGCGGGATCGCCGGGACCCGTGGCTTCGGCATCGGCAGGTCAACGACCCCGGGACGCTTCGGCGCCGGTAGATCACCTGTCAGCGCGGGCGGTGGCTTGATCGCCGGGATCTCGTGAGGCCGCGGCCTCGGCTTCGGCGCTGGGAGATCGGAGACGCCGACCTTCGAATCGCTGGCCGCAGCTCGCGAGGCGGCGCCCTTCGGCGTCGGCAGATCGGAGACTCCGAGGCTGGCACCGGGCGGCGCAAGTAGATCGTCGAGATCGAGGGCCGGCGTCGGTGTCCCCGCACGCGGCGGCGCACCGCGCGGCGCAGGCAGCTCGGCATCGAGCGCCGCGGCGAGCCCGGAACGCGGGGCGGGTCGCGACGCGTCGGGACCGAGCGCGTTGTTGCGTTTTGGTGCGGGCAGATCTGCGAGATCGAACCCCTTGTCCTTCAACGGGATCGCGACGCGCGCCTTGCAGCTGGCGCAGGTCACGAACTTCGTGCCGCTGGGGAGATCGTCCTCCGCGACCCGATTGATGTTCCCGCACGCCGTGCAGGTGGCCTCGATCATCCGATCGACATCATAGCCGATCCATTTTCTGCGAACCGGTTCCGCAGTCGCGGCTAACGGCGGGAACGCAGCCGCGGGCGTTGGCGCCCGTCGAGGTCGTCGTCGTCCGCATCAACGTCCACATCAGCCCCAGCCCCACGCCTGGAGATCGCGCGCCGCAGCTGGTTCTGGATCCGGCGCTCGAACGCTGGGAGCACGATCAGGAGGCGCGCAGTCTGGGCCGGGGTCAGAACCTTGCGGAGCTCGGCGACTCGCTTGTCCTCGAGGTCCCAGAATGCCTTCTGGTTCGCGATCGCCTCGTCGAGCAGACGGTCGACCGCCCTCGGGTCTTTCAGCTGATCGGCCGTGTGCAACCGGCGCATCAGGTCGACGCGCTGCTGCACCAGCTTCTCGGTCACGTCATCCCACCGCGCGAGCACCGGGAACAGTCGCGCCGTGGTCTTGTCGTCGAGCTGGAGCTCGTCGGTGAGGGTGTATGCCCGGAGCGCCCGGATCTTCTTCTTGATCGCCTCGCGGCGCGCTGCACCCTGCGCAGCCGGTTGCGCGCCGGCGTCGGACCCGGCAACCGAGCCAAGCACGATCAGGACAAGGACCAAGGCGAGGCGACGCATCAGCTCTTCTTTCGCTTCCCGCGCGCGGGACGCTCGTCGAGCCAGCGTTCGGCACGCTCGAGCTCGGCGTCGTCGAGCGCGTCGAGCCACTCGAGCTCCGTGGTCGATAGCAAGGCGTCGTCGGTGAGCGTGGGTTCTCCGTCGTCGAGCAGCGCGGCCGCCACGGCGTCGAGCGCGTCGAGCTCGATCCGCACGACCTGGCCGTCGAGCCAGAACGGGAGCGCGGCTTCGGGCCTGACCGGGATCGGAGCCGGAATCGGAGCCGGCGTCGTCACGACGATCACCGGCGCGGGTGCGAGGGTCTCGGGTTGCGGTGCCGGATCGTGCAGCACGACCATGGCGATCGCGCCGGCGGTCGCGAGCCCGAACACGGGAACCAGCCAGCCCCAGCGCCGGCGCTTCGGTGCGTCCGCACCCACCGCGGCCTGGATCGATCTCTCGAGCGTTGCCCACGCGGGCTCGCTGGAATGCGGCAGCTCGCGCAGCTCGCCCAGCAACTGGCGGGTCGCATCGGCATCGCTGCGCAACGCGGGTTCGTCGGCGAGTCGGGCCTCGATCCGTCGGCGCTCGTCCGCCGACAGCTCGGTCACGCCGTCGACGTACGCGGCGAGTAGCTCGTCGGTGTCACGGCGCATCGGCAGTTCCCAGGATGTCACGTAGACGTTTGACCGCGTAGTGAAAGTTCACCTTCGCGGTGTTCTCGCTGCAGTCGGCGAGCTCCGCGACCTCGCGAAACGACAGGTCGTCGAACACGCGCAATTCGAGCACGAGCTTCTGCTTCGGCGGCAGCTGCGCGATCGCGGAGCGCAAGCGTTCCCCGCGTTCGCCGACCAGCAGTCGCGCCGGTGCCTCGGGCTCTTCGGTCAGCGCGTCCTCCGCGATCTCCGTCGGTTCCTCGCGTCGGTGATCACGGAGCCAGGTCAGCGCGCAGTTGATCGCGATCCGGTACAGCCAGCTGCGCACGCTGGCCGCGCCCCGAAATGCCGCGAGCCCGCGAAACGCGCGCACGAACGCCTGCTGGGTGACGTCGGACGCGTCGGCATCACGCTTGACGTAGCGCCGGACCAGGTACCAGACGCCGCGCTGATGCCGGCGCACGAGCTGATCGAACGCAGCCCGATCACCACCTCGAAACCGCTCCGCGATCTCGAGGTCGGGATCCATCGCCACGTTCGCTGTCGACGGTAGCCCGGGTAGTCTTGCCGCGAGGACGTCCACGAACGGATCCGACCCGGTGCTTGCGCCGGAAGTTAACGCCCTGCTACGGTCCGCCCTCAACTCGCGGGATCATTAGAGAAAAGCCATGCTCGACCCGACTCGAATGGAACACGTGCTTCGCCGCGGCCCCACCGTGGCCCCGGTCGTGGACGCCTGGCGAGGTGTTGACGAACGGCGCCGCAAGCTCCAGGGCGAGCTCGACACGCTGCGTGCCTCGCGAAACGCCGCCAACGAGCGGATGTCGAAGCTCGACAAGAAGTCGCCCGAGTTCACGACCGCGCGGGACGAGCTGAAGGCGCTCGCCGGCCGGATCAAGGAGGGCGAGGTCACGCTCGGCACGCTCGAGCTCGAGAGTGAGCACAACCTGCTCGTGATCCCGAACGCGCCGCACGCCAGTGTCCCCGACGGCACGAGCGACGAGCACAACGTCGTCGTCCACAGCTGGGGCGAGAAGCCGACCTTCGCGTTCCAGGCGGAGCCGCACTGGGTGATCGGCAAGGCGCTCGGGATCCTGGATGCCGAGGCGGGCGCACGGATTGCGGGCTCGCGGTTTACCGTGCTGCGCGGCGCGGCGTCGCGGCTGACGCGCGCGCTCATCACCTACATGCTCGATCTGCACACCGAGGCGGGCTATCAGGAGATCTGGCCGCCGGCGATCGTGCGGCGCGCGGCGCTTCGCGGCACTGGCCAGCTGCCGAAGTTCGAGGACGATCTGTTCCGGATCGCACTGCCGGCCGGGCCGGATCACGTCGCCGACAACGATCTCTTCCTGTCACCCACCGCCGAGGTCCAGGTCACGAACCTCCACCTCGACCAGATCCTCGACGGCGAGTCGCTCCCGATCCGGTACTGCGCGTACGCTCCGTGCTTCCGTGCCGAGGCTGGCTCGGGCGGCAAGGACATGGCGGGCCTGATCCGGCAGCACCAGTTCGACAAGGTCGAGCTGGTGAAGCTCGTCGCTCCCGACACCAGCTACGCCGAGCTCGAGACCTTGCGTGGCGATGCCGAGCGCGTGCTGCAGGGGCTTGGCCTGCACTATCGCGTCGTCTCGCTGTGTACCGGCGATCTGTCGTTCACCTCCGCGAAGACCTACGACCTCGAGGTCTGGCTACCCGGACAGGACGCGTATCGCGAAATCTCGTCGTGCTCGAACTTCGAGGATTTCCAGGCGCGCCGGGCCAAGATCCGCTACCGTCCGGCAGCCGGCGACAAGCCGCGCCCGGTCCACACGCTGAACGGATCCGGGATCGCGATCGGCAGGACGATCGTCGCGATCCTGGAGCAGTACCAGCAGCAGGATGGCTCGGTGATGGTGCCTGCCGCGCTGCGCCCGTACCTGGGCGGCCTGGAGTGGATCACCCGCTAGATCCGAATTGGATCCTTCGCGGATGTCGAGAAGTTTCCGATCGTCCTTTACAAGGAGCGATTGATCCCTATAAATACCCCCCACCTGCCTCCAGGAAGCTGGAGGAGTGGCCGAGTGGTCGAAGGCAGCGGTCTTGAAAACCGCCGAGCGCAAGCTCCGGGGGTTCGAATCCCTCCTCCTCCGCAGGCTTGATAACCGAATAGTGGCACGCAGGTAATGAGTAGGGCGGGACGCGCACCGCGGCGTGCGCGATCCCGACCCAGTTTGGCAAATTCACCTCGGGAGAGGTGGCCGAGTGGCTGAAGGCACCGGTTTGCTAAACCGGCATATGGGGTTTCCTGTATCGAGGGTTCGAATCCCTTCCTCTCCGCGATAACTGTTCGAACGACGTAGCTGAACGACACGACGACCTGATGATTTAAAGACGACACGATTCGGATCCGTAGCTCAATGGATAGAGCACCGGTCTACGGAACCGGGGGTTAGAGGTTCGACCCCTCTCGGATCCGCAACATGATGAAGACTGACGAAGAGTGGATGGACGTGGCCCTCGAAGAGGCACGTGCGGCCGCCGCAGCGGGAGATGTTCCCGTCGGGGCGCTCGTCGTGCGCGACGACGAGGTGCTTGGCCGCGGACGAAACCGCCGCGAGATCGATCGTGATCCCACGGGGCACGCCGAGATCGTGGCACTTCGCGAGGCAGCAAGCACGCTGGGCATGTGGCGCGTCGAGGCGACGCTCTACGTGACCCAGGAGCCCTGTCCGATGTGCGCGGGCGCGATCGTCAACGCCCGGGTCCGCCGACTCGTGTTCGGGTGTGCAAACCCGAAGGCAGGCGCGGTGGTCTCGCTGTACCAGATCCCGACCGACCCCCGGCTCAATCATCGAGTCGAGGTCGCGGGCGGGGTTCGCAGCGAGCAGTGCGCGGCCGAGCTCCAGGCGTTCTTCGCCGAGCTTCGCCGACGACCGTAAAGATTTACTGGAGGGGTGTCCGAGTGGCCGATGGTGTCTGATTCGAAATCAGATGTGCGCAAGCACCGGGGGTTCAAATCCCTCCCCCTCCGCAATTTTCACGCGACGAAAGACGAACTCCCCTGGAGGGATGACCGAGTGGCCGAAGGTGCACGATTGGAAATCGTGTGTATCGCAAGGTACCGAGGGTTCGAATCCCTCTCCCTCCGCGCCGTTCTGCCACACTCAACCTGCGTGCAAATCGATTCATGGTCCCGGGTGACGCAACGGCTGTGAACCCCGCCAGGCCCGGAAGGGAGCAACGGTAGCGGACATAGCGGGTGCCTGGGGCCACCTTTTCTAGAGCGACGACTCGCGATCGAGTCGTCGCTCTTTTTTTCGTCGCCTCGCATTTGGGAGCTGTCACGGTATAGGGTCATTGGTGATGTGGCGGATCACTGCGTTGACCCTGATCCTTGCGTGCAATCAGGAGAACGCGCCAATAGTCGCGACCGCGACCGACCCGGACAAGCCCGCCAGCAAGGGCGGCGGCTTCAGCGCAGATCTCGCAAAGCAGATCGGCTCGAACCTCGGCGGTGGCAGTGCGGCCGGCAGCGCTGCGCCCGGGAGCGCGATGGCCGGCAGCGATGCGGCGGCGGGTAGTGCGGACGGGAGCGCGACGCCGGTCGCAACGGGCTCGGCTGCGATGCCCGACAAGGGAGCCGCTGCGACGCCGGACAACGGCTCCGCTGCGACGCCCGACAAGCCAGTCGCGAAGGGATCGGCCGCGCCGATCGAGAAGCCGGTCGCAAAGGGATCGGCCGCGCCGATCGAGAAGCCGGTCGCAAAGGGATCGGCCGCGCCGATCGAGAAGCCGATCGAGAAGCCGATCGAGAAGCCAGTCGCGAAGGGTTCGGCCGCGCCGATCGAGAAGCCGGTCGCCGCCGGCGCCGGGAGTGCGAAGCCCACGCCCACAACGCCCACGACCGCGAAGACGGCGAACACGAACGCACCGCTGTCGCGCGATCCAGCGAAGACGCCCGCCGAGCTGTCCGCGATCAAGATCTCGCTGCTCCCGAACTGGGAGCGCGATATCGGCGAGGCAGGTACGCTGTCGTTTCCAGTCAAGCTGCAGAGCGGCGCCATCCGCGTGTTCGTGTTCCGCTACGGGATCGAAGACGCTGCCGCGCCTGCCGATCGCGAGCTCTACAAGAAATGGCTCGCCGACACGAAGCGTTTGACGGTCACCACCGATCGCCAGCGCGGCGCCGCGTGGACGCTCGAAGGCAGCGACGGGAGCGGCGGCGCGGCGTTCCGGTACCTGATCAACTACGGCGGCAAGAAGCTCGTGTGCTTCGGCTCGCTCTACAAGGATGGCGAGTCGAGCAAGCTCGGAGATCTTCGCGATCAGGCGATCCTCCAGGCCAAGCAGATCTGCGAGACGCTGGCGTTGTAGCGTCGGACGCGTTGGGTATAGTGCGAGCCGCAACGCTCGCCATGACGTATCTCGTCCTCGCTCGCAAATACCGGCCGGCCACATTCTCCGAGGTGATCGGTCAGGAGCACGTCACGCGCACGCTCGTCAACGCGTTCGCGACGGGGCGGGTTCACCACGCGTTCCTGTTCTGCGGTCCGCGCGGCTGCGGCAAGACCACGCTCGCGCGCATCGTCGGCAAGGCCCTCAACTGCGAGCAGACCAAGGGCACGGCAACCAGCGAGCCGTGCGGCGTCTGCGCCTCGTGCGCCAGCATCGGCAACGGCAGCGCGGTCGACTACCAGGAGATGGATGGCGCGTCGAACCGCGGCATCGACGCGATCCGGGAGCTCACCGAGGCAGTCCGCTACCAGCCTGCCGTGCTGCGCAAGAAGGTCTACGTCATCGATGAAGTCCACATGCTCACCACCGAGGCCTTCACCGCGCTGTTGAAGACGCTCGAGGAGCCACCGCCGCACGTCACGTTCGTGCTCGCGACCACCGAACCGCACAAGCTGCCCAACACGATCCTGTCGCGCTGCCAGCGCTACGACTTCAAGCTCGTGCCGGCGTCGCGACTCGCCAGCCACCTCGGCACGATCTTCACGCGCGAGCAGCTGAAGATCGAACCGGGCGCAGTCAGCCTGCTCGTTCGCGAGTCTGGCGGCAGCGTGCGCGATGCGCTCTCGCTGTCGGACCAGATGATCTCGTTCGTCGGCGCCGACCAGGGCGCGATCACGGAGCAGCACGTCGCCGAGGTGCTCGGCGTCGCCGATCGCGCGTTGACGCGGACGCTCGTCCGCTCGCTGGCCAACGGAGATGCCGGCGTCGCGCTCGCCGCCGTGGAGTCCGCGATCGAGCGCGGCGTTGACGAGGTCCAGCTCGCGCGTGCGATCGTGCGGTACCTGCGCGACCTCTCGGTCCTGCAGGTCGCGCCGGATCGCCCGGAGCTGGTCGATGCCTCTGACGAGGAACGCGCCGAGCTCGGCAGCGAGGCCCGCGAGCTCGACCGCTCGCGCGTCACGCTGATGTTCGAGCGCATGCTTCGCTGCTGCGACGAGCTCGGGAAGACCCTGCAGCCGCGGCTCGTCCTCGACTGCGCCCTGATCGATGTCGCGACCGTCGAGCCG
>JBBJLY010000341.1:0-7675 GCA_037720695.1 Kofleriaceae bacterium | reverse complement strand
AGCGCCCGGTTCGCCAGATCTTCCGCACGACCAGGACACCATGCAGGCGCAATGCCGGTGGAGCACCCAGGCGTGACGCCAGGTTGCGGCCGGGCGTGGGCCGAGCGACACAGGATGTGAGTCCGTTCAGGCGCGGCCGTAGAGCCGCTTGCTCGCGGTCCAGCACGCGTCGGTGGTCACGAACCGCAGCGCCTCGACGATCAGCAGGTTCGCGCGCAGCTTCGCCCGGCGATCTTCGGCGCTCGCGCCGGTGAACACCTCCGGGCACGCCGATCGCGCGACCGCGCGAAGATCGCCGCACGTGATCACGCCGATGCCGAGCGCGCGCCGGCGCTCCTCACCTTCCCACGCCGTGGTCGCCCGGGGATCGACCACCCCGATGTCCTCGAGCAAGCGCTCGAGATCCTTGCGCGCGCGGCGCGGCATCGCCTGCGGGACGCGGCGCCGGTAGCCGTCGGCATCGTCGGCATCGGGGTCGCTGATCGCGTGGAGCAGCGCGCGCACCTCCTCCGCGGGCAGCACGTGTCCCAGGACCGATCCGCCCGCGAGCCGCGCGAGGGCGTACGCGGCATCGAACCGGATCCGCGTCGCGGCTTGCTCGGTCACGTGCTCCGGCGAGATCACGAACGCGCGCGGATCGCTCGCCAGCAGGACCGGCTCCGTGCGCTCGCGCCAGTACAGATTCACCAGCGGGAGCCCGAGCCCGAGCGCGATCGCACGGATCGCGCCGGTGATCGGATAGCGCTCCGGCAACGGCGCGAGTGTGTGCAGCTCCTTCTGCGCGTCGGGGAAGATCTCGTGCAGGAACGGGTCGAGATGCGCGACCACCGTCCGGACATCCGCGACCCCGGTCTTGCCGACGAGGATCGCGAGCGCATCGTCGGCGCGCAACGCGTCGGGCACGGGCGTCGGGATCGTGACGTACGAGCGCTGCGCCTGCGCGAGCGTGTCATCGGGGCCGACCAGCGCGGCTGCGGTATCGAGCAGCGACGCGATACCTTCGCGGCCCTGCCGCGCGCAGATCTGCGCGAGCCGCTGGTACGCCGCGGTCTCCAGTGGGTCGAGCTCGACCGCCTTCCGGAGCTCGGTGATCGCGGCCTGATCGTCGCGCGTGGCGAGTGCGGTCGCGAACGTGACGCGGAGCTGGGCGTTCGCTGGCGCGGCGGCGACGGCGGCCTGGAGGTACGGGATCGCGCGCTCGGGTGCCGACAGCTCGCGGCCGAAGATCCGGCCGAGCGCGACGCGCAGCGGGATCACGCCGGGGTGGCTCGGCAGCGTGCGAGCGAGGGCAGCCTCGGCGTGGGCGACGAAGCCCGCGAGGTTCGCGCGCGTCCGGTAGTGATCCTCGAGCATCGGCAGCACCTCCGGATCCTCGATCGCGAGCTCGAATCCCGCGGCCATCGCGTCGGGCCTGTCCTCGCCAAGCTGACCGAGCAGCTCGACGTGCGCGAACAGCGCGGTCGCGCGTTCGCTCGGCGTACCGTGGCGCGACAGCTCGAGATACTGCTCGGCCGCGCGTCGCGGATCACCCGCAAGCCGTGCGACCTCGGCGAGCCGGAGCTTGATCGTGCGATCCGGTGCGAGCGCGCTCGCCTCCTCGAGCAGGCGCTGGGCGCGGGCGTAGTCCGGAACCTCGGTGGTCCAGATCCGGGCCTGGCCGAGCAAGGCCGCGCGGCGCTGATCTGGATCGCCGTTCCGCGCGAGCTCCTCGTAGGCGCGCGCCGCGTCGGCCCAGTGCCGCAACGACTCGTGCAGCTCCGCGAGGTTCGCGAGCAGCTGCGGATGCGCCGGCAGGATCGCGAGAGCGCGCTCGAGATCGGCGATCGCGCCGTCGCCATCTCCGAGCCGCTCCGCCAGGATCTGCGCCCGGCGGGCGAGCAGCGTCGCGCGCGGTCCGGGATCGAGATGCGGGGCCTGCTCGGCGATCAGCGTCGCGGCATCGTTCCAGTCGCCACGCGCAACGAACAGCTCGAGCGCGCGATCGATCGTGACGGCGCGACCTGGCGCGACCACGAGGACGTCGCGATACAGCGCGATCGCGCGTTCCGGATCCGCCAGCCGCTCGACGACGATCGCGGCCGCCGCCTCGAGCAGCTCGAGCTTGTTTGCCGGGTGGCATGCGACCCTCGCTGCTTCGGCGCAGATCGCCGCGGCTGATTTCCAGTCGCCCGCTCGCTCGGCAAGCCGGCGCCTGCCCTCGAGCGCGGGAAAGAACTCGGGCTGCGCGGCGAGCGCCTCGCGGTATGCGCGATCCGCCGCGTCGTCCTGCTCGTGCAACGCCCCGGCGACCGCATGAAGCAGGGCGCGGGCGGCCGCATCCTTGAGCTGACCCGCGCGCAGGGCCAGCGCCTCGGCCAGCGGCGCCCCGCGTCGGGTCCGCGCCAGCCCCTCGAGTACCTCGGGTGTCGAGCCGACCTGGAGCGCGTCGGCGTAGGCCTCGGACGCCGCGTCGGCAGCCTCGGGGACGTCGAGCGCGAACGCGCGCAGCCGCAGCAGCCCCGACGCGAGATGCGGATCGGTGGTCGATCGCGCGGCCTCGGCTAGCCAGCGGCCGGGCTCGTCGGCCGGTTGTGCGGGATAGGCGAGCGCCACGCGCAGCCGCTCGAACACGATCGCGGGTTGCGGATCGGTGGTCAGCGCGTGCTGGTAGAGCTCCGCAGCGCGCACCGGATCGGCGAGCCGGAGCTCGTGGATGCGTGCGAGCTGGACGAGCAACCGCGCGCGCGTCTTCGGGTGCTCGGCCCGTTGCAGCACGAGCCCGAGCGTCTCGACGACCGCCGTCCAGTCGGCCGCCAGGATCTGCAGCCGTTGCAGCCCCCAGAGCGCGGTCGGCATCGCCGGCTCGAGCGCGAGCGCCTCCGCGTACAGCTTCGCGGCGTCGCTGGTCTCGAGATGCATCTCGCGCACGAGCGCTGCCTGCGCGAGCAGCCGTGCGCGATCACCCGCGGTGGTGGCGTCGCTGGCCTGTTCGATCAGGAGGCCAGCCAGCCGCTCGAACTTGCCGCCCAGGCGCAACAGTCGCTCGAGCGCGACCCGCGCCGGGCGATCCGTCGGTACGTAGACCAGCGCGGTCTCGTAGGCCGTGATCGCCTCGTCGGGACGCGCGAGCTTGTCCTCCGCGACGTGCCCGATCCGGTGCAGGATGATCGCGGCTTCCTCGGGCCGCTCCGTGATCTCGAGCAGCTTGCGCTCGCTGGTGATCACGTCTTCCCAGCGCGCCTGCGCGACGTGGATCCGCAGCATGGCCTGGACCGCGAGCTCGTGTCGCGGCTCGCGCTCCAGCAGGCGCGCGTACGCGGCGAGCGCGCGAGCAGGATCCTCGAGGCGGTGCTCGATCACGGTCGCGATCCGGTGCAGGGTCGCGACCAGCTCGGGACCGTCGCGCAGGAGCTCGGCCTGACGCTCGAGCACGCTGACCTGCTCGGCCCACTTACCAGCGTCGGCGAGCGCCCGCGCGAGCGAGACCAGTGCCGGGAACTGATCCGGCGGCCCCGCCATCGCGGCGCGCAGATGATCGGCGGCCTTGTCGGGCGCGGCGGCGCGATCCTGATACAGCGCAGCGAGCGCGAGGTGGAGCGCGCGCTTGCGCATCGGGTGTGCGGTGGTCCCGAGCTGGGCCTCGTGCAGCGCGATGACCTCGTCCCACCGATCATTTGCGCGATGGATCCGATCGAGGGCGTCGACCGAGGCCGCCTGGGCGGGATGCAGCGCGAGTGCGCGCTCGTGGAGACCGATCACCTGCGCGCTGGGTCCGAGATGCGATTCGAGCAGCTCCGCGATCGCCACGTAGCGCGCGGCCCGCAACGCGGGATCGGTCAGCCGCTCGACCTCGACGAGCAGCACGTTCGCGACATCGTTCCACCGCTTGCGCGCTTGATACACGCGCGCGAGTGCTTGCGCAGCTGGCGCCAGGGTCGGCGCGACTTCGAGCGCAGCGCGGTAGCAGCGCAGCGCGTCGTCGGGCCGGTCGAGCCGGTCCTCGTAGAGCGTACCGAGCCGGAGCAGCACGGCACCTCGCCGCACCGGATCGATGATCTGCCCGAGCAGGCGCTCGTAGACCTCGACCACCTGTGCGTGGCGACCCTCTTGCTCGTACAGCGACGCGAGCTTGCCGAGCGAGCTCATCGACCCGGCGACATCGATCCGCGCGGCACGTTCGAACGACTGCGCCGCGGCGTTGGCGTCGCGCAATCCTTCCCAGTACAGCTCGCCGGCGCGCTCGTGATAGCCGAGCGCTGGATCGAGGTCGCCGACCCGCAATGCCTCGAGCGCGACCATGCGGGCGTGCTCGGCGTGCTTGCGCGAGCGCAGGTGGATCGACTCGAGGCCCGCGAGCGCTGCGATGCTGGTGGGGTCGGCATCGAATGCGCGGTCGAGATCGTCGCGCGCCCCGTCGTCGTCGCCCAGGCTGGCCTGTCGGACGCCCGCCGCACAGGCGTAGAACGCGGCCCGCGCGAGCAGGTCCTCGGTGTGCACCGCCGCGGCCTCCCACGCCTCGACCGCGATCTTGTGCTGCTTGCGCTGCATCGCCGACGCTGCGAGCGCGAGCCACGCCGCGAGGTCGTGAGCGTCGAGCTCGAGGATCTGTCGCAGCGTGCGCTCGGGGTCGCTCGCCTCGGCATGCGCGATCTGCCACAGCAGCGCCACGCGCTCGGTCGCGTCGCCCGCGAGCGGGATCTCGGCACGCGCGGCTGCCGCGACGCCTGCCCGATCGTGGTTGCGGCCAGCGATCCAGCGCCGCGTGGCGACGACGAAGCGGGCATCGGGCGCGAGCTCGGCGGCGCGCCCGCACGCCAGGGTCGCCGCCGCCGTATCGCCGGCCAGATCGATCGCGATCCGGGCGCGGAACGCCTGCACGAGCGCGGCCCGGGTCGGGAACGACGCCGCGAGCGCGTCGGCTTCGCGGGCCAGCCGCGCGTCGGGCGTCGTTGCGACGTCGCTCGGCGGGGCCGGCGGGCGCGACGGCGCGGGCATCGGCGCGGTCTCTCGGACCACGGGCTTCGCCGCGATCGGCGGCGTCGGCGGAGCAGGTACCGGCCGGGCCGTCCCCGGGAACACGGTCGGCGCGGCGGGCGCGGTCGCTTCCTCGGGCTTCGGCTTGCTGCGTGCGAGCTTCGCCTTCAACTGATCGAGGCCGCGATTCGGCACCGGAGGTCGCGCCGGCGGAAGCGGAGGCGGAACCGGCGCCGGGCGGGGATCGAGCTCGACCATCACCGCGTCGAGATCGATCACGCTGGTCTCGTTGTTGATCTCGTTGTCGTTGTCCCCCGATGGACCTCCCGGCGGCTTGTTCGCGTCCTCCTCCATCCAGCGCCGATTATCACCTCACTTCGTGACAGTCACCAGGGTGCGCGCTGTACGTCCACGGATGTCCGGCTGATACATCGCCTCGATCGTCGAGGGCATGGCACTGAACGTCCCGTCGATCGTGGCGCGCGCCTGGTAGCTGAGCTCGAACGTGCCGGCATACATGTTGTCGGCGAACCACAGCACGCGGTCGTCGCGGAGCTCCTCGTGGTCCCACGACACGTGGTTGCGGTAGCCACGGCCCGCCGTCGGGTTCGGCTGCTGCTGCGTCCCGCCCGAGGCGAGCTTGGGGTTCAGCACCTCGAAGCCGGCGGGGATCGGATCGACCATCGCGACCCACTTGCGCGCGGCGTCATTCGTCACCGACAGCTTCACGGTGACGAGCTCGCCCGCCTTGAACGAGGTCGCCGGCTTGCCCGCGGCATCGACGTACTTGCGCTCGATCGCGAAACCCTTCGAGATCGCCGCACCGGCATCGACCCGCGACTCGGTGATGCGCGCACTGACATGGGCGATGTGGTCGATGGTGATCGCGAGGTCGTCGCTCGTCAGCCCGTCGAGCGGAACCTTGATCGTCGCGATCGCCGCGCCGACCACCTTGCGCGTCATCAGCTCCTTACCGCCGAGCGTGATCCGCGCGGTGGTCTCGCCCGTCTTCGCACGCCGGCCGTAGTCCGCCAGCGCGACCAGCGACCACAGATTCTCCTGCGTCGAGACCCAGGTGCCATCGGACTGGCGTGCGGCCTTGAGCCCGAGCGCCAGCGGATCGATCAGCTTGCTGTTCGGGTCGACCTCGAGCAGCGCCGCGAGCGTCATCGCCGTCGCTCGGATATCGCTGTTCATGTAGTGGTACTGGTCACCACCGCCGCGCTCCTTGACGGTGGCCTTGCCTCGCTCGAGGGTGATGCCCTCTTCCACCAGCTGCTTCAGCTCGGCGAGCTGCTTCGGATCGGACCTCGAGAGCTTCATCGCGCGGAGCAGGAACGCCTGGCCCCACCTCGGCAGCCCGGCGCGCAGGCCGAACAGCCGCGCCTCGAGCGCGCGGTCGGGATGACCACGGAGCGCCATCACGTAGGCGGCCATCGCGATCGTCGCGCCGTCGCCGTCGGGCTTCAGGTTGCCGGCCGTGTTCGCGTAGCTGCGCAGCGCCGTCAGCCCCGTGGTGAACACCTCCGGCGGAACCTGCTCGCCCGACTTCTCGGCGACCGTCAGGCCCCACAGCGCGTACGCCGACAGGTGCGGGTAGGTCTGCGACTGCGGCCACAGCGAGAACAGGCCGTCTCCCTGCTGGTGGCGGATCACCTTTGCGATGCCCGCGGACACGAACGCGCTCGCCTTCGTGCCCTGGAGGCTCGGTTCGTCGAGCGTGTTCGCGAGGTCACGCGCCGCGACGAGCGGCACGAACCGCGACATCGTCTGCTCGAGGCAACCGTACGGATACTCGACCAGCGCCCGCAGGCTTGGTGCGAGGTCGCCGAGGCCCGTGCGATCGATCGTGATCGCGAGCGAGCTCTCCTTGCGGAGCACATCCTTGCCGACCGCGATCGAGCCGGACCAGGTCTCAGCCTTCAGCTGCTGCTCGACGATCAACCGGCGGTCGATGACGCGCGGGCGATCGATCGGCACGGTGACGCGCACCGCATCCGTCTCGCTGCCTAGTGCGACCGAGAACTCGAAGGTCGCGGCGGCGTTCTGGGACGCCTTCGCTGCGAACCGCACGCGACTCGAGCCTCTCGCCGGCACCTGCACGCTCTGCTTCGTGGTCGCGAGGGTCGCGCCGTCGGCCTTTGCGGTCACGGACGCGAGCCCGGCGTGATCCGTGTTGTTGTGGATCACGATGCCGACCGAGGCGGCATCGTCCGAGCGCAGGAAGCGCGGCAACGCGGGCGCGGCCATCACCGGCTTGTTGACGGTGAGCCGGAGCTCGCCCGCGCCGAACCGCGCGCCGGTATCCGACGCGACGGCCATCAGCCGGTACGCGGTGAGGTTATCCGGTGCGACGAACGAGAACGCGATCTCGCCGTTGGCGTCCGTCACGAGCATCGGTGACCAGTACGCCGAGGCCACGAACCGAGAGCGCACGCGCTGGCCGGTGAGCCGCGAACCACCGTCGCCACCCTCGTCCGGATCGCCCGCCTGCGGATCGGCGAGCCGCGCGATGCGGTTCCAGTTCGTGCCGGCATCGACGCCGAGGCCATACGACGCGTAGAACGTCTTCATCGGATTTGGCGTCTGGTAGCTGATCAGCTGCAACACGCCCTCGTCGGCAGCCGACAGCGCGACCTCGGCCTTGACCGGTGCACCGCCGTGGGTGACGCGGATCTTGCCAGTGACCCGCTCGCCGGGACGCACCGTCGCACGATCGAGC